>NZ_LBIZ01000106.1:0-178383 GCF_028128665.1 Bradyrhizobium sp. CCBAU 45384
AGCACGCTCCCGCTGCACCGCTCCCGGCGCCGGCCGCGACACCGGCTCGTCCGGCCGCAACGCCAACACCTCCGCCGCCCGCGGCCCCTGCGGCTCGGCCGGCGCCCACGGCAACGCCAACCCCGACGCCCACGCCGACACCCCCAGCGCCGGCAGGTCGGCCGACGCCGACCCCAACCCCGACGGCCACACCGACGCCCGCAGCGCCGGCAGGCCGGCCGACGCCGACCCCAACCCCGACGGCCACACCGACGCCCGCAGCGCCGGCAGGCCGGCCGACGCCAACTCCAACCCCGACGGCCACACCGACGCCCGCAGCGCCGGCAGGCCGGCCGACGCCGACTCCAACCCCGACAGCCACACCGACGCCGTCAGCAACGCCAGCGCCTGGCGCGACGCCGCCGGGACGCCCCGGCGCTCCGCCGGCCGCAGGAACAACGACTCCAACCCCGGCTCCAACGGCAACGCCGGCGCCCGGTGGCGCAACGCCAGGACGCCAGGGTGGAACGCCACCCGCGGGCGCACCCGCTGCCGGAACGGCGCCTGCTCCCGGAACACCGCCTGTGGCACCGCAGGCGGGCGCCGCGCCGCGTCCCCCGGCGCCTCCGCCGGGCGTTGCAGCTCCGACAGTCGTCCCTGCCTCGCCGGCCGCGGCTCCGCCGCCCGACAAGGCTCAATACGCACCGCCGACGGTTACGCCGGCGTTCCGTGCAGCGCCGGCAGTGGCCGCTCCGCTGCCGCCGCCGCCGCGCCCGCAGCAGCGTGACCTGACGCCGCTCGCCTTCGGCGCGGGCGTCGTCGCAGGTGCCGTGATCGGCGCCACCATCGCCGACTACCGCAACCAGCGGCAGGAGATCGTCGAAGGCGGCCGCACCGTCTACACCGAACCGGATCGCATCATCATCCGCGACCCCGGCGGTCAGGAATATGTTCGCGGCAACGATCTCTACCGCTTCCGCTACGGCGCCCGCGACATCCGCACCGAGACCGTCGGCGGCGAAACCCGCACCGTCGTGATCCGTCCCGATGGCAGCGAGGTGATCACCGTGGTCGGTCCTGATGGTTCGCTGCTGCGCCGTATCCGCAGGGACCCCGGCGGGCGCGAGGTCATCATCATCGACAACAGCTACCGCGATCCGCGGTCGGTGGGCGGCTTCTATGTCGACGTGCCGCCGCCGGTCGTCAACATTCCCTACGATCGCTACATCGTCGACGCTCAGGAGGCGACGCCTGATGTGATCTACGAGACCATGGAAGCACCGCCGGTGCAGCGGATCGAGCGGCGTTATTCGCTCGACGAGATCCGCTACTCGCCGAACGTCCGCATGGCGATGCCGAGCATCGATGTCAACACGATCAATTTCGAGACCGGATCGTGGACCATTCCGCCGGATCAGGCGGCGCGGCTGCAGGTGATCGCCGACGGCCTCAATCGTGCGATCCAGCGCAACCCGCGCGAGGTGTTCCTGATCGAGGGACACACCGATGCGGTCGGCAACGACGTCGACAATCTGTCGCTGTCGGATCGCCGCGCGCAGGCCGCGGCCGAATTGCTGACGCAGCAGTTCGGCGTGCCCGCCGAGAACCTGACGTCGCAGGGTTACGGCAAGCAGTACCTGAAGGAGCAGACCGACGGTCCGAGCCGCATCAACCGGCGCGTCACCATCCGTCGCATCACGCCGCTGCTCAATGGCGGCACGGCCTCGCTGCCGCCGCCCCCGCCCGGCGTCACGCCGCCGCGCTGAGACGATCGCCACAAAGCAAAATGGCCGGGAGCGATCCCGGCCATTTTTGTTTTGGTTGTTCTCGTGCCCCGGACACAGCAATCGTAGGGTGGGCAAAGGCGCACTTGCGCCGTGCCCACCATTTGCAAGTGGTGGGCACGGCGCGCGAAGAGCGCGCCTTTGCCCACCCTACAAGACTATTCCTTGTCGCTCTCGAGCCGGAAAATCTGCGAGCCTTCGCTGCCGGACAGCAGGCCGGTCTTCGAATAGAGACCGAGCTTGGTGCGCGTATCGGCGATGTCGAGATTGCGCATGGTGAGCTGACCGATGCGATCGGCCGGCGTAAACGCGGCGTCCTCGACCTTCTCCATGCTGAGCCTTTCAGGCGCATAGGTCAGGTTGGGACTCTCGGTGTTGAGGATCGAATAGTCGTTGCCGCGGCGCAGCTCCAGCGTGACCTCGCCGGTGACGGCGCGGGCAACCCAGCGCTGCGCGGTCTCGCGCAGCATCAACGCCTGCGAATCGAACCAGCGGCCCTGATAGAGCAGACGTCCGAGGCGCATGCCGCTGATGCGGTACTGCTCGATCGTATCCTCGTTGTGGATGCCGGTGACGAGGCGCTCATAAGCAATATGCAAGAGCGCCATGCCGGGCGCCTCGTAGATGCCGCGGCTCTTGGCCTCGATGATGCGGTTCTCGATCTGGTCGCTCATGCCGAGGCCGTGGCGGCCGCCGATGGCATTGGCTTCGAGGAACAGCGCGACCGGATCAGAGAAGGTCTTGCCGTTCAGCGCGGTCGGCTGGCCTTCCTCGAAACGCACCACGACCTTCTCGGCCTTGACGACGCAATCGTCGCGCCAGAACGGCACGCCCATGATCGGGTTGACGATCTTGATGCCGCGGTCGAGGCTCTCGAGATCTTTCGCTTCGTGCGTGGCGCCGAGCAGATTGCTGTCGGTGGAGTACGCTTTCTCGGCGCTCATCTTGTAGGCAAAGCCCTGCGCGGTCATGAATGCCGACATCTCGGCGCGGCCGCCAAGCTCGTCGATGAATTGCTGGTCGAGCCAGGGCTTGTAGATGCGCAAGGATGGATTGGTGAGCAGGCCGTAGCGATAGAAGCGCTCGATGTCGTTGCCCTTGAAGGTCGAGCCGTCGCCCCAGATGTTGACGCCGTCCTCCTTCATCGCCGCGACCAGCATCGTGCCGGTCACGGCGCGGCCGAGCGGCGTGGTGTTGAAATAGGTGATGCCGCCGGTCGAGATGTGGAAGGCGCCTGATTGAATGGCGGCGATGCCCTCGTGCACCAGCTGCGTGCGGCAATCGACCAGCACGGCCTTCTCGGCGCCGAACGCTTCCGCCTTGCGCGGGATCTCGTTGTAATCGGCCTCGTCGGGCTGGCCGAGATTGGCGGTATAGGCGTAGCAGCGCGCGCCCTTCTGCTTCATCCAGAGCAGCGCCGCAGAGGTGTCGAGGCCGCCCGAAAAAGCGATGCCGACTTTTTCACCCTTGGGCAGGCTTTTCAGGATCGTGGTCATGGGGCTTCCAATCGGGGTTTCAAGGGGCTGATGTGAGGGTGAACGTGACCGCGCGAATATCAAATTTCGCACGCCTCGGCACCCATTTAATGGCTTCAGATCGAGGGTGCGGGACCCGTCTTGCGGCCGAACAGGCGCTTGCGGAGCCGATAGGCGGGCATGTTCAGCCGGGTCAGTGCGGCATCGACCGCCTCGTCCGAGAACCGGGTCCGCGGCCAGCGGTAGACAAGCGCGAAAGTGAACCAGATCACGACGAAGGTCACGAGGCCGGCGGTTGCGACATCGGTGAAGAAGTGGCCGCCAAAGGCCATGCGCAGGCCGCTGGTCACGGCGCCAAACACCACCGCGCCGGCATAGGCGAGCGGCCGCCAGGCCGGAGGCGCCAGCGCGGCGGGGGCCAGCGTCCAGAATGCCGTCGCACCCTCGCCCGAGAAGAACGAGCAATTGCGTTCGCAATCGCCGCGCGGATCCCACCACGCCACGAATTGCTGATCGCCGGCAAACTCGGTCACCACCACCGGGCGCGGCCGGCCCCAATAGGTCTTGAAGGTGAGGTTGGAGAGAATCACGGCCGACATGATGATCGTGACCAGCAGGAACACGATCGCGCGTCCCGACACCATCAGGGGGCGGTCGGGCCTGATCATCTTGACCACGAGCGCGACCAGCGACGGCAGCACGAACACCCAGGAGACCCACATCGCAGCATCGCGCGCGATGGCGGCCCATTCATTCAGCTTGAGCGGAAAGGATTTGGTTTGGGGATCGAAGAACAGCGCGGCGAGCTTGAGATCGAGCTCGGGATAAAGGCCGAAAACGACGCCGATCACGAGCCACAGCGCCAGGGTGATGAAGAGTCCAGTCCGGTTCATGGCGCGCGGTTTAGCGGAGTGGGACCGGGATGGAAACCCTGGATTCGGCTGCGGCGAGCGAGCGATCGCGATGTTACGGCAATGCTCCAACAACGTCGTCCCGGCGGAGGCCGGGACCCACACCGCGAGGTCTATCGACAGGAACTCGATAGCGGTACCGGACGACGAGACTTCGCCAAATATCTCCCTGGGGGTATGGGTCCCGGCCTTCGCCGGGACGACACTGAATGTTTGGCGCGCAGCTTCGCATCATTCCTACACTCCGCAAGTCACCGCATATCCGGCCTTGAATTCGACGGGAGCGGCGGAGGCGGCCGGCGCGGGGCCGGCGGGATGCGCCAGGCGCCGGCATTGCGGCCGGCGATCAGCCAGTAGACAACGCCGGCGACGATGCCCGCGCCGGTCATGATCTCCAGATGCCGGCGCACGATACCTTCGAACTGGAACGTATCGGGATGGAACGGGATGAGGCCGAGATAGCAGGCGAGCCCGACCAGGCCGCCGCCGACTGCATAGGCGAGCGCGCTGCGGATATAGAGCGCTTCCGTGATCGCCACGATCACCGCCGCCGGCACCAGTGCAAAACCGGAGACGAAGATGAAGCCGAAGCCGAGCAGAATGTCGATCGTGCCCTGATCGACAGGACCGGCTCCGAGATCGGAGAACTCAGGAAACAGCAGCGCGCCGACGACGATCATGCCGCCGACGAAGCAGGCGGCGAGAAAGCCGATGAAGATGACGATGAGGCGGCCGATCAGGGACATCTGAGAGCCCCCTTGAGTATCACCGTCATTCCGGGTTCGCGCTGCGCGCGCCCCGGAATGACGAACTCAAAACATAAATGGCCGGGACAAGCCCGGCCATGACGAGCATCGAGGGCATTGCCATTGCTAATCCGTCATCGCCATGGCGCGCAGCGCCTGGCGCTCGCGGGCCGAGAGCTTTTCCGTCTCCGACTTGAGCTGGCCGCAGGCGGCGAGGATGTCGCGGCCGCGCGGGGTGCGCACCGGCGAGGAATAGCCGGCGTTGAAGATGTATTCGGAGAATTTTTCGATCTGGTCCCAGTCCGAGCATTCATAGGCGGTGCCAGGCCAGGGATTGAACGGGATCAGATTGATTTTGGCGTGAATGCCCTTGAGCAGCTTCACCAGCAGCTTTGCATCGTCGAGCGAATCGTTGACGCCCTTGAGCATCACATATTCGAAGGTGATGCGGCGGGCGTTCGAGGCTCCGGGATAGTCGCGGCAGGCCTGCAGCAGTTCCTTGATCGGATATTTGCGGTTGAGCGGCACCAGCTCGCTGCGCAGCTCGTCGCGCACCGCATGCAAGGAGATCGCGAGCATGACGCCGATCTCCTCGCCGGCGCGCACGATGTTCGGCACCACGCCCGAGGTCGACAGCGTGATGCGGCGACGAGAGATGCCGATGCCTTCATTGTCGCCGACAATGAGCAACGCATCGCGCACCGCGTCGAAATTGTAGAGCGGCTCGCCCATGCCCATCATCACGATATTGGTGACGCGGCGCGTGCCGTCCTCGCGGTCAGCCCAATCATTCAGACGATCGCGCGCGACCATGATCTGGCCGACGATCTCGCCGGCGGTGAGGTTGCGCACCAGGCGCTGCGTGCCGGTGTGGCAGAACGAGCAATTGAGCGTGCAGCCGACCTGCGAGGAGACGCAGAGCGTGCCGCGATCGGTCTCGGGGATGTAAACGCATTCGACTTCATGCGCCTTCTGAACGACGTCGCCGCTCGGCAGGCGCAGCAGCCATTTGCGGGTGCCGTCGTTGGAGATCTGCTCGGCCACGACTTCGGGCCGGTCGACGGTGAAATGCTGCGCGAGCTCGGCGCGAATGCCCTTCGAGATCGAGGTCATGTCGTCGAAGCTCTGGGCGCCGCGGAAATAGAGCCAGTGCCAGAGCTGCTGCACGCGCATCTTGCGCTGTGCTGGCGCGACGCCGATCTCGCCGAGACGGTCGGCAAGTTCAGTGCGCGACAGGCCGATCAGCGACGGCTTTGCCGGCGGCACATAGGTTTCGAGCGGAGTCTTCTCCACCAGGATTGCGTTGTGCGGCTCGGTCGTCGGTTGCATTGATGGGCCTAATGGGTTGGTCGTTCCGGGGCTCGAAGAGCTGAACCTGGAACCTCGAGATTCCGGGTTCGATGCTGCGCATCGCCCCGGAATGACGGAAGAGATCTGGAACTGGCTTTATATAGCAACCGGAACCGCCGATTGCGACCGTGGCAATTACTTAGCCTTACCGCCGGCAATCCTGCGCGATCTTGTCGAGGGCCTGGGCGAGACCCTTCAGCGAGAACGTATCGGTCGTCTCCGTTCCCTTGGCCGAGACGCCCTTGACCACGAGATCGGCGGATTTGCGCATGGCCTCCACCATCCGCTCCTCCTCGGCCGCGTTCTTGATCCAGAGGCCGTCGCCCTGCGTGTACATCGCGAAGGAGGCGCCGCCGACCTCGACGGTCGATTCCGAGCCCGGCTTCAGCGCGTAGCCGATCATCACCGAGACTTCGTTGTTCACCTTCTCGGCCGGCCGGGTCGAGACGAAGGCATAGGCGGGGTCGCGCGGCCGGTTTGGCGGATTTGTCTTCGACGAGGAAGGCTTTGCCAGCGCAAAGCAGACCTTCTTGCCGTTGGGTGTCGCCGCATAGGCACCCCAGGTGCCGAATTGGCCGATCAGCGTCGGCTCCGCGCCACCGGCGACTGCCGCTGCAGGGGCGGCCGGCTTGCTCTCGGGCTTGGCGGCCGTCTTTGCTTCAGTCTTGGCTTCGGACTTGGCTTCAGTCTTGGCGGCTGGTGCCGCTGGCTTGGCCGCCGCCTTCGGCGCCGGTTGCGCGGTTTGGGCGCGCGCGGATTCACCCAACCCCCACGCCGCCACGCCAGTCATCAAAGCAAAAAAGAGCGCCCGCCACATGCTGGAGTGGTTCCCTCAATATTGTGACTGGAAGATGGCCCGGCGGCGATTTGTCCCCGCGCAGGGATAACCGGGAAAGTCCAGTTTGGGAAGGCAGTTAGCGGGAAACCACGGTTAGCTTTTGGACCGCGCGGCGCGCTGTTCCGCCCATTGCGCATCAGTCCATCGCAACAGGTCCTCGGCCCCGGAACTGCGCAAATGCGCGCCTCCGTCGATCACCACCATCTCACCGTTGATGTATCCGGCGCGATCCGAGACCAGGAAGCTGGCGAGGTCGGCAAGCTCGCTATGCTGGCCGACGCGTCCCAGCGGGTTGCGGGTGGTCCAGCCTTCGTCGCGGCCCTCGGGGCGGAGCTGCCCCGACGCGCCCGGCGTCGGGAATGGCCCCGGCGCGATCGCGACGGTGCGGATGCCCTTCGGGCCCCATTCCACCGCGAGGCTCTTGGTCATCGCCAGCACCGCCGACTTCGCCATCGCGGACGGGACCGTGAAGGCACGGCCGGTGATGGTCGAGGTCGAGAGGATCGAGAGCACGACACCATGGTGCGCACCATCGATCCAGCGCTTGCCGGCAGCGAGCGTGCAGTACATCGCACCATGCAGCGTCGGCGCCAGGATCGCATCGGCCGCGCGGAACGACAGATGCTCGCTCTGCGCGATGAAGGTCGCGGCGGCGTTGTTGATGAGGATGTCGAGTGGCGCCTCGCGCCAGATCGCGTCCATCATCGCGTCGACCGCGGCACCATCGCGAACGTCGCATGCGATGGTCGTGACCTTGCCGCCGGTCTCTGCGCGCATCTCGCTCGCGGTCGCTTCGAGACGGTCGAGCTTGCGGCCGCAGATCACGAGCTCGGCGCCCAGGCTGAGGAAGCGGCGCCCCATCGCAGCACCGAGGCCCGAGCCGCCGCCGGTGACGAGGATGCGCTTGTCCCTAAGCAGACCTGTTTCAAACATCGTTTGAATCCTCGCTGTTTCCGCTTGCTCCGTCATTGCGAGCGTAGCGAAGCAATCCAGACTATTTCCGCCGGACGGACTCTGGATTGCTTCGCTGCGCTCGCAATGACGAGGATAGGCCGAACATAGCCTCAGACAAAGAATCCGGATTGTCCGGTCGCGGCAAATCCGGCAAAACCGGCCCAACTATAATTCCACTCGAAACGCCCCAGTACTTACTTCTCAAGAAGGTGTCGCCATGAAAGCCATCCTCTGCTCGCAATATTGCCAGCCCGACGATCTCGTGCTCGCCGATGTGCCGGATCCGGTGGCTGGTCCCGGCGAGGCCGTGATCGCGATCAAGGCGGCGGCGCTGAATTTCTTCGACATCCTGATGATCCAGGGCAAGTACCAGATCAAGCCGCCGTTCCCGTTCTCGCCCGCCGCCGAAGTCGCCGGCGTGATCGAGAGCGTTGGACCCGGCGTGACTGATCTCAAAGTCGGCGATCGCGTGGTCGCCTCGTGTGGTCACAACGGCGCGCGCGAAAAGATCGCGCTGCCGGCAGCCGGTATCGTGAAGATTCCCGACAATCTCGATTACGACCGCGCGGCCGGCATCATCATCATCTACGGCACCGCACTGCATGCGCTGGAGGATCGCGCCAGCCCGAAGCCGGGCGAGACGCTTGCCGTGCTCGGCGCTGCCGGTGGCACCGGCCTTGCCGCGTGCGAGCTCGGCAAGCTGATGGGCCTGAAGGTGATCGCCTGCGCCTCGTCCGAAGAGAAGCTCGAATTCGCCAAAGCGCACGGCGCCGAGCTGACGCTGAACTACGCCAAGGAAGATCTGAAGGAAGGCCTGCGCAAGCTCACCGGCGGCAAGGGCGTCGACATCATCTTCGATCCGGTGGGCGGTGCGTATGCCGAACAGGCGTTGCGCTCGATCGCCTGGGAAGGCCGTTTCCTCGTCATCGGCTTTGCAGCCGGCGACATTCCGAAGATGCCGCTGAACCTGGCGCTCTTGAAGGGCTGCGATATCAGAGGCGTGTTCTGGGGCGCCTGGACCCGGCAGAATCCGGAAAAGAACCGCGCCAATCTCGAGAAGCTGGTGAAATGGACGGCGGAAGGAAAGATCTCATCGCATGTCGACCGCACCTTCCCGCTGGCGCAGACCGCCGACGCACTGAAGGTGCTGGCGGGACGCCAGGCCATGGGTAAGGTGATCTTGCATCCGTGAGGTGACGCAATAGCGAAGACTACCCCCGCAAGTCGTCCTGGCGAAAGCCGGGATGACATTGGCGTGTGTTATCGCGCGTCCACTCCCTCTACGCTGTGCTCGAGCGCGGCGCCGTGTGGTTGAACCTCCCTCAACCATCACCGCCGAAATTGCGGTGCATTCCCCCGCGCCGCCCCAATCAAACCCAACTTTTTCCCGATTCGCGCAAACCGCCGTCGTTTTTTGGGCTGATTCAAACTGCGTTTTACCGGTTCCATTTGCGGGACACTTCTGGACAAAAGCAAGAAGACTGAAGCCGGGAATGCCCCTGCGTTGCGTAGTAATGGGGAGCATCACCATGGAGACGACGGCGCATCGCCCGTCGAAGGAGTCGAGGGCGCTCGACTCCAATCGAGCCGCATCACATCCGCCAACCGCGTCCTTTATCCGTGCTCGCGCCGCGCGGGCTGAACTTTCACAGGACGATCCAATTCCACTCTTCTTGTCCGATCCGCTCGGTGCGCCGGACCCACGCGAATATGCACCGGTGGAATTGCGCTCCAGATTTGTCCCGCGTGTTCTCGCGGCCGTTCTGGCGGCATCCACCCTGGCGGCTCTGGTCACACTGTTTCAGTCCGACTTTCGCGGCCTCTTGGCCGCCAATGCCGGTCGCTGGGTGGGCATCGCGGAGCAGGCCATGGCGTCGACCAGCCCGCCGGCCGTACGGCAGATCCCGCTCGAGCATCCGGTCCGCGTGACCGACACCAAGCTGGCGAGCGCCGACACCCAAGACCTCCCTGCACCGTCAACGCCGAGCCGCGAAGCGATCGCGACCGCCTATCAGTCGGCGCTGCAAGCCCAGGCACCCGCACCCGTCGCTGCGCCGCCTGCGCCCCCTGCGCCCGTCAAGACGCTCGACGCCGACACGCTGGCCGGGCTGATGACGCGCGCGAAGAGCCTGTTGAGGATCGGCGATATCGTTGCGGCCCGTCTGCTGCTCGAACGCGCGGCCAATGCGCAGGATGCAACGGCCGCGTTCCTGCTGGGACAGACTTATGACCCGGCCGTGCTGGGCACCAGCGACGCGCGGAGCATCGCCGGCGACGCGGCCGCCGCGCGCGACTGGTACCAGAAGGCCGCGGCGCTCGGATCGGCGGAGGCGGGGCAGCGCCTCGCCCAGTTTCGCAATTAGAGCTTTTTAGAGGACATCATGCGTAACGCTTTGAAAATGGCGGTTGCCGCCATCATGACCATCTGTGCATTCGCGGCACGCGCCGAGCAGACCGAATACGATCCGGCCAAGGTCTCGGACGGACTGAAGGCCATCTTCCAGTTCGGCTCGACCTCGACCAAGCAGTCGTTGAACGCCAACACTGTCACACTGATCACCGGCACGATCGGCGGCACCTATGTGCAGTTCGGCGCCGATCTCGCCTCCGTGCTCGACGACGGCAACAAGATCCGCGTGCTGCCGATCGTCGGCCGCGGCTCGGTGCAGAGCGTGGCCGACATTCTGTTCCTGCAGGGCGTCGATCTCGGGGTCGTGCGTGCCGACACGCTCGACTATCTCGAACGCAGGGGCTTTGCCAAGGATATCAAGAAGCAGTTCACCTATGTGACCAAGCTCTACAACGAAGAGATGCAGGTGATCGCGCCGAAGTCAGTCGCGACGCTCAAGGATCTCGAGGGCAAGACCGTCAGCGTGGACCTGCCCAACGGCGGCACCTTCGTCACCGCGCTGACCGTGTTCGAGCGGCTCGGGATCAAGGCCAAGTTCGTCTATGTCGAGCAGCGCATCGCGATGGAGAAGCTGAAAGCCGGCGAGATCGACGCCGTCATCGTGGTCGGGGGCAAGCCTTACAAATCGGTCTCGAACTTCGCCAATGACGGACGCTTCCATCTTGCGGGGGTCGATTATGCAAAGCCGCTCCAGAGCGACTATCTGCCGGCGACGCTGAACGCCAAGGACTATCCGAACCTGATCAAGGAGGGCGAGACCGTGGACACGATCGCGGTGCCCGCGGTGCTTGCCGCCTATAATTGGGCCCCGAACACCGAGCGCTATCGCAAGCTCGCACTGTTCGTGGACGCCTTCTTCACGAAATTCCCCGCGCTCCAGAACCCGCCCTTCCATCCGAAGTGGAAGGAGGTCTCGCTGGCGGCCCCCCTGTCCGGCTGGAACAGATTGCCGGTGGCACAGCAATGGCTCGACAAACATGGCATCGAGCCGGTGACGCGGCAACGCTTCGAGGCATTCCTGAAGCAAACCCCCGCGGCCGCGAAAGTGACCGACGCAGAGAGGGAAACGCTGTTCAGGCAATTCCAGGCGTGGGACGCGGAGAAGGCGCGGGCGGAGAAGAAGTAGTGGTGGGGCGCGGTGGGTGGTGGAATCTCTTTCAGAGTCGTCCTGGCTATCGCCAGGACGACATAGGGACGGCTACGCGGCCTCCCCCTCATCCACCCCACGCTTCAATGCAGCGCGCGCCGCTTCGCGGTGCTCTGGCGTGATGTGGCTCGCGACCATGCGAATGGCGGTGGCGAGAATGGCGGCGTCATCGGTGAAGCCGAGCACCGGCATCACGTCGGGGATGAAGTCGAACGGCAGGATGAAATAGGCGATCGCACCCAAGAGCGACGCCTGGACATGGCGCGGCGTCTGCCGGTCGAACGCGCAGTAATAGGCCGCGAGCAGATCTTCCGTGAACGGCAGATGCGCGGCGACGCGCTTCAGCTTGCGCCAGAAGCGGCGGCGCACGCTGTCACGATCTTCCGCGAGCCGATCCGCCGGCTCGAAGCCGACGCTGTGTTCGGCAGCCATCTTTCCCAAAACTCCCGCTTACGGCGGCGCGACCGAAGGCCGCATCCGGTGACGATCACAAGATGGGGATGCGGCCCGGACCCGCAAGACGTCAGCCCTGCGTCAGCTTGGCAATCGCATTCATCGCCGTGGCAAGCTCGATGTCGAGCTTGGTCAGACCGCCGGCGTCATGGGTCGACAGCACCACCTCTACGGTCTTGTAGACATTGCGCCATTCCGGGTGGTGATCCATTTTTTCGGCTGTTAGCGCCGCCCGGGTCATGAAGCCGAAGGCCTCGTTGAAATCCCTGAAGACAAAGGTCTTCCCGATCCCTTTGCCGTCCTGGACCTCGGCCCAGCCGGGGAGGGTGCCCAGCGCCTGCTTGCGGGCGTCCGCCGATAGACGTTCTGCCATGATGACCTCCGTTTCAGGGGAACTTTACCCTAACACCGTGCTTACGGTCCGGGTTCACCTTGGATTTGGCCGATCCGCTAACCATGACGGAGATGTAACCCCGGCGGACAAGAAATTTGCTACAATTGCGGGCGTAAATCGCCGGCCAAGATGAAACTGAGCCTGAAGCGCCTGTTTGGGAGATCGATGACCGGGGATTCAAACCTGGCTGAAGCCCCCTCTCCGCCTTCGCCGCGATCCGCGGCGCGGAAGACCGCGCTCGTGTCTCTGGCGCTGGTGCTCGCCATCATCGGCGCGCTCGCCGGCGGCTACTATTTCGCAATGCGGCCGGTGACCTTGAAGATCGCGGTCGGTCCCGCCAACAGCGACGACGTCAAGGTGGTCCAGACGCTGACGCAGGCCTTTGCGCAGAGCAAAGGTTTTGTGCGGCTGCGCCCGATCCAGACCGACGGTGCCACCGCCAGCGCCGAGCAGCTCGCCGAAGGCAAGGCTGATCTTGCCATCGTTCGCGGTGATCTCGAGGTCCCCAAGAACGCGCAAGCCGTCGCAACGCTGCGCAAGAATGTCGTGGTGCTGTGGTCGGTACCCGGCAAGGGCAAGAAGAAGGGCGCGAAGATCACCAAGATCTCGCAGCTCGCCGGTCACCGCGTCGGCGTGGTCGGCCGCACGGCGGCCAACGTCAATCTGCTCAAGGTGATCCTGCAGCAATACGGCGTCGATCCCGCCAAGGTCGAGATCGTGCAATTCCCGGCGACCGAAGTGGCCGAGGCGATCAAGGCGGAGAAGGTCGACGTCTATCTTGCGGCCGGCCCGGTCAACAGCAAGATCACGGCGGATGCGATCGCCACCTCCGCCAAGGATGCCGGCACGCCGACTTTCCTCGCGATCGATTCGGCCGATGCCATCGCGCAGAACCATCCGGTCTATGAAGCCGCGGAAATTCCCGCCGGGACCTATGGCGGCTCGCCCGATCGTCCGGAGGACGAGGTCAAGACCATCAGCTTCGCGCACCACATCGTGGCGCGCAAAGGCCTGTCCGAGACCACGGTTGCGGCCTTCACCCGGCAGCTCTTCGCCGTGCGCCAGCAATTGCTGACCGACTTCCCGCAGGCCGCCAAGATCGAGACGCCCGACACCGACAAGGACGCGGTGATCCCCGTGCATCCGGGCGCCGCCGCCTTCGTCGACGGCGAGGAGAAGACCTTCCTCGACAAATACAGCGACTATATCTGGTGGAGCCTGATGGCGCTTTCGGCCATGGGCTCGCTCGGCGCCTGGTTCGCGGGCTATCTGAAGAAGGACGAGCGCGACAATAACAGCCATTTACGCGAACGCCTGCTCGACATGCTCACTGCCGCCCGCAAGAGCGAGACGGCCGACGAGCTCGACCAGATGCAGACCGAAGCCGACGATATCCTGCGTGACACGCTGCGCTGCTACGACCACGGCGCCATCGAGGAAGGCGCGCTGACCGCCTTCAACATCGCGCTCGACCAATTCCACGCCGCGGTCGCCGACCGCAAGGCGGTGCTGGCCAGCCTGCCGCAAAACCTGCAACGCGCCGGCGCGCAATTCCGGGCCGCCGGCAACGCATAGACGTTTGCGCCCGTAATTGCCGCGTCACATTGGCTCAATATAGCTTCCACCGTCATTCCGGGGCGCGCAAAGCGCGAACCCGCAATCTCGAGATTCCGGGTCTGGTCCTCAGGGTCGCATCGTGATCCCTTCGGACCATCCCGGAATGACGGCGCCAAATGTGCGCGAGACCGCTAGCCAGCGAGCCATCCCATGAAGATCAAATTCTCCCGCCGCAAATTCCTCACCACCAGCGCCGGCGCAGTCGGCGCGATCGCGATGCCGCATCTGTCGCGCGCGGCCGACCGGCCCGCGGTCACCCATGGCGTGCAGTCCGGCGACGTCAGCGTCGACGGCGGCGTGGTCTGGGCCCGCACCGACCGGCCCGCGCAAATGCTGGTCGAGGTGGCGACGACGGAATCTTTCAAGGGCGCCCGGGCGCTGCCGCCGATCGCGGCGCTGCCGGAGAGCGACTTCACCGCCAAGATGCTGGTGGACAATCTGCCCGGCGGACAGGACATCTTCTATCGCGTCCGCTTCCGCGACCTCTCCCACACCGCGATCGAAGGCGAGCCGGTGGTCGGCCGCTTCCGCACCGCGCCGGCCGACCGCCGCGACGTCAGCTTCGTCTGGGGCGGCGACGTTGCCGGCCAAGGCTGGGGCATCAACCCAGATGACGGCGGCATGTTCACCTTCTCGGCGATGCGCAAGCATCGCCCAGACTTCTTCCTGCATTCCGGCGACACGATCTATGCCGACGGCTTGATCCCCTCCGAGGTCAAGCTTGCCGACGGCAAGACCTGGAAGAACGTCACCATCCCCGAGAAGGCCAAGGTTGCGGAGACGCTGGACGAGTTTCGTGCCGCGCACAAATACAATTTCACCGACGACAATGTCCGCGCCTTCAATGCGGAGGTGCCGATCTTCGTGCAATGGGACGATCACGAAGTGACCAACAATTGGTCGCTGTCGAAGGATCTGCCGGCGACCTACAAGGTGCGCGACATCTCGCTGCTCGCCGCGCGCGCCGGCCGCGCCTTCCACGAAATGTACCCGATGCGCGAGAGCATCAATGAGCCGGGCCGGGTCTATCGCCAGATCTCCTACGGCCCGCATCTCGACGTGTTCGTGCTCGACGAGCGCAGCTATCGCGGCCCGAACGGCGCCAATCTCGAGACCGAATACGGCCCGGCCAGCTACTTCCTCGGGCCCGAGCAGATGGCCTGGCTGAAGCGCGGCCTGCTCAATTCGCGTGCGACATGGAAGGTGATCGCCTCCGACATGCCGCTCAGCATCCTCGTTTACGACGATGCGCCGAACAAGAAGGGGTCGGAAGCCTTCGCGCAGGGCGACGGCCCGGTGCGCGGGAGAGAGTTCGAGATCGCCGACCTTCTACGCTTCATCAAGATGGCGCCGGTCAAAAATACGGTGTGGCTGACCGCCGACGTGCATTACACCGCCGCGCACTATTACAATCCGGACAAGGCGCAATTCCAGGAGTTCGAGCCGTTCTGGGAGTTCGTGTCGGGTCCGCTGCATGCGGGAACGTTCGGGCCCGGCGAGATGGACAACACGTTTGGCCCCGAGGTGCGTTTCGTCAAGGCGCCCGGCCTCGACAAGCAGAACCTGCCGCCGTCCGCGGGCATGCAGTTCTTCGGCCACGTCAAGATCGACGGCGCCTCCGGCCAGATGACGGTGACCTTGCGCGACCGCGCCGACGTCGCGTTGTGGTCGACCACGCTCGAGCCGAAGCTCGCCTGAAGCTGATTTAGCCGCCGCGCGCCTGCAAAGCCGCCTCCAGCGCATCGCTGGAGCAGGGCTTTTGCAGCCGCGGACGCGCGGCGAACTGCGCGGGAATGCTGGTCTCCGCGCCATAGCCGGTGACGAAGACGAAGGGAATCTCCAGCGCTGCCAGCCGCTCGGCGATCGCAAAGCTCTTCTCGCGGATCAGCTCGACATCGAGCAGCGCGAAGTCGGGCGCACGCCTTGCGATCGCATCCAGCGCCTGCGCCACCGACCCCACGGTGCGCACGCTGCTCACGCCAAATCCGAGCAGCCGATCCTCAAAATCGATCGCGATGATCGGATCGTCCTCGACGATCAGAACATCGGCAGGGATGTCGGCCGGGGAGGCAGGTATCATGATGTTGGCTATCGAGGGCTGCATGTTGTCACCGTCAGGACAACCTCATGCGATACCTGCGCCCAGCGCATCGGAGGGTTCCCGGAACGAAACTCACCACAGAACAGTTTTGAAGTCTGTCCACATGTGCACACAGGCCGTGGCCGGAACTCGCTAATGTGGAGAGGAGGATGGGGGAGTTTGCGATGGATGCGCGTATCAGCAAGACGAGCGAGATCGACAGCCGCCCGGCCAACAATCTGCTGCGGCGATTGAATGCGGCGGACTATGCGCTGCTTGCACCGCATATCACCGTTGGCGACGTCGGTGCGAGCCAGCTGCTCTACAATCCCGGCGACGATGTCCAGGTCGTGCACTTTCCCTGCGGGCCGTCGCTCGCGACGTTTCTCGTCCCGAACGAAGACGGCCGCGACGTCGAGACCATTCTGGTCGGCCGCGAAGGCGCGGTGGGCGGCATCGTCAGCGAGGGATTTCTGCCGGCCTATACCCGCATCTGCGTGAAATTCGGCGGGCCGTTCGCGCATATTCACGTCGGCAAGCTGGACGCGGCCAAGGCGCGCTCGCCGTCGCTGCGCAACATCTTCGCCCGCTATGCCGACTGCATGCTGGCGCAGATCTTCCAGTCGACCGCCTGCAACGCGATCCATTCGATCGAGCAGCGCACGGCGAAATGGATCGTCGCAGCGATGGAGCGGACCGGCGATGAGCACAGCGTGCCCCTGACGCATGAGCAGCTCGCCACCTTGCTCGGCGTGGGACGCAGCTATGCCAGCCGCGTGCTGCAATCGTTCAAGGCGGAAGGCGTGCTCGACACCAGGCGCGGCGCGATCCTGGTCCGCAATCATGACGGCTTGCGGCTGCGCGCCTGCCTCTGCAACGACGCCGTGAAGCGGCATTTCGAGGAGGTGCTGCGCGGGGTTTATCCGACCGAGGAAGCGAGCAGCACGGGGTGACGCTCGCCTCCTTGCCTCTCCCGCTCTGGGCGAGGATGCCGGTGCGCGACGCTGTACGTTCGCCGTGTTATACTAACCCTGCATGAGCGGGGCCCTTCTTCACACTGTCTTCGATGTTGCGGCGTGGCTGGCGGCGGGCGCAGCAGTCTACTGGCTGTCGCGACAAGGCTTGCGGTTTCCGGCGCAATCCTTCGCGCTGCCTTATATCGCCGCGCTGATGTTCGGCGCCGGCCTTGGCGCCTATCTGTTCGGGTCCGCTAATCTGTGGCTGTCGGGCGAGAGCGGCATTGCGCGATCGGTCGAGGGCGCGCTCGCCGGCGGCATCGCGGCCGTCGAGCTCTACAAATGGTCCACGGGGATCGGCGTGCGCACCGGCGCACGGTTTGCACTGCCGCTGGCTCTCGGCATCGCAATCGGGCGGCTCGGCTGCTATTTTGCAGGCCTCGACGATTTTACCTACGGCACGCCGACGGCATTGCCCTGGGGCCACGATTTCGGCGACGGCATTCTCCGCCATCCCGTGCAGCTCTACGAGAGCGCCGCGATGGGCGTGTTCGTGCTGCTCTATGTGCTGGCGGTCTTGAACCGAAACGCGTACGCGATCACCAATGGTTTCTACCTGGTTCTGCTCTTCTACGGAGCGCAGCGCTTCCTCTGGGAATTCCTCAAGCCCTATGGCACGCTGATCGGCCCCCTCACACTGTTTCACCTGCTGTCGCTGTCCATCCTGCTCTACGCCGCAATCATGCTGGCGACGGCGCCCCAAGCGAGACCTGTACATGAACGCGCCGTTGCGTAAGTCGCGCCCCTACATCTTCTGGGGCCAGACCCAGTCCCTTTGCGAGGTCTGCCTGAAGCTGGTGCCGACCAAGAT
The DNA here is from genome assembly GCF_028128665.1 of Bradyrhizobium sp. CCBAU 45384. Taxonomy (NCBI): domain Bacteria; kingdom Pseudomonadati; phylum Pseudomonadota; class Alphaproteobacteria; order Hyphomicrobiales; family Nitrobacteraceae; genus Bradyrhizobium; species Bradyrhizobium sp. CCBAU 45384. The sequence goes on from NZ_LBIZ01000106.1 coordinate 17,966, forward strand.
CCAGATTCTCGACAACGAGGTCTGGTACGAAAAGCGTTGCAGGGAGCACGGCGTCCAGTCGACGCTCGTTTCCACCGACGCGGCCTATTGGCGTCTGTGCAAGGATTTCATCAAGCCGGGCGACCGGCCACTGCAATTCCAGCACCGGACCGAATTCGGCTGTCCCTATGATTGCGGTCTCTGCTCCGACCACGAGCAGCATTCCTGCCTGGCGCTGATCGAGATCACCGAGCACTGCAATCTCACCTGCCCTGTCTGCTTCGCCGAATCGGCGCCCACGCGAACCAGATTCACCCCGCTCGCGACGGTCGACAAGATGCTAGACGCGCTGGTTGCCAGCGAGGGCGAACCCGACCTTGTGCAGATTTCCGGCGGCGAACCGACATTGCACCCTGATTTCTTCGAGATCCTCGACGCCGTGCGCGCCCGCCCGATCCGCCATGTCATGATCAACACCAATGGCCTGCGCATCGCCCGCGAAAAGGATTTCGTGGCACGGCTCGCCGAGAACAAGCGCGGGCTGGAGGTCTATCTCCAGTTCGATTCGCTTCAACGCGATGCGCTGGTCAATCTGCGTGGCGCGGATTTGCGCAAGATCCGCCAGCAGGCCCTGGAAAATCTCGAGCATTTCGGCGTTTCGACCACGCTGGTCGCGACCATCAAACGCGGCATCAACGATGCCGAGATCGGCGATATCGTTCGCCATGCGCTGAGCTGGAAGTGCGTTCGGGGTGTCACGCTGCAGCCGGTGCAGGATGCCGGTCGCAACGAAAATTTCGACAAGAAGGCCGACCGCATCATGCTGTCGGAGATTCGCCAGCGCGTCATCGAGACCGGCGTGTTCGGTGACAAGGACATGATCCCGCTGCCCTGCAACCCCGAAAGCATCTCGATCGGCTACGGCCTGCGCAACGGCGAGAAGGTGCTTCCGCTGACGTCGCTGATTCCGCAGGAGCAGCTCGTCGCGGTGATGCCCAACACCATCAGCCCGGAAAAATATCCGATGCTGCGGGAGAAGTTCGTCGATCTGTTCTCGCTGTCATCAGGTCCGCTCAACACCTCCGAGCGTGTCTGCGAATTGCTGTGCTGTCTGCCCAGCTTCGAGGTGCCGCAAGGGCTGACCTACGAGAACGTATTCCGCGTCACCATCGTGCAGTTTCTCGATCGCTTCAATTTCTGCGTCGGCAACGTCAAGCGCAGTTGCATCCATTTCGTCACTGAAAGCGGCGCGATCGTCCCGTTCGACACCTACAACCTGTTCTACCGGAACGGCAAGATCGACGGCATCCGCGCCGCGCTGGCCGGCCAGACCTATCGCGAGGCACGCCAAGGCGAGGAGGTGCCGCGATGAGCGATACCGGCACGACTCCTCCGACACTGCCCCCTCAAGAGGACACATCTTCGACGGCGCCGCCACGGCGCGACGGTTGCCTGACCGCTTTCATGGTGGTCACCGGCATCGTGCTGCTTTTCCCTGGCCTATGCTTCATCGCATTCGCCGGCCAAGGCGGCGCATTCGTCCTGATTGGATTGGTCCTGATCGGAATTGCGGTCTTCCTCTTCATCCGCGCGGCGACCCCACCGAAGCCGCGTCAGTAGCGTGGCACGATGAGCAGCATCGAAACCCCGCCCACTTCGCCTCCCCCGCAGCGCAGCGGCTGCCTGACCGCGCTCATGGCGGTCCTCGGCGTCATCATGCTGCTACCGGGGCTCTGCGCACTGCTGTTCGGCGGGATGTCCCTGGTGGAAGGCGGAAAGATCGACTCGGACGTCGCACCGCTGGTCTCTTTGGGACTACTCATCGCCATCGGAGGAGCCGCGCTGATCGGGCTGGCCATCAAGGGGCGAAAAGCCCCCACCGATCCCGCAACCCGACCTTAAGTCCCGGGAATTCCCGGACAAAATTCAGTCAACCAACCGGCAAAGAACGCATTGTTTTTTGGCGGTTTTTGCATATATTGCGCCGCAAACGCACGGGGTGCCCGATCGACATGGCCGGGTTTCCTTTTTTGGGCGAAGCAGGCCCCGTTTTCCACGTTTCCAGCGTTGTTCCCGCGAAGAGGTCCCGGTCTGACCGGCGAGATCGCGCTTAACCCATTGTCCGACCGCAAAGAAGCTCACTCATGAATCTTCGTAACGTCGCCATCATCGCCCACGTCGACCACGGCAAGACGACCCTGGTCGACAAGCTCCTCCAGCAGTCCGGCACGTTCCGCGAGAACCAGAAGGTGACGGATCGCGCCATGGACTCCAACGATCTGGAGCGCGAGCGCGGCATCACCATTCTGGCCAAGGCCGCCTCGGTGCAGTGGAAGGACACCCGCATCAACATCGTCGACACGCCCGGCCACGCCGATTTCGGCGGTGAAGTCGAGCGCATCCTGAACATGGTGGACGGCGCCCTGGTGCTGGTCGACGCCGCCGAAGGCCCGCTGCCGCAGACCAAGTTCGTGGTCTCCAAGGCGCTCAAGGTCGGCCTCAAGCCGATCGTCGTCATCAACAAGGTCGACCGTCCCGACGCGCGCCCGACCGAGGTCATCAACGAGGTGTTCGACCTGTTCGCGGCGCTCGACGCCAGCGAGGAGCAGCTCGACTTCCCGATCCTTTATGGATCGGCCAAGCAGGGCTGGATGGCCGAGAGCCCCGAGGGTCCGCAGGACAAGGGCATGGAGCCGCTGTTCGACCTGGTGCTGCGCCATGTCGCGCCGCCGAAGGTCGAGGAAGGCCCGTTCCGCATGATCGGCACCATCCTCGAGGCCAACCCCTATCTCGGCCGCATCATCACCGGCCGCATCTCGTCGGGCGTGCTCAAGCCGAACCAGCAGGTCAAGGTGCTGCATGCCGACGGCAAGCTGGTCGAGACCGGCCGCATCACCAAGATCCTGGCGTTCCGCGGCCTCGAGCGCACGCCGCTCGATGAAGCCGAAGCCGGCGACATCGTCGCGATTGCGGGCCTGACCAAGGGCACCGTCGCCGACACCTTCTGCGATCCCACCGTCGAGGTGCCGCTGCCGGCCCAGCCCATCGATCCGCCGACCGTGTCGATGTCGTTCATCGTCAACAACTCCCCGCTCGCCGGCACCGAGGGCGACAAGGTGACGAGCCGCATGATCCGCGACCGTCTGCTGCGTGAAGCCGAAGGCAATGTCGCACTCCGCGTCGTCGAATCCGCCGACAAGGATGCGATGGAAGTCTCGGGCCGCGGCGAATTGCAGCTCGCGATCCTGATCGAGACCATGCGCCGCGAGGGCTTTGAGCTCTCGGTGTCGCGTCCGCGCGTCGTGTTCCAGAAGGACGAAGCCACCGGCGGCGCCCTGGAGCCGATCGAGGAAGTCGTGATCGACGTCGACGAGGAGCATTCCGGCGTCGTCGTGCAGAAGATGAGCGAGCGCAAATCCGAGCTGATCGAGATGAAGCCATCAGGCGGCAATCGTCAGCGCCTGGTGTTCTACGCGCCGACCCGCGGCCTGATCGGCTACCAGGGCGAACTGCTCACCGACACCCGCGGCACCGCGATCATGAACCGCCTGTTCCACGGCTACGCCCCGTACAAGGGCGAGATCCAGGGCCGCCGCAACGGCGTCCTGATCTCCAACGACCAGGGCGAGGCGGTGGCCTATGCCATGTTCAAGTTGGAAGACCGTGGCCCGATGATGATCGAGCCGGGCTGGAAGGTCTACAAGGGCATGATCGTCGGCGAGCACACCCGCGACAACGATCTCGAGATCAACGTGCTCAAGGGCAAGCAGCTCACCAATATCCGCACGACCTCGAAGGACGAAGCCGTGCGCCTGACCCCGCCGATCCGCATGACCCTGGAAAAGGCGCTCGCCTATATCGAGGACGACGAGCTCGTCGAGGTCACCCCGAAGTCGATCCGCCTGCGCAAGAAGCATCTCGACCCGAACGAGCGCAAGCGCGCGGAAAAGGCCAAGGAAGCGGTGGCGTAAGGGTCTTTCTCGCTCGGTGTCATTCCCCGCGAAAGCGGGGAATCCAGTACGCCGCGGCTTCTCGGCTCTACAACACCTGCCTCTGGAATAATGGATCGCCCGCACTGCGCGGGCGATGACAGTTCAGCACAGTGCCGTAGGGTGGGCAAAGCGCAAGCGTGCCCACCACTTCTGGATGGTGGGCACGGCGCAAGGGCGCCTTTGCCCACCCTACGAAACCCGGTTACCGGTCTGGCTTCAGCGCACTGCACGAACGTGCTAGAGCCCATCCATGTCCTTCCCCTCCTCCGTCGATGTCGCCATCATCGGAGCCGGTGCAGCCGGCCTCGGCGCGGCGCATGCGCTTGGTGGCTCCGGTCTCTCCGTGATCGTGCTGGAGGCGCGTGACAGGCTCGGCGGGCGCGCCTGGACCGTGCAAGCCTCGCCTGACGTAACCTTCGACGTCGGCTGCGGCTGGCTGCATTCGGCCGACAAGAACTCCTTCGTGCCGATCGCGCGAACACTCGGTTTCGAGCTCAACAAGGACCTGCCGCCCTGGCGCGAGCGCGCCTATGGCAATGCGTTTCCGCAAAGCCTGCGCGACGATTTCATGCGCGCGATGGACGCGTTCTACGACCGGCTTTGGCAGGCCGCGCAAAAGGGCAAGGACGAGCCGGCGAGCCTGAGCCTCGAGCCCGGCAATCGCTGGAACCCGATGATCGACGCGATCTCGACCTATATCAACGGCTGCGAACTCAAGGACATGTCGACGCTCGACTGGGACGCCTATGAGGACAGCGAGCTCAACTGGCGCGTCCGCCGCGGCTATGGCGCGCTGATCGCGGCCTATGGCGCGCCCTGCCCGGTGGCGCTGAACTGCAATGCCACGCTGATCGATCACTCGAACAGGCGCGTGCGCATCGAGACATCACAGGGCACGCTGACCGCCGACAGGGTGATCGTCACCGTGCCGACCAATCTGATCGCTGACGAGGCGATCCGCTTCTCTCCGCCTCTTCCGGCCAAGGTCGATGCCGCAGCCGGCCTGCCGCTTGGCGTCGACGACAAGGTCACGCTCGCGCTCGACGGCGCCGAAGCCTTCCCGAAAGAAGGAAACTTGCGCGGCGCCACCATGCGCACCGAGATGGGCACCTATCACATCCGCCCGTTCGGCCAACCCTGCATCGAAGGCTTTTTCGGCGGCAGCTTTGCCCGCGCGCTGGAAGATGCCGGCGACGGCGCCATCGCGGCGCACAGCATCGACGAGATCGCAGGTTTTCTCGGCAACGATATCCGCCGCAAGCTGAAGCCGCTGTATGAGTCGCGCTGGGGGCGCGATCCGTTTGCGCGAGGGTCGTATTCGCACGCATTGCCCGGGCATGCCGGCGATCGCGCCGTGCTCGCGGCGCCGGTGGATGGACGGCTGTTCTTTGCGGGCGAAGCAACGTCGCCAACGTTCTTCACGACGGCGCATGGGGCGCGGGATAGCGGGGAGCGGGCGGCGAAGGAGGTGCTGGCGGCGATGGGCAAACGCTAGCCTCACACGCCGTCCTTGCGAGCGCAGCGAAGCAATCCAGACTGCCGCCGCGGCAAGATTCTGGATTGCTTCGCTGCGCTCGCAATGACGAGTCACTCGATCACCCGCGTGCGCAAATCAGCATCCGGCACGAAGCACGCATCATACTTGCCGAAGATGCGATAGCGATTGCGCGCGATGAGGCTGTAGATGGGGTCGCGTAGCGGCTTTGGGACGGCGAAGAGTGCGCGCACCCAGCTCCAGCCCGGCAGATGCGACAGCACAGTCAGCGCGGCGTCGGACTTCAAGAACGCTTTGCCGCCGTGAACGACGGCGTTCGTATCGGGATCTTCAGGATCGATGCCGAAGGTGCGGGCGAGCCTGGCGCCATACACCGATTGGATCGGCGTGAAGCGAAATCGTTTCGCTGTGTCGCGCTGCGCGACGAAGCGCACCCAGCGCGAGCAGAAGATGCAGACGCCGTCATACAGGATCACGTCGTCATCGGGCCATTTTGACATTAGCGATTATCCAGCATGAGCAGCGCGACCAGCATCAGCACGATCGCCGGCCCGGTCTTCACCAGCGCGCCGAGCGGCTCGATCCAGAGATCAGGCGTCAGGATCGCGGCGCCGAACATGTAGCCGAGCGAGGCGACGATGCCTGCAACCAGGCCGATCGCAGCGGTGCGGCGGAAGGCGATCAGCGCGCCGATGCTCATGTCCATCAGGCTGGTGCCTGTCGTGACGGGATCGACCAGCCCGGGCGGGAAGTTGTGCGCGGTCAGGATGCCGGCCGCGGCGCGGTAGGACACGACCAGGGCGATGAAGCCGGAGACGAGCCAGAACCCGACCAGGCTCGCAATGATCAGCGCCTTGGTCAGGAACAGCCGCGCGAACCAGACGTCCTGGATGGCGGCGGGATGGCGCCCGATCGCATCCGCCAACGTCTTCGGCGCGATGCCGGTGGCGGTGATCCATGCCGAGGGATCGCCTCGCACGCCACGGCGAAGCTCGGCGATCGCGGTGGAGCGCAGCGGCGGCATCCAGCCGAGCGCGCTGGCGAGATCGCCCAGTCTCGCGCCGAGATCGAGCATGAAGGACGGCATCGCGATGTCAGGCCAGCCGGCCGTGCCGAATGCGCGGCGGAACTGCTTGACCACGCCGGCCATCGTGACAGGCTCGGATTGCATGAGATCCCAGCTCACGGCCTTCACGGAGGCATCATCGATCTCACGCGCGGCGAGCCAGGCGATGGTCGCGGAGATATCCTCGACCGCAACGGGCTGAAAGGGCGTCGCCATCTCCTTGGCCGGAAGATCCAGCGGAAACGCGGCGAGCGCGCGCAGCATGGCGCTGCCGCCATAGGCTGACGGCGCGACCACGAAGCCGGGCCGCAGAATGGCATGGGGAATGCCGGATGCTGCGATCAGCCGCTCGGCCTCGCGCTTGGTCATGGCGAAAGCGGTGCGATCAGCATCCGCGTTGCCGGGAATCGAGATGTGCACCAGCCGGATCACACGACCGCTGTCGGCAATGGCTTGAAGCAGACGCCCGACAAAATCGCGATGCACAGCATTGGTGTCGCTGCCGGGGCCGTCCTGAAGCACGCCGAGGCAGTTCACGACGACGTCTACCTCGTGCTCGCTCAGCAGGCGTGTCAGCGCGGGCGCATCGAGCGACAGGATCGGCAGCTCGATATCGAGCGCGCTCATCGTCTGCGCCGGCGACAGCTTGCGTGCGACGCCGACAACGCGAAAACCTCTCGCGCGCAGATCGTCGGTGACGAAACGGCCGATCAGGCCGGAGGCGCCGAGCACGAAAATGGTTCGCTGGTTCATCGGATTCCTCAGAACGGCTTTGCGATCATCAGCCAGAGGATCGCCATCGTCGCGCCGAAGCCGGGAAAGCCGAACGCGAACCAGCGGCGAAACAGGACGAAGTAACGCTCCGGCAGCGCGGCTTTCTGCTCGGCGGCCTTGCGCGCGAGATCGCGCATCTCGATCTGCATGAAGACGACAGGAATCCAGAACAGGCCTGCAATGGCATAGAGCACGAGCGAGGCGAGGATCCAACGCTCCGTGATCGACGTGGACGAGAGCACCATCAGCAGGCCGCCGGTGACCGGCTGCAGGATCACCGCTGACAGCGTGAAGATCGCGTCCGCAATCACCACCACCGATGCCGTGCGTGCAATGAACTCGGCATTGTCGGTGCGATGGGCCATCAGCATGAAGAAGGCGATGCCGGTTCCGGTGCCGAGGATGATGATGGCGCCGAGCACGTGCAGATATTTGACAAGGAAATACAGCATCATGGCTTCTTCGCCACCGGCCTTAGCACGCGATCGAGCTCGCCGCTTGCAGCTTTGACGCCGGCCTCGGTCTCGATCATCCAATGGCCTTCGCTGCCCACTGATGGCAGCGTGCGAACATCATCCTTGCCGCCGCCACTGCGAAACGCATCCGCCAGTGTTTTCGAAAATGCCGGTGCAAAATAGCTGTCATTGGCTGCAACCAGCGATATCACGGGAATGCGCGCCGTCTTGCCGAATTCAGCCGCCGCAGCGAGCAGCGTATGCGGCGCACAGATCTTGTTGGGTTCGTCATTGGCATGACCGCCGCGCCCGGGTGCAAAGGCGATGATCGCGGCAATCGCTTTCGGATCGGCATGCGCAAGCGCCAGCGCGCCCCAGCCGCCGGCGGAATGCCCGATCACGACCGCGGCGTCCTTACGAATAAAATCCTGCTTTTGCAGATAGTCCAGCGCGAGCGAAATTTCCGCCGCGGTGGCGTGGCCGGCGCGCGCGTAATCCGCTTCGTCGCAGCCGCCTTGATCTTCGACATAGCGGCCACCGGTCGCGCCATGCCCGAGGCGCTCCGGCACCAGCACGGCAAAGCCGCGCGCGACGAGAAACGCTGCCAGGGCGCGATATTCCGGCTGCGGCGTTTGCGCACGACGGAGCACGTTCTGCGTTGACGCATGTGCGATCACGGCAAGCCGGAACGGGCCGGCGCCCGCGGGGCGAAACAGCAGCGCGCGCGCGGCAAAATCGGTATCCGGTGACGGCACGCGCCATTCTTGTCGGCGAAGCGGCTCGCCCTCCGGGCCCGATGCCCCGAACGTGACCTGTGCGCACACAGGCGACGCAGTCAGCAGAACCAGCAGAGGCAGGCGCGCAAGGATGTTGAACAGTCGCATGGGTTGCCGGAAGGGAGCACGAACGGCGATGGCGACACTAGTAGGAACGAATCATTTGGGGCGGACTTTCTGCGCTGCCGTTGCCGTTCATTCGTTGCCGCAAAGCAGTTTTGCACCGACTGATGGCACGCCGGTGCCGATCGAAGTGGCGTCTTGTCTTTTTTCGGCACAACATGGCTCAAATACTGATGCAGAAAGTCCACAGGTTAACCGATAATTAACGATAGGTCTTGCCGCCGGCGCGGCGACTTGATTTGATCGCGTTCATGAGCACAACCCTGATCGAGGTTCGGCCGGCCAAAGCTGCAGATGCGACTGCGGTGGCGTCCACCCATGACGAAGCCTGGCGTTCCGCCTATCAGGGCATCATTCCCGGTGCCGAGCTCGAGAAGCTGATCAACCGCCGCGGTCCGCAATGGTGGGACAGCGCAATCCGCAAGGGCAGCCGCGTCAGCGTGCTGGTGTTCGGCGACAAGATCGCGGGCTATGCGAATTACGGCCGTAACCGCGCCCGCAGCCTGCATTTCGACGGCGAGATCTATGAGCTGTACCTGCGTCCGGAGTTTCAGGGCCTCGGCTTCGGCCGCCGTCTGTTCGCCGCCGCCCGGCGCGATCTCATGCAGAGCAATCTGAAGAGCATGGTGGTGTGGGCGCTGTCGGACAATGATCCGGCGACCGAGTTCTACCGGGCCCTGGGCGGCCGCATGGTGGCACGCTCCTCGGAGCGGTTCGGGCCGAAGTCGCTCGACAAGGTTGCCTTCGCCTGGACCAATTAAGATCCGAACCGATCAAGGTTTGGACCAATTGAGCTGCTGAGATCTTGGCCGGCAGCCTTTCCACCCGCCGATACCGCCAGCGTTTGCGCAGGTGATCGCGGGATTCATTATTTCGCAAAAACACGATGGATCGAGGGGCCAAGCCCGCGTATGACAGCGCCAAAATCGCTGCCGGGCGCGATTTAACCTCGGCGACAACGGAGCCTGCCTTATGCGTATCGATGCTATCTCGATCGGAAAAAACGTACCCCACGACGTCAACGTCGTCATCGAAGTCCCGGTGGGCGGCGAACCGATCAAATACGAGATGGACAAGGAAGCCGGCACGCTCGTGGTCGACCGCTTCCTGTACACGCCGATGCGTTACCCCGGTAACTACGGCTTCATCCCGCACACCCTGTCCGACGACGGCGACCCCTGCGACGTCTTGATCATCAACACCCGCGCCATCATTCCCGGCGCCGTCATGAGCGTACGCCCGGTCGGCGTGCTGTTCATGGAAGACGAGGCCGGCGGCGATGAGAAGATTCTGGCGGTGCCGTCGTCGAAGCTGACGCAGCGCTACGACAAGGTGAAGTCGTATTCCGACCTGCCCGACATCACGCTGCAGCAGATCCAGCACTTCTTCGAGCACTACAAGGATCTCGAGAAGGGCAAGTGGGTGAAGATCCTGCGCTGGGGCGGTCCCGAGGAAGCCGCGAAGCTGATCCTCGAAGGCATCGAGCGCGAGAAGAAGAAGAAGGGCTGATCGTCACACCGCCGGCTTCGGCAGGCCTGCGATCGCGCAGGCCGCGCGCAGCGTATTCACGAGCAGGCAGGCGACGGTCATCTGGCCGACGCCGCCCGGCACCGGCGTCACCGCGCCGGCAACGCCAAGCGCTTCCTGATAGGCGACATCGCCGACGAGACGGGTTTTGCCGTCGTCTTTCGGAATGCGGTTGATACCGATGTCGATCACGGTCGCGCCCGGCTTCAGCCAATCGCCGCGCACCATCTCCGGCCGGCCGACCGCGGCATAGACGAGGTCGGCCCGCTTCACGATGCCGGGCAGATCGCGCGAGCGCGAATGCGCGATCGTCACCGTGGCGTTCTCGTTCAGCAGCAATTGCACCAGCGGGCGGCCGACCAGATTGGAGCGGCCGATCACGACGGCGTTCAGGCCTTCGAGCGAGGCGTGCACGCTCTTGGTCAGGATGATGCAGCCGAGCGGCGTGCAGGGCGACAGGGCCTGGAATCCGCCGGCGAGCCGACCCGCATTGTTCGGATGCAGGCCGTCGACATCCTTGGCGGGATCGATGGCATTGATCACGGCCTCGGTGTCGAGGCCCTTGGGCAGCGGCAATTGCACGAGGATGCCATGCACGGCGGGATCGCGATTGAGCTTTGCGACGACGGTCAGCAGTTCCGCCTGCGAAACGTCTGCCGGCAGCTTGTGCTCGAATGAGGCCATGCCCGCGGCTTGAGTCTGCGTATGCTTGGAGCGGACATAGACTTCGCTGGCGGCATCGTTGCCGACCAGGACCACGGCAAGGCCAGGCACCAGATTGTGCTCGCGCCTGACGCGGGCGACCTCGTCGGCGACGCGGGCGCGAAGGTCCGCGGCGATGATCTTTCCATCGATGATCTTGGCGGTCATGTCAGTTCCCCTTGTCTGTCGATTTGACTGGCGCGAGCTCGCGCAACGCTTGGACAAGCCTTGCCGGATCGCCTTCGATGGCGACTTGCTTCAGCCGCGCCGTCGCTCCCGACACGAGACTGACGCTGGCCTTGGGCACACGAAGCGATTTCGCCAGCAGCGCCAGAACGGCGCGATTGGCCTCGCCGCCATCGGCGACGGCCCGCACGCGCACCTTCAGCACGCTGCGGCCGTCGCTAAGCTGCTCGATCCCGTCGACGCCATCACGTCCGCCGCGCGGCGTCACCCGCAGCGCGATGCTGACGCCCGTGGTGGAGATGCGCCAGGGTTCCGTCAAGGCGCTCAGGGCTCCATCACGGTTCCACCGCCTAGGGTACGTTCGGATAAACGTATTCAGCGAGATAGAGCTGGATCAACCAGAGGATGAAGAAGGCGACGATCGGAGAGACGTCGAGCCCGCCCATGCTGGGCAGCCGGCGCCTGATAGGCCCCAGGACCGGTTCGGTAATCCGATAGAGAAATTCCGCGATCGCGCCAACGAACTGGTTGCGAGTATTCACGACGTTGAACGCGATCAACCAGGACAGGATTGCCGATGCGATCAGCAGATAGATGTAGAGATTGATGATCTGGATCAGAATGAAGACTATCGGACGCATCAGCGAAACACTCTCTGGGCCTGCCGCGGGGTGATCTTGGCTAGATATCGGTTCCCCCCGACCCAAACAAGGGAAGTCGGCATCCGGATGGCTAAAACCCCCCTTACACCTGTCCTTGACTTGACCTTGGCGGGGACTTAAATGGCGCCCGGTTGTCGGCCGCGTTCACCAGAGCGGCCAGCAAAGGGGCCATAGCTCAGCTGGGAGAGCGCGTCGTTCGCAATGACGAGGTCGGCGGTTCGATCCCGCCTGGCTCCACCAGCCTTCGCTCGCTTCGCGAGCTACGGCTAGGCAAGCCAGCCGTGCTCTCTCGTAGCGAATGAGCGAGGGCTGTCCCGCCATAGCCCGAAGGGCGACGGCGGACTTTTCCCCGAAGCACCCCCCTATTTCCCCGTAAACCTTGGCGGCCGCTTCTCCATGAAGCTCGCCACGCCCTCCCGGAAATCGCTGCCGTTCAGCGCCACCATCATCTCCCTGTTGGCCTCGATCGTGGCCTCGGCCAGCGTCTGGAACGGCACCTCGTAGAGCTGCCGCTTGATCACGGCCATCGCGCTCGGCGAGACGAAATCGGCGAGATCGCGGGCATAGGCGTAGGTTTCCTCGCGCAGCCTGTCGGGCGCGCAGAGCCGGTTGACCAAACCGATTCGCAGCGCCTCGTCGCTCGAGACGCGGCGCGCCGAGAGCAAGAGATCCATCGCGTTGGCGTGGCCGACGATGCGCGGCAGCATCCAGCTGATGCCGTGCTCGGCAATCAGGCCGCGCCGCGCAAAGGCCGTCGTGAACACCGTATTGTCCGCGGCAAAGCGCAGGTCGCAATAGAGCGCATGGACGAGGCCGATTCCGGCGGTCGCGCCATTGAGCATCGCGATTACAGGCTTGCCGATCGATGGATAGAAGCCGTAGCGCGTCTGCCAATCCGGTCGGCGGTTCATGTCGAACGGCGGCAGGCTCGAAGCGCGCCTGACATCGTTGGGGTCGAGCCCTTTCAGCGCATCCATGTCGGCGCCGGCGCAGAAGGCGCGGCCCGCGCCGGTCAGCACGATGACACGGACATTGTCATCGGCACTTGATGCTTCCATGGCATGGCGCACGTCGCGCTCCATGGTCGGCGTCCACGCATTCATGCGATCAGGGCGATTGAGCGTGATGGTCGCGATTTGATCGCTCACCTCATAGAGAATGTGCTCATAGGCCATGGCGCTCTCCCTTTGTCGGCCGGCGCGCGTTCGCGCGCGCTCAACGGCAGCGAGCCTAGCATAGTCAGGAATGAGGCGAGGGCTTGCGTGAAGGCGCGATCACTCGGCGGCTTGCGCCAGCACCGGCCGGCGCGCCAGCCAGCCATCGATGAAATGATCGAGCCAGGCGCGTTCCGCGGCATCGTAGACCGCGCGGTCCGCGAAATGATGATGCCGCTCGCGGGCGCCGGGCGCGCCGAGACCGTCATAGCCACGCGTGGTCCAGCAATGCATCATGGCGTAGGTCACGTCAGGATGAAACTGCACGCCGAAGGCGTTGCCGGCACGGAATGCCTGGTTGGGAAAGTCATCACCCTCCGCAAGCAGCTCGGTGCCATCAGGCAGCTCGAAGCCTTCGCGATGCCAATGATAGACCTGCGCCGGCCAGTCCGGACAGAGCGCGCGACCTGCCGCGGTCGGGCGGATCGGGTAATAGCCGATCTGGGTCAGCGCCTCTGCATGCGGTGCGACGCGCGCGCCAAGCTGCATCGCCAGCATCTGCGCGCCCAGGCAGATGCCGAGGAACGGCCGCTGTTCGCGGAGCGGAATCTCGATCCAGTCGATCTCGCGGCGGATGTAATCATCCGAATCATTCGCGCTCATCGGCCCGCCGAACACCACCGCTCCGGCATGCTGATCGAGCGTATCGGGGAGGCGATCGCCGAATCGCGGACGGCGGATGTCGAGGCGATGGCCGAGCGCGCGCAGCGCATTGCCGACGCGGCCAGGTGTGGAGGATTCCTGATGGAGAACGATCAGGACCGGCAGGCAGGGATTGGCGGCGGCCGCGCACGGCGTCCTCCCTCGGAAGGACACCACTTCTGCGCCACCAAACCTGTCCGTCCGAAACGACATGGCCTTTTGCGAGTGCTATCGGTTCAAGCCGCCAGCATAGCTAAGCGAAGGTTAACATCGTGTGAGTTTGCGCACACACGCAGCCCATACTCCTGCCTGATGCACTCCTGCTTGATGCACTTCTGTTTGATGCAGAAGCAAGCTCCGGGCCACCACGGGTGCTTCGGGCTGCTTCAGCTCCGCTGCCGTTGAAACCGGCTGGTGGCGGACAGGATGAAGCCGCGCGGGAAGAAGCGCAGCGCGAAAGGCACAATCTTGATGCCGAGACCCGGCAGCACTGCCCGTTTGTTCGCCATCAAGCCACGATAGGCCTGCCGCGCTACGTCCGCGGCGGGAACGTTGAGAATCGCCGTATCATGCCCGGACCCGACCCCGGCACGCCCCTGGAATTCGGTTTGCACCGGTCCCGGACACAGCACGGTGACGCGCACGCCGCGCGGTGCGAGCTCCGCCCGCAACGCCTCGGTCAGCGAAATCACATAGGCCTTCGAGGCGTAATACACGGCCATGCCGGGACCGGGCAGGAAGCCCGCGACCGAGCCGACATTGAGAAGGCCGCCCTTGTTCCTGACGAGCTGATCGGCAAAGCGCAGCGACAGATCGGTCAGCGCCCGGACGTTGACATCGACGATGCCGACCTGCTCGTCGCGGTCGCGCTCGATCGCATCACCGAACACGCCGAAACCGGCATTGTTGACGAGATTGTCGAGCTCGACCTCTTCGGCAGCGAGCGCAGCGGCGATCCGCTCGCCGGCGTCGGCTTGCTGGAGATCGCAGGCGATCACGATCGGCCTCTTGCCGCATGTCGCAGCGAGTTCGTTCGCGAGCGCTTCGAGCCGGTCCGCGCGCCGCGCCGTCAGCGCGAGACGATGTCCATTCGCGGCAAACACGCGCGCCAGCTCCGCGCCGATGCCCGCCGACGCACCGGTGATCAACGTTACCCGCTCAGTCACGATCGCAGTCTCTTGATGTAATTTTTTGGGCCCCGAAACAGCGGGAACTGGAGCATAGGCCACGCGCGACAGGCAAGCGGGGAGGGCCGCATGGCAACCCGAGAGCAACGCGGAAGGAGGAAAAACCCACGGGATTTCAGGGGGATCCCGAATTCGGGGCGGCGCGACGTTACATTAAAGTTTCGTCATGTGGTCGGGACAACCGGCCATCCGTGCCGCATGGGCGACTGCTCAGCCCCCGAGGGCGTCCGTGACCTGCCCGCCGGCACGCCCGGCGACGGCGTGCTTGAGATCGATCCGGTCGCGCTGGGAAACCCCGAGCAGGTCCGAGGCGCGCCAGACGACGTTGTCCTCGAACTCGGTGACCTGGCCGTCCGCATAGACCAGCTCCCACATCATCTGGACGATGCGCTTGCGCCCCTCTTCATCGAGCGAGCGCATAATGACGCTGGTGAAGTGATAGAGATCGACCGCCTCGCCCTCGACCAATGTCGCATCCGCGATCAGCCGGTCGGCGGTGCCGCGGTCCAGCTTGAAATGGCTTTCGATCAGACTGTGCAGCTTGCGCTGCTCGGCCGGCGTCGGCTGGCCGTCCAGGGAAACCACGTGGACCAGCAGCGCGGTTGCCGCCAGGCGGTAGTCGCTGTCGCCAAAGGCGCGGTCCTGACCATGGGGAGCAACAATGTCGGCGATGAATTGGCGCAAGCCGTCGAGCATAAGGTCCTACCGAAATCGATGACGCCGCAGCAAGCGCGGCCGCTACAAGCCTTATATGAGCGGGAAACTCAACCGGCGCAACGTGCGTCAGTTCCGCGCGCTGCATTACGTTTCGGCAATCTGTTCTCTCGTCATGGCCGGGCTTGTCCCGGCCATCCACGTATGTCCGCAACGAAAGACGTGGATGCCCGGGTCAAGCCGGGCATGACGACGGAGAATATGGCGATCACCCCCGTCCCTCACGGTATCTCGTACACCACCATCTTGTCGGCGATGCCGCGCAGGGCCGCCTGCTTCTGGATCGGCTTGATCTCGCGCCGCTGCAGGATCTCGGCCACCGCCGGCGCGTCGAGCACCGGACCGGTGATGTGGATCTCCTGCGCGGTCGACAGGCTTTGCACGCGCGCGGCGATGTTGACGGTCTGGCCGAAATAGTCCTGCCGCTCGTTGAGCATCACCGCAAGGCACGGGCCTTCATGGATGCCGATCTTGAGAATGAGATCGTTGGCGCCGCGCTGCTTGTTCAGATCATCCATCGCCGCGCGCATGCGCAGCCCCGCCGTGATCGCGTGCTCGGGCCTGACGAAGGTCGCCATGACGGCATCGCCGATCGTCTTCACGACGGCGCCCTTCTCGGCGGCGATGATCTCCAGCAGCGCCCGGAAATGCGCGCGCACGAGATCGAAGGCGCTGAGGTCGCCGACGCGCTCGTACAGCGCCGTCGAGCCCTTCAGGTCGGTGAACAGGAAAGTCAGCGAGGTGATCTTCAATCGCTGATCGACATTGAGATTGTCGGCCTTGAAGACGTCGCGGAACGTCTGGTTCGACAGCATCCTCTTGGCGGTCAGGATCGGCTTGCGCTTGCCGATCATCTCGTGCATCGCGTCGGCGGCAATCCAGACCGAGGGCAGAACGCGACCGCCCGATTGATTCTCGAGCGTGAGGCGCAGCGGCCCGGGACGCATCACGGTAGTCCCCGTCGGCGCCTCCAGCTTGTTGAACATGATCGAAAGCTGCTGGCGTTCGCTGGTCGGCTCGCCCTGGACGTCCAGGAAATGCGCGGAATGGGTGACCGGCTCGAACACGATGATGAACTGGCTCGGCAGATTCAGCGAGAGGATCGCCTTTTCGCCGGCAGGCAATTCCAACGCTTCCAGCGTCACTTCGTTGATCAGGCGCGAAAAGGATTCTTCGTTGATGTCGACGCCCGAGCTCCAGAACATCTGCCGCACATATTCCCAGATCGGCAGCGTATCGGGATCGTGAGCGGCGATGCGGCGGACCTGCGGGCTGACGGTGAAGGCCACCTCGACCATCTCGTCGACCGACGCCTCGTATCCGGCCGCGCAGAGCGCACAATTGTAATCATCGTGCTTCAGTGATTTCAACGTCGTGTGCGCGCCCAGAACCCCTCCGCAACCGGGACACAGCACGTTCCAGCCGATGTCGAACAGGCCGAGACGCGAGGCATGCAGGAATCCGGAAATGACCTTCTCCTGATCGAGCCCGGTCCGATCGGCAAAATCCAATGCGTTGATGCGGTTGAGGTCGCGGTCGTGACCATTGGCGATCAGCTGCGCGATGGCCTCGACGACGGCAGGATCCGCGGTCTGCTTCAGAACGGAAATCTGGGCCTGGATGTCGGTCATGGTGCAACTCTATCTGGGGTGGATCACGCCGGCGGCCAGACCACGGCCTATCACCGCCGCGTGATGCGGAACATGGGTGAGTGGTCCGGCTGGGTCGTGACGACGCCGAACGGAATGACCGGTGCTGCGTCCATCAGCTCGACGCGGAACGCGCCGATCAGTCGTGCCAGTGCCAGCACGGATTCGGCTTGCGCGAACGGCGCACCGATGCAGACGCGCGGGCCGGCACCGAACGGCAGATAGGCGAAGCGATCGGGCGGCTCCTTCGACATGAAGCGTTTCGGGATGAAAGCGTTCGGCTGATCCCATAGCTTCTCGTGCCGGTGCAGCAGCCAGGGGGCGATCATGATGATGTCGCCCTTGTTGACCTCGGCTCCGGCCACGATGTCCTTGCCGCGCGCGGCGCGCGCAACAAGGAAGGCCGGCGGATAGAGCCGCATGGTCTCATCGATCACCGCGCGGGTGAATTTCTGCCGGTCGATATCGACCATGCTGTCGAGATGCTCGCCGCGCGTCTCGGTAGCGACCTCTTCCTGCGTGTCGGGGTCGAGCGCCAGCAGATAGAGCGCCCAGAACAGTGCGGTCGCGGTGGTCTCATGGCCCGCCAGGATCATGGTCGCGACCTCGTCAACGAGCTGCTCGTCGGAAAAGCCCTTGCCCGTCTCGGGGTCGCGCGCCTGGTCCATGAGATCGAACAGATCGCGCGGAGGCGCGCCGTGCTTCTTTCCCACCGCACGCCGTTCCGCGATCAGCATCGCGACAAATTGGGTCCAGCGCTTGCGGAAGCGGGCGCGGGCCCGATCCATCGGCGTCGGCCACGACACCGGTAGCGCCATGTCGAGGAAATGGGCCCGCCCGAGCCGCTCGCCATATTCCATGACGAAGTTGCGCAGGGTCGGACCGTGCTGGTCCATCCCGAACGAGAACATCGTGCGTCCGGCAATCTCGAGCGTCATGCGCTGCATGATCTCGCGCAGATCGACCGGCTCGTTGGTTCGGGTCTCGAGCTTGGCAATGGTCTCGTCGAGCACCGCCGTCATGTGCGGGACGAGATTGGCGGTAGCGCGCGGCGTGAACGCCGGCGACAGGGTGCGCCGTTGAAATGTCCAGGCGTGGCCCTCGGCGAGCAGGAGACCCTCGCCGAGCACCGGACGCAGCATGCGGATGCCCGCCGGGGTCCGCGTGTAATTCTGGTAGTTGCTGAGCAGGACGTGCCGGATCGCATCCGGCTGGTTCAGGATGAAGCTCTTGTGCAGGAAGAAGCGGCCCTGGATGACCTCTTCCTCATAGGCGCGCTGCCCCCAGGTCGCGATCATGTTCCGCTTGATCACCGCGATACGGCCGAAGAACGACATGTTGTCGGGCGCACGCGGCGGCGTCGGCGGGATGATAGGCCGGCGCATGCTGGCGATGTTCATGGCTCTCTCCCGCAGACCTGACGCAAGCAAATAGCTAGTAAGTCAGCTCCGCAACCGCAATCCTGTTCTCGGAGGCCGGCCAGGCGCGCGCCACAATTCGTTCTTCGTTGAACTGGGCCACGATGTTACGCCCGACCTCGCTGGCCGGAAGGCGCAGGGTTGCTGTCGCATCCGTAGGCACGCCCGGCGTGACGTCCGCGGGCTCGCGGCCATCGAGCAGAACGGTATCGCGCGGCAGCCCGAAATAACCGCGCGGGCGCGACATGATCACGACCGCGCCGGCATCCTTTTCTTGCGGAAGGAAGGGCCGCGCGGCGCGCAGGTGCACGACATTGGAGGAACGCGGGAAGGGCGAGCGGTAGAAGTGCGTGATCGGGGCGTCCGGCGAGGTCAGGACGATCTCGAGCGGCGAGGCGGGATCGACCTCGGCCGGCCCCCAGCGTCCATCGGCGCCCGTGGTCAAGCGGTAAACCAATTCGCCTTTGCGCTCCCCGCTCTCGCGGTCGACATGGTAGATCTCGACGGTTGCACCGGCCACGGGGCGATTGGTCGGCGCGCCATCCGCGGCGCCCGTGACCAGTCCACCGATATGGACCGTCCGCTCCGGCGTGATCGCGATGCGCGCGGGCTCGCGACCGGCGATGAATTTGTAGATCTCGCGGAACGCCCGCGGATGATACGCCGTCTCGCGATGATCGATCGCGCCGAGCACGAGATTGGTCGCGCCCTTCAGCTCCGGCCCTTCGGCGGTGACATTGGTCGGCACGCCCGGCTTGCCCATGAATCGGCCGTCGGGCTGCGCATATTTGTCCATGCCGTCGCTGCGCAGGGTAAGGAAGGCGACATCAGGCGTCACCTCGCTCTCGCCTTCGTTCAGACCGCGCAGGAAGGTCCCGCGTCCGTTGAACTCGCTGCCGAGCAAAGCGTCGAGCGCAAACACGCCATGATTGGGCGTGCCGCACAGCACCGCGTGGCTGACATCGCCGGCGCCGCCGTTCTTGATGACGTTGCGGATCGAGTTGCCGCCGCGCGAATTGCCGACCAGCGCCACGCGCGCCGCGCCGGTACGACGTTTCAGTTCAGCGATGGCCGCGGCAAGCTCGCGGCGCTGCTCCTCGGTCGAGGACCGGTTGGGCTGCTCGACCGCATCGTCGTCACGCGCCCTGGGATTGGTGAAATTGATGGCCATCATACGGTCGCGCGCGATGCCGTTGGATTCCATCCGCCACAGCGTCGTGATCCAGAGGGCGTCGTAATCGCCATTGCCATGGACAAACAGGATCGGCGGCACCTCGGAACTGCCGGCCGTCGACGATGTCTGCGCCAGCGCCTCCATCTGCAAGCTCGCAACCGCGAAAGGCAGGCTGGCTGCGCCTTGCAGGATTGTCCGTCGTGACAGCTTCATTCAATCCTCCCCGATAAAACCTAAGTCTTTGCACTGCTTATAGCGGCCTAACCACTGGACAGCGAACGACTTTCGCGGGCATCACTGGGCCTGCCGGAATTATTCAAGCCATTTCTGCCAGACGACTTGGAAGGGTATATGACCGAGCAGACGAACCGTCAGAGACGTTCCGCCGACGGCATCACCGCGCCGCTGCGGTACACCGTGTTCCGGCGCATCTGGCTGGCCAGCCTGCTCTCCAATCTCGGCCTCCTGATCCAGGGCGTGGGTGCGGCCTGGGCAATGACGCAGATGGCGGCCTCCGCCGACAAGGTGGCGCTGGTGCAGACCGCCCTGATGCTGCCGATCATGCTGATCTCGATGCCGGCCGGCGCCATCGCCGACATGTACGACCGCCGCATCGTGACGCTGGTGGCCCTCATGATCGCCCTGACCGGCGCGTCGGCCCTCACGATCCTGGCCGGGCTCAAGCTCATCGCCCCGGAATCGCTGCTCGCCTTCTGCTTCGTGGTCGGCAGCGGCAATGCGCTGTTCGGTCCGGCCTGGCAGTCCTCGGTCAGCGAGCAGGTGCCGCCGGACGCACTGCCGTCGGCGGTGGCGCTGAACGGCATCAGCTACAACATCGCTCGCAGCTTCGGCCCCGCGGTCGGCGGCGTCATCGTTGCCGCCGCCGGCGCGGTCGCGGCATTCGCCTGCAACGCGATCCTCTATCTGCCGTTGCTGGTGGTGCTGCTGCTCTGGCGGCGCGTGGTCGAGCCCTCGCGCCTGCCGCGGGAGAAGCTCAACCGCGCCATGGTCTCGGGCTTCCGCTACATCACCAACTCGCCGCCGATCAAGATCGTGCTGTTGCGCACGCTGGTGATGGGCCTGATCGGCGGCGCGATCATGGCGTTGATGCCGCTGGTCGCCCGCGACTTGCTGCATGGCGGTGCGCAGACCTACGGCATCATGCTGGGTGCGTTCGGCATGGGCGCGGTGGTCGGCGCACTGAACATCCACGAGCTGCGCAAGCGCATGAGCGGCGAAGCTGCGATCCGCGCCTGCACCATCTCAATGGCGTTTGCGATGGCCGCGGTCGCCCTGAGCACCGAGCCGGTGCTGACCGCGGCCGCGCTGGTGCTGGCCGGTGCGGTCTGGATGGCGGCGGTGGCGCTGTTCAACATCGGCGTGCAGCTCTCCGCGCCGCGCTGGGTCGCCGGTCGATCGCTCGCCGCGTTCCAGGCCTCGATTTCCGGCGGGATTGCGATCGGCGCCTGGGGCTGGGGCCATCTCACCGACTACGCCGGCGTTGAGGTCGCGCTGCTCACGGCCGCCGGCCTGATGCTGATCTCACCGCTGCTGGGGATCTGGCTTGCAATGCCGCGCGTCGGCGCCCGCAACGAGGATGCCGAGGTGCTGGCCGATCCTGAAGTCAAGCTGTCGCTGACGGGGCGCAGCGGACCGCTGGTGGTCGAGATCGAATATCGCGTCGCCCAGGAGAATGCGCGCGCCTTCCACAATGTGATGCAGGACGTGCAGCTCTCCCGGCAGCGCAACGGCGCCTATGGCTGGTCGATCGCGCGCGACATTGCCGATCCCGAATTGTGGACCGAGCGCTATCACTGCCCCACCTGGTTCGATTACCTACGCCAGCGCAACCGTTCGACCCAGTCCGAACGTGCGCTGCATCAGCAGGCGATCGATTTCCACATCGGCCCCGATCCGGTGCGGATCCGCCGCATGCTGGAGCGGCCGTTCGGCTCGGTACGCTGGAAGGAGGAGACGCCGGATCGCGCGAGCGCTGAGGTGTTGCCCGTTGTCGCGGCGGGGAGCAGCACCTAGGTGCTCACCCCGTCATTCCGGGGCGCGCGAAGCGCGAACCCGGAATCCATCGAACAGCATAAGCGGGGAGAAATGGATTCCGGGTTCGCGCCTTGCGGCGCGCCCCGGAATGACGAGGAGTTTGTTTACTGCCCGTGTTCGGTCAGCACCTTGTCGCAGGCCTTGCTGAGGCGCGCGCGATGCTCCTTCAGGCAGGCGAGCACGGCGCTATCGCCGTTGCTCATCACGGCGCGGCAATGACGTGTGACGTCGCGCGCGCAGGCATCATGGCCGGGCTGCTGCTGCGCGAGGGCGCCTGAGGCGCACAGGATCAAAGGGACAATGAAAAAAAGGCGGCTCATCGCATAATGCCTCGTACCCGGAAAGCTGTGCGGGCGAAGCTAGAGCGGTGATGCCGCACCCGCAACGGCTTTGTTGCCAGACAGGCTGGCGCGGCGGGATGGCTCCGGCGTTGAGCCGAAGCGGATCGCGAGGGGAGCTCGAAGCGACCGAACGGCTCGGGCTCTTACTGACCGTCCTGGGCGTCAGCAACCTTGCGTGACGCGCCCTTGGCGAGGTCCTTGTCCATCACCGCGCGGCAGCCGGCGCTTAAGTCCGAGCGATGCTTGATCATGCACGCGGTGATCTTCGGAATGTTGGGGATCTCCGACGAGCACAGGCGAAAGGCGTCGCCGGTGCACATCTGCTGCGCCTCGGCGGTGAAGGCGAAGCTCGAGGTCGTCGAGACGATCGAGACGATGGCGGCAAAGCCCAAAGCGAGGCTGGTGTCGCGGATCTTGGCAGTGAATTTGGCAGTGAACGACTTGGTCATTTGCAGCTCCCATTGGCACCGCCGCAGCGGGGCCGGTTGTTGATGGGAACTACGATGCTCCAGCAAAACAGTTTCCACTGTGATGACGGTCACGGGCGAGCGCGCCTCTGTGACTTCGGTCACTTTGGCGCACCCACCTGAAATTCCTCCAGAACCGCTGCCGCGTTGGTGTCACGTTAACTGTTCCTTCGCATTAATGGCTCGCGACGCGGGAAATTCCGCTGGTTTGGTTGCGTAATTGGAAAGAGTAGCGATGCGTAATGCGTTGGGCCTGATGCTGGCCAGTGTGGTTGCGGCGATCGTGATCGCCGGAGGTTGGTATTTTTATTCCGCCCGCGCCGACCAGGGCGCCCCCAAGACAACAGCTGCCCGTGCCGCCGATGCTCTGCCGGCGCAGGCCAAGCTCGCCGCCAAGGATGACGTCGAGACCACCGCGGCGATCGCGGGCAAGCCGGCCGCTCCCGCTGCGGCAGCCAGCCCCGCACCCGCCCCCGCAGTGGCACCGGTTCAGCAGGCGAACTGCAGCAATCCGAATGCCCTTGGCGTCTCGCGCGTGGTCGAGATCGACACGACCGGCGGTCCGGGCTTCGGCTTCGAGCAGTACAAGCAGTTTGATTTCCTCACCGACAAGGAGGTCGTGCTGACCTTCGACGACGGTCCGTGGCCGGTCAACACCCCGGCGGTGCTCAAGGCACTCGCGGATGAGTGCACCAAGGGCCTGTTCTTCTCGGTCGGCAAGCATGCGACCTACCATCCGGAAATCCTGCGCCAGGTGCTCGCGCAGGGCCATACGGTCGGTGCGCACACCTGGTCGCATTTCAACCTGAACGGCAAGAAGATGACGGAGCAGCAGGCCAAGGACGAGATCGAGAAGGGCTTCAGTGCCGTGAAGTGGGCGCTCGGCACCAATCCGTCGCCGTTCTTCCGCTTCCCGCAACTGTCGCAGAATGCCGCGCTGGTGAGCTATCTCGGCAGCCGCAATGTCGGGATCTTCTCGACCGACCTGGACTCCTTCGACTTCCGCAAGGAGAGCACGCCGGACAAGATCATCAGCAACGTGATGACCAAGCTCGACAAGCTCGGCAAGGGCATCATCCTGATGCACGACTTCCAGAAGCGTACCGGCGAAGCACTGCCGACGCTGCTCGCGCGCCTCAAGGCCGGCGGCTACAAGGTCGTGCAGATCAAGGCGAAGACGAATTTCGACTCGCTGCCTGAGTATGATGAAGCGGTGCTTAGAGAGTTGAAGGTGCCGGCGTCGAGTGCGACGAACGGGCGTCCAGTCTCGAGCGTGGTGCAGACGGTCTCGCAGCGCTAGGCGTTTTGAGGTTCGACAAGAATGCGATGGCCGGGCTCAGCCCGGCCATTTTGTTTTGGAAGAAGAGCGGCCTCACCAGTAGATGCCGTGGCGATGCAGTTCGCTGATGATCCGGCCTTCGGTCCAGGTCCTGTGATGCCTGGGCTTGTCCGCCTTTGCCGTCGCCTTCGGCGCCGGCTGGGTGGCAGCAGGTGTTGATGTTGGCGCGGTCGCTGATGGGGTCGTGGCTGGCGCGGTGGTCGAAACCGCCGGAGGACGATCGACATAAACAGGAGTCACAGCCGCTGGAGCGGCTTCGCTCACCTGCGTGGTGGTGGCGGTCGGCGCCACTGTGGCCTGCGGTGCCGGAGCCTGGTCGTTGGCCGCGGCCAGCGAGAGGCTGCGTGAGCCGCCGGCCTGGGCAGACGCAGAGGCCAGAACCATGGCGGCAACCAGAACGATCTTGCGCATGTCAAATCTCCCCGTGTTTGCGTGAGGCGACACTAGGGAGGAGACGCGTGAGCTTATGTGAGAAAAATCACGCAAGCGCAGGCTGCGGCTTGCCGAGCCGAAGCAGGCGCAGCCTGCGAAGGCTGGTGCCGCAAGAGGGATTCGAACCCCCGACCCCGTCATTACGAATGACGTGCTCTACCGACTGAGCTATTGCGGCGAACCCTGCCGGGGCTTGGCGCGATGCCGGCCCCGATACGCGCGCTCCTGATATCGGGCATGGCCCGAATTGGCAAGGACAAGCGGCAGGCGAAATGCGGCTCACGCGCCCCAGCGGGACCAGAATCCGCGCCAGCCGCCGGCCTGGGCCTTCGGCGTGCCGATTTGTTCCGTGAATTCATCGCTCGGACCATCGTCATCGATGCCGGGATCATCAGGGGCACGGACGATCGGGATGACCGTCTGGATCGGCGCCTGTGCCGGCTTGCCGAGGTCGGCGCGGGTGCGGAACACCGGGGTTGCCGCTGATGGCGATGATTCGGCGGCTTCAGGGGCCGGCTTGACCGGCTCGGGAGGCACCGCCGCGGGCTCTTCCTTCGCGGTTTCCTTGGCCATCGGCGGCGCGTTGTCCTGCGCGGCCGGCGCGGGGGCTGGCGCCGACGCCGGCGCGATCACCACCGGTTCCGCAGGCGCCTCATTGGCTGCCGTCACGCGCTTCGGCGGCGGGGCGGCAAGCATGGCTTCCTCGAAGGCCGAGGATTCGATCGTCGTGCCCTTGTCCGAGGGCAGGCTCGCCACCGGCGTCTGCCACTGGAAGGCGTCGAGCCGGCCGGTGACCGGGGAGACCGGACGCCAGCGGTCGCTGACATAGCCGTCCGCGGTCCAGGCCGGGTCGTGACGGGCGCGGACCGCGCGCAAGGTCCAGGCGCGGGCACGGCCGCTGTCGCCGTGCTCGGCGCGCTCGAGCTCCGCCATCAGCAGCGCCACGCGCTGGGTCGGATTGTTGACATAAGGCGACAGCACCGCGCGCGCACGGCCGAATTCGGAGGCATCGATCGCGGCGCGCGCGATCGCGAGCTGTCCCTCGACATGGCCGGGCTTGTCGGCGGGCGTCTTGGCCGCGAGCGTCTCGACCCGCTGCAGGCGCTGCCGCGCGGAATCGCCGAGCTTCACATGCGCGTAGGCATCGGCGAGATCGGGATGCGGATTGGCGAGCCAGGCGGCCTCGACCAGCTTCATGGCGCGGCGCACCTGATGCGCCTCACTCTCGAACTTCGCGGCAAGCACCGCGGCCGGCACCAGCGTCGGCGCGAGCTTGACCGCTTCCATCACGCTCTCTCGCGCGACGTCGCGGTCCATGGTCTCCAGTTCCAGCGCGCGCGCCGTGAGCAGCACGCCGCGCTGGCGGCGGTAGGCTTGCTTGTCGATCAGCCCGGCGGACAGGTTCGAATCGAGGATCGCGAGCGCGCCGCCCCAGTCGCCGCGCGCGCAGCGGAAGCCGAGCACGGCATGCGAGGCCCAGGTCGAGGATGGCGACAGCTTGAGCGCTTCCTCCGCGATCATCACAGCACCGACCGCATCGTCGGCGCGCTGCGCCTCGATGAACAGGCCGCGCAGGCCGAGTAGCCGGGTGTCCTCACGCTCGGCCATGGCGCGGAAGGCGCGCTGGGCCTCGTCGCGATTGCCGTCGAGCTGGGCCGATTGCGCGTGCAAGAGCAGCGCGAGCGGATCATCCGGCGTGTGCCGCCGCGCCGCGTCAGCATGACGGCGGGCGAGCGCGGTATCGCCATGACCGATCGCGAGCAGACCGTGGGTGATGGCGTGGCGCCCCCGCGCATGACGCTTCTCGCGCCGCCGGCGGCGCACCCGTCCCGGCATTCTCCAGATGACGGTCAGGATGCTCCACAGGAACACCACCAGGACCGCGAAGATACCGAGGCAGAGCACGAACACCGGGATGCTCGGCGAAGCGCGCCAGCCGCCCCAGGTCAGCACCACATTGCCGGGCTGATCGGCGACCCAGGCCGCGCCGGCGCCTGCAAGCGCAAT
Organism: Bradyrhizobium sp. CCBAU 45384; assembly: GCF_028128665.1. NCBI lineage: Bacteria > Pseudomonadati > Pseudomonadota > Alphaproteobacteria > Hyphomicrobiales > Nitrobacteraceae > Bradyrhizobium > Bradyrhizobium sp. CCBAU 45384. Next base: position 44,342 of record NZ_LBIZ01000106.1, read on the forward strand.
CAGAACGAGGAAGAGGACGATGCGAAGCATGGTGATCCCCATACGCGCGGAGTGTTGCGCGAGTCTTATTGAGCAGGCTTGGTGAGACCAGCCAGAGCGTCGTCGGCGAATTTGCGGGAGGCCGCGAGCGCGGCGTCGCGGGCATCGGCCTTGTCGAGCCAGGCCTGCGCCGGCGCGCGATCAGCTTCGGGCAGCGCCTTCAGTTCGCGGCGCGCCTCGGCGAAATCATTGCGCAGCGCCGCCGCCGTGACCCGCGCGACGACGGCGCCGCGATCGTTGCCGCCCCCGTCGGTGCGCTCGATGCGGACGAGCTTCGACGCCCCGGCCTGAAGACGCTCGACGATGCCGGCATTGCTGCTCGGCGCTTCCGGCGGCGGCGACAGCTTCGGCACGATGTTGAGAAGCTCGCGGGTCAGGGCAACCGGCGTCGGAATGCCTGATGCGGCGAACGCATCGAGCGGTTTCAAGACCTCGGGCTTCGTTGCAAACGATCGCGCCGCGGCGAGCTGTGCCTCATAGGGATCGTTATGGCGAACGGCGACGTCGAGCAGCGTAGCGGCAACCACATGGCGCAACGGCCTGTCGTCCATCGCTTTCGCGTCGGCGATCTTTTCGCCCTGCTGCGCGAGCTCGGCGCGGGCGGTCGTGCTGGCGCGCTCGAGCTGGGAGATACGCGCGTCGAGGGCGGCGAGGCTGGACGAAGCCGCCGTGTCGCGCGGCGTGGCTTTGGCATCGTTCAATGCGCTCGCCGTCTTGTCGGACTGCGCGCGCAGATTGGCGATATCGCCGCGCAAGGTGCCGACGGATTTTTCCAGCGTATCGAGCCGCGCGACAACGGCCGGATCGGCGGCGGGCTTGCCCGCTTTGGCTTCGACTGCGGCGACACGCCCGCTCAGCGCATCGACGGCTGCACTCGTCACCTGTGGCGCCGCCGGCGGCGCCTGCACCGCGGGCCAGCCCAGCATCCAGCCGACCGCAATCACAACCGCAGCTGCAACGGCGCCTGAAAATGGCGCGATGACCCAGGGCGAAATGGCTGTAGGCGCAGCGGCGGCCCGAGCCTCATCGCGCTCCGGCTCCGCCTTGGCGGTTTCGGCCTTGGCGGTTTCGACCTCGGCGTCCTCGGCACTGGCTTGCCCGGCATTGGCCTGCTCGGCCGACGGCCCCGCCTCCGGCTCGACCACCACGTCCTGGGGCTGCGTGGTGACTTCGGTCGCCTCGAGGTCGATGGTCGGAGGGATGCGCTTGGCACGGCCGGACTCCGGGGGCATTCCGGCATCTTCAGGCTTGCCTGCGTCTTCAGGCTTGTCGTCGGCCATCGTGACGGTTCCTCACACTTGCATTACCAGAGACGAGCCCGATTGCGTCGGATTCGGCCCGTCCTCTTACGCCAAACGGGTCCGCAAAGCACGCTCCAAGGCGTCGAACAGGGCATTTTCGTCCGGGGTCGCGGCGACCAGGACCTGCGATGCACCGGCATCGCGCAGCACGCTTGCGACCGTCTCGGACAGGCAGCAATGCGGGACTGCCAGTGCCGAGATTTCGACACCCTCGTCCCGGGCCGCGTCCAGGAAGGCCCGCGCGCTGCGCCTGGAGTAATGCAGCACCGCCTCGATGCCATGGGCGGCGAAGCCTTTGCAGACTTCGCGCGGCAGAATCTTGACCGGGGCCATGCGATAGGTCGTCTGCGTGATCACGCTAAACCCCTCGGCGCCGAGCTCGCCGCCGAGATCCCGCGACAGATCCGCCCCCGCAAGATAGAGCAGCGTGCTGTTCTTGCTAACGCGCTTGTCACGCACAGCCTGCATCACCCTGTCGCGCAAGGATGCGGCATCGCCACCGGCGACGATCACGTCCGTAAAGCCGAATTCGCGCGCCACGGAAGCCGTGTGCTCGCCGACCGCGAACAGCGGCAACCCCACGAGGCCAAGGTTCTTCAGGCCAGGATCTTGCAATTGCGGCGCGACGGCGCGGATCGCATTGGCCGATGTGACGATGATGGCGCCGTAACCGGCCTCGCTCTCGTCATGGAAAGCGACCGGCTCGAACTTGAGCACCGGCGCGAGCAGCACCACATGTCCCCGCGCGCGCAGATTTTCCGCCGTTGCCGCGTTGTCGGGATGCGGCCGTGTGACAAGAATGGACATCGCGCTGTTCCCGAAACACGTGGCGGTGGAGCATTCGCGCGGGATGGCGGCGCGTGACGATTGCCTAAGCCAACCCCGGAATGCTACCGCGTTAGCAGAACTCTGCTTTACGGATGAGCGCAAGGGCGCAAATTGGATAACAATTCGCCAATGCTGGTACTGGGCATCGAGACCACCTGCGATGAGACCGCGGCGGCCGTGATCGAGCGCGCGCCCGACGGCAGCGGCAGGATTCTGTCCAATGTCGTGCGATCGCAAGTCGAGGAGCATGCCCGCTTCGGCGGGGTCGTGCCGGAGATCGCTGCGCGCGCCCATGTCGACTTGCTCGACGGCATCATCGATCGCGCCATGAGCGATGCAGGCATCGGCTTCGCCCAGCTCGACGGTGTCGCGGCCGCTGCAGGGCCGGGCCTGATCGGCGGCGTCATCGTCGGGCTCACCACCGCGAAGGCAATCGCGATGGTGCATGACACGCCGCTGGTCGCGGTCAATCATCTCGAGGCGCACGCGCTGACGCCTCGTCTCACCGACGGCATCGAATTTCCATATTGCCTGTTCCTCGCCTCCGGCGGCCACACCCAGATCGTCGCGGTCACCGGCGTCGGTCAATATGTGCGGCTCGGCACCACTGTGGATGACGCCATCGGCGAGGCTTTTGACAAGGTCGCAAAGATGCTGGGCCTGCCCTATCCCGGCGGCCCCGAGGTCGAGCGCGCGGCCGCGAATGGCGATGCCTCGCGCTTTGCGTTTCCAAGGCCGATGCAGCATCGTCCCGATGCCAATTTCTCGCTGTCGGGATTGAAGACGGCGGTGCGTACCGAAGCGAGCCGGCTCACTGAAATCACGCCGCAGGACATCAGCGATCTCTGCGCCAGTTTCCAGGCTGCAGTGCTGGACTCAACGGCCGACCGCTTAAGCGTTGGCCTGAAACTGTTCCGCGAGCAGTTCGGCGCGCCGCGCGCCCTGGTCGCCGCCGGCGGTGTCGCCGCCAATCAGGCGATCCGCGGCGCGCTTGATGATGTCGCACGGCAAGCGGGGACGCAGCTGATCATGCCGCCGCCGGCGCTCTGCACCGACAATGGCGCGATGATCGCCTGGGCCGGCGCCGAGCGCCTTGCCCTCGGCATCACCGACACGATGGAAGCGCAGCCGCGCGCGCGCTGGCTGCTCGACGCCAACGCTACGGCGCCTGATGGCTACGGCAAGACGCGGGCGGGATACTAGCCATGACCGCATTCCGCTCCGTCGCGGTGATCGGTGCCGGGGCCTGGGGCACGGCGCTGGCGACAATGGCCGCGCGGGCCGGACGGAACGTGACGCTGTGGGCGCGCAACGCCGAGCATGCCGCGCGCATCCAATCGAGCCGCGACAATCCGCGGCTGCCGGGCGTGCGCCTCGCACCAGACATCGTGGTGACAAGCGATCTTGCGGCGGCATCGCGCGCGGAGATGCTGCTGATCGCGACGCCGGCACAGCATCTGCGCGGCGCGGTCAACATGCTGGCCTCGTATCTCACAAAACCTGTCCCTGTCATCGCCTGCGCCAAGGGCATCGAGCACGGCACCCATAAATTCATGACCGACGTGATCGCGGAAGCCGCGCCCCGTGCGCAGCCTGCGATCCTGTCGGGCCCGAGCTTTGCCGACGACGTCGCGCGCGGCTTGCCGACGGCCGTGACGCTCGCGGCCAGGGACGATGCGCTCGCAAGCAGCCTGGTGCAGGCGCTGGGCTCACCGACATTCCGTCCCTATCATTCCACCGACATCCGCGGCGTCGAGATCGGCGGCGCGGCCAAGAACGTGCTGGCGATTGCGGTCGGGATTGCGGTCGGGCGCAAGCTCGGCGCGTCCGCGCAGGCTGCGCTCACGACCCGCGGCTTCGCCGAGCTGACGCGCCTCGGCCGCGCTCTCGGCGCGCGCAGCGAAACGCTCACCGGCCTGTCCGGTCTTGGCGATTTGATCCTGACCTGCGCGAGCCCGCAATCACGCAATTTCGCGCTCGGGCTCGCGCTGGGCCGAGGTGAGCAGCCACCGGCCGGCAAGCTGGCCGAGGGCGAGTTCACCGCACCGGTCCTGATCGAACTTGCAGCTTCGCAGGGCATCGAGATGCCGGTATCGGAAGCGGTCGCGTCGATCCTGGGCGGCCGAAGCACGATCGACGCAGCGATATCAGGGCTCTTGACCCGACCCTTCAAGGCAGAGGAATAAGCATGGCGTACTGGCTGGTGAAATCCGAACCGTCGGTGTGGTCCTGGGACCAGCAGGTCGCGAAAGGCGCCAAGGGAGAAGCCTGGACCGGCGTGCGCAACTACACTGCGCGCCAGAACCTCGTGAACATGAAGAAGGGCGACAAGGCGTTCTTCTATCATTCCAACGAAGGAAAGGAGATCGTCGGCATCGCTGAGGTCATCAAGGAGGCCTACCCCGATCCGACCGACAAGACCGAAAAATTCGTCTGCGTCGACATCAAGGCCGACAAGCCGCTGAAGACGCCGGTGACGATGGCCGCGATCAAGGCCGAGAAGAAACTCGCAGACATGGCGCTGGTGAAATATTCGCGCCTCTCGGTGCAGCCCGTGACCGCAGAGGAATGGAAGCTCGTCTGCAAGATGGGCGGGGTATAGGAGCTACAACGCTCGTCCCTGCGCTTCCGGCAGCGCGAGGACCTCGCAGGGCGAGGCAATGCCGCGCAGCTTGTGCAGGCCGAGCGCAATCAGGGGCATGTCCGTCTCGGCCGCGAGCGCGCCCGACACCAGCACGGTCCGGCCGAGCGGCTTGCACAGGCCCTCGAGCCGACTGGCGAGATTCACGGCGGGGCCGATCGCCGTAAAGTCCAGCCGATTGGCGGCACCGATATTGCCCCAGAGCATCTCGCCGAGATGAAGCGCAGCGCCGAACGCAAGCGGCGGCAGACCTTGCGCGCCGCGCTCGGCGTTGAGATACGCCATCCCGGCCTCGGCGGCGCCTGCGGCGCGCAGAGCGGCCTCGCAGGCTCTGCGTGGCGACGCCTCGACCACCGGAAAGATCGCCAGCACGCCGTCACCGATGAATTTCAACACCTCGCCGCCGAAGGCATGGACGGCACCGGCAATGCGATCGAACCAGGCATCAAGCGCGGCGACGATTTCAACGGGCGGACTGGTTTCCGACAAGGTGGTGAAGCCGCGTAGATCGGCATAGAGCAGCGCGGCCTGGATGGTCTCGCCGAGGTCGCGCCGCAGGGGTGCCGCCAGCACCCGCTCGGCGCTGCGCTTGCCGAGATAGGCTTCCAGCGTCGCCCGCAACGTGGCGCGCGCTGCGAGCGTCGCGAGCGGCGTTGCGGCAAAGCGTGCGGCCTGGCGCAGCTGCTCGATGTCGTCTGATGTGAACGGACGCGGCCCAATCCAGCCGAGCAGCGGCCCCTCACGTCCGACAACATCTTCGTGCACGTCGCCATCAGCGATGCCGCGCAGCCAGCGGCGGCCGGCATCGTCAGGCAAATCGGGCGCGAGCCCGCCCGGCGCGAAGCCGAGGGCCTCGATCACCCGGCCATTGTCCGCCCGCCACAGCCATGTCCGCTTCGCGATCAGAGGATGCGGCACCTCCAGCGTCAGGGCGCCTGCCGCAAGCGGCACGCCATCGGCGAGCAGATGCGCGCCGAGTTCCGCAAGCAGGCGATCGGCGCCGGGACACTCGGAAGCGAAATCGACAAGCCAGGCAAGGGTTGGGGAGAGCTGCATGACCCGATGATGGCGAAGGAGGGCCGCCTTTGTCACGGGCAATCCTTGACGGGCTGCTTTGGCGCCGCCATGTGCCAGTATCACCTCAGGGATGATCGCCGATGACCGAGCCGTTCGTCTTGCGACGCGAGACCCAGATCGCCGCCCCGCGCGCCACCGTCTTCGCCTATTTGACCGATCCCGAGAAAATCCTGAGCTGGATGGGCTCCGATGCGACCACCGAGCCGCATCCCGGCGGGCTTTACCTGCTCAAGGGCATCGGCCCGCGTGCCAGCGTCGCCCGCGGCGCCTTCCGCGAGGTCGTGCCGGTGCATCGTCTCGCCTACACGTTCGGCTGGGAGGGCGGCCAGGAAGTGCCGCCCGGCTCGAGCCTGATCGAGATCGACCTGATCGAGCGCGATGGCGGCACGTTGCTGCGCATGACGCATAGCGGGCTGCCGACCGAGGAACAGGTGGCCGCGCACGCCAAGGGTTGGGCGCATTATCTGGAGCGGCTCACCAGTGTCGCCGCCGGCCGCGATCCCGGTCCGGACAAAGGCGTCTCGGACAATATGTAGATCTTGTAGGGTGGGCAAAGGCGCGCTCTTCGCGCCGCGCCCACCACCTTTCACCACCAGCAAATCGTGGGCACGCTTCGCTTTGCCCACCCTACAGCACGGCATTAGACAGCCGCGGTCGCAACCACCTGCGCCAAGAGCTGCTCGCGCCTTGCTTGCGAGCGCTGGCCCTTCATGGTCGCAGCGAAGCGCTCGAGGATGCCCTCTTCAAACGCGGTGACGATGGTGTCGTGGACGTAGCTCTTGCGGCAGATCGCCGGGGTGTTGGAGAGCTTGTCGGCCGCGGCGCGGATCGCGTTCAGCACCTGCTTTTTACGGCCGCGCTGGCTGGTCGCCGGCGTGATCCGCGACAGCGATTCCACGACGACGGCGGAGGCCATTAGCGTGCGGAAATCCTTCAGCGAAATCTTGATGCCGGCGATCTCGCGCAGGAACGCGTTCACCTGCGTGGTGCTGACCGCGCGCACGATGCCTTGGGCATCGCGATACTGGAACATGCGCTTGCCGGGGACGCCCTGCAAAATGCCGATGGCGCGCACCAGCTTGGCCGCATCGCACTCCTTGCGCACCGCCTTGCCGCCCTTCGCCTTGAAGGTCAGCACGAAGCAATCGTCCTCCAGCGTCACGTTGGACTTCAGCAGCGTGGTGGCGCCGCGAGTGCCGTTGAGACGGGCATAGGATTCATTGCCAGGACGGATCGCGGTGCGCGCGATCAGCTCGATCACCGCGGAAAGTGCAAACTCGCGCGTCGGCTCATCGCCCGACAGGAACGCCGACACCTTGCGCCGGATCTTGGGCAGGGCACCGACGAGCTTTTCCAGGCGATGCGCCTTGCGGTGCTCGCGGACCTTCTCCCAGTCGGCGTGATAGCGATATTGCAGCCGGCCGGCGGCATCGCGACCCACCGCCTGAAGATGCGAGCTCGGATCGGCCGAGTAGCGCACCTCGCGATAGGCCGGCGGCACCGCCATGGCGTGCAGCCGGCGAATGGTGCGGGCGTCGCGGATATGGGCGCCGTTGGGGCGAACGAAGGCATAGCCTTTGCCGCGCTTGATGCGGCGGATGGTCAGCTCGTTCTGGTCGCCGAGCCGCAGGCCCAGCTCCTTGGCAAGGGCCTCAACCGTCGCCGGGGAGGCCGAATCGAACACTTTCTTGGGGCTGGGACGGGTGGAACCCGATGGTTTCGGCCACTGTCCGAGGGCTTTGGCCAGCGCAATGGCAGCAGGATCGGCCGAGGCAGGCCGCATCGTCCCGAGATTCTGCTGATCCATCATAGTGTTACGCCTTGGCCCTGTGTGCTGCCGTTCAATGCCGCTGTTCTGATTTTTGTTCCAAGCCTGAGCCGGAGGGTCTCTGGGGACCCGGGTTAGCCACTTAGGGTGTTCCGAACGGCATTGCGAGTCCCGAATCAGTGAAAAGAGGTTTCTAAATACCTCCTGCGACGCATGGGCGCCCTGCGCGGCCCCTTTCCGGCGATTTGGGTAAAGAGCCCGAAAGCCGCGCCCCAGCCTGTTTCAGATTTGCGACATCAGGCCTGTCCCGCTTGATCTTCCGCATGGCCCGCCGCTCACCGAAGGTCCAGCTTGTGATCCTTGTCGGGGGCGGTTAGCCCGACGCATAATCGCTAAACGATGATGAAGTCGGCTCGCCAGTCACTGTACTCGGCTTGCCGTATGTGGAGGGAAGCATGTCCGAGAAGATCTACGACGTCCCCGCGGAATGGGCCAAGCGCGCCTGGGTCGACCAGGCCAAGTACAAGGACATGTACGCCCGCTCGATCGCGGACCCGAACGGCTTCTGGGCCGAGCAGGCCAAGCGCATCGACTGGATGCACGCGCCGACCAGAATCGAGAACGTCTCCTTCGCGCCCGGCAACATCTCGATCAAATGGTTCGAGGACGGCATCCTCAACGTCGCCTATAATTGCATCGACCGCCATCTCGCCAAGCGCGGCAACCAGACCGCGATCATCTGGGAAGGCGACGATCCCTCGCAATCGAAGCATATCACCTACAGGCAGCTGCACGACGAGGTGTGCCGGATGGCCAACATCCTGCGCACCCGCAACGTCAAGAAGGGCGATCGCGTCACCATCTATCTGCCGATGATTCCGGAAGCGGCCTACGCGATGCTGGCCTGCGCACGGATCGGCGCGATCCATTCCGTGGTGTTCGCCGGCTTCTCGCCTGACAGCCTCGCGCAACGCATCAACGACTGCCAGTCCAAGGTCATCATCACCGCGGATGAAGGCCTGCGCGGCGGCAAGAAGGTGCCGCTGAAGGCCAATGTCGACGCGGCGCTCGCCAAGGCTGATGGCGTCGACTGGGTCGTCGTGGTCAAGCGCACCGGCGGTCAGGTCGAGATGAATCCGTCGCGCGATCTCTGGTATCACGACGCCGCCAAGATGGTGACGACGGAATGCCCGGTCGAGCATATGCATGCCGAGGATCCGCTGTTCATCCTCTACACGTCGGGCTCGACCGGCCAGCCCAAGGGCGTGCTGCACACCTCGGGCGGCTATCTCGTGTTCGCCTCGATGACGCATCAATACGTGTTCGACTATCACGACGGCGACGTCTACTGGTGCACCGCCGACGTCGGCTGGGTCACCGGCCACAGCTACATTCTCTACGGACCGCTCGCCAATGGCGCGACCACGCTGATGTTCGAAGGCGTGCCGAATTACCCGGACAATTCCCGTTTCTGGAACGTCATCGACAAGCACAAGGTCAACATCTTCTACACCGCGCCGACCGCGATCCGCGCGCTGATGCAGTCGGGCGACGAGCCGGTGAAGAAGACATCACGCGCCTCGCTTCGCCTGCTCGGCTCGGTCGGCGAGCCCATCAATCCGGAAGCCTGGGAATGGTATCACCGCGTCGTCGGCGAGGACCGCTGCCCGATCGTCGACACCTGGTGGCAGACCGAGACCGGCGGCATCCTGATCACACCGTTGCCGGGCGCGACCAAGCTGAAGCCGGGGTCAGCCACGCAGCCGTTCTTCGGCGTCGCGCCCGAAATCGTCGACGCCGACGGCAAGGTGCTCGAGGGTGAGACAACAGGCAATCTCTGCCTGACGCGCTCCTGGCCGGGCCAGATGCGCACCGTCTATGGCGATCATGCCCGCTTCGAGCAGACCTATTTCTCGACCTACAAGGGCAAGTACTTCACCGGCGACGGCTGCCGCCGCGACGCCGACGGCTACTACTGGATCACCGGCCGCGTCGACGACGTCATCAACGTCTCCGGCCACCGCATGGGCACCGCCGAGGTCGAAAGCGCGCTGGTGGCGCATGAGAAGGTGTCGGAAGCCGCCGTCGTCGGCTTCCCCCACGACATCAAGGGCCAGGGCATCTACGCCTATGTGACGCTGATGGCCGGCATCGAGCCGACCGAGGATCTGCGCAAGGAACTCGTCACCTGGGTGCGCAAGGAGATCGGACCGATCGCATCGCCCGACCAGATTCAGTTCGCCCCTAGCCTGCCAAAAACCCGCTCCGGCAAGATCATGCGCCGCATCCTGCGCAAGATCGCCGAAGACGAGCCAGGCAGCCTGGGGGACACCTCGACCTTGGCCGATCCCGCCGTGGTCGACGATCTCGTCAAGAACCGGCAGAACAAGAAGTCGGCGTAGGCCAGGCACCGTCATTCCGGGCGCGCGACAGCGCGACCCGGAATCTCGAGATTCTCAGGTGCGCAATTGCGCACCATAGTTCGATGCTTCGCATCGCCCCGGAATGACTGCCTGTCGCACCCTCACGCGCTTGTCAGCGCGCGGGCGCCTACACCCGCATCTTTCCCGCCGAGTGTTGTTTTCAGGTCATTTACCTTATTTCGAACATTTCCTTTCTTTCCCGTCCTGGCTCGCCCCTGGCGGCCGCGCGTGGAAACCGTCCGGTTAACAAGCGCGGTTAAGAATGTCTGGGCAGGCGGGCAATTGCCGGTTTTGCGTGAATTTGGACGATCCTTTTCGGGCTGAGGGGAAAATCGATGTCGATGAAGATTGCATTGGCGCTGGCTGCCACCATCGGGGCAGGGGCCTTGATGTCGACGGCGGCCGAAGCGCGGCCGGAGATCGTTGGAACCCACCTGGAAAACTATTCGCCCGGCACCATCGTGGTCAAAACCAACGAACGCCGGCTCTATCTGATCCTCGATGACGGCCACGCCGTGCGATATCCCGTCGGCGTCGGTAAATCAGGCAAGCAATGGGCCGGCACCACCCGCATCGACGGCAAGTATCGCAACCCGGCCTGGGCGCCGCCCGCCGAAGTCAAGCGCGACAAGCCGCAGCTTCCCGACGTGATCCCCGGCGGCTCGCCGCGCAACCCGATGGGCGTTGCGGCGATGACGCTGGCCGGCGGCGAATATGCCATCCACGGCACCAATGTGCCGGGCTCGGTCGGCGGCTTCGTCTCCTATGGCTGCATCCGCATGCTCAACGACGACATCACCGATCTCTACAGCCGCGTCTCGGTCGGAACGACGGTGGTCGTGACGCGCTGATCATTGCGATCAAGCCAGGATTTGAAAAGCCGCGTCGTCCGACGCGGCTTTTTCATCACCAGAAGCGCCAGCCGCGTCTGCACCAGCCGTCGCGATGACCGCCATTGTAGCTGCGTGCGTACCCGCCCGCGAGCATCGCCGCCGAAACGTTTGCGGTTCGTCTGGTCGCAACATCGGCGAGCACGCGTCCGTATTTTTCCGAACCGAGATTGTAGATGGTGACGCCGCCCTGAGCGAGCAGGTTGCGCAAAGCATCGGTGGCCGCTTCCGCCTTGTCCAACTCGTCCCGGCAGGACGCCTTCATCTCGGGCGCATCGATGCCGCGCAGGCGAACCCGCGCCACGAGATCGCGTCCGTCGCCTTGATGCACGCGCGCGAGAAACGTGTCGCCGTCGATCGTGCGGATGACATCGATCGGCAAACGGCTGTCGGGATTGCCGGACTGCTGAAGAATGATCCCGGCATCCTGTGCGCGTTCATCGGCCGGAAGCGGAAGTCGCCACTCGGTGCCATGCCGAAAAGCCAGCACGACCGCCACCACGACGCCGACCACGAACATCCAGGGCACAAGTCCGGAGAAGCGGCGGCCGAACGGTGAGCCGCCGTAAGAAGGTCGATAGGAACGATCCGGATCGAAGCGCGACATCCGCGCACGCTAAGGCTGAGTCGGCTGCACAGACAAGCGACCGCAAAAGAGCTGCGTCTCAAAAATCCGAGGCGATGCCCTTGCGCTCCCAATCGCCGTAGCGCGTCGGCTCGGGTCCCTTCGGACCCTGCAATTCCTTCGGCACGGCCTCGGCACGCGCCGCCGCGGCCCGCCGACGTTCGTCGGCTTCGGCCAGCGCGCGCTGCGCGGCGGGGGACAAGGGCTTGCGATCAGGAGCGGGAGGTTGGTCGTTCATGATCCATGGGTCCTAGCGCAGGATCTCGACCTGCGCGACGTCCAATAACGCATTGCTGAAATGGCTCCGGCGGGCTGAAATCGCCAGAGACCATTCTTACATTTGGCATATTCGCATGCCACAGAAGGTGTTCTCAAGGCATGCGCCATAAGGCGGAACTGCCGCCTCGCTCAGAACCTTACGTCCGCATGCCATCTCAACGTTTTGCCCCTCCGTCCGAAGTGCCCGGTCTTGCGGCGCGACGGATCGCTGCCGATATCGTCGACGGCGTCCTGCACAAGCACCGCACGCTTGATGACCAGCTCGATGGCTCCGGCGCCCATCCCGGACTGAAGACGCTCGCCGACCGCGACCGCGCGCTGATGCGGCGCCTGGTCGCAACTATTCTGCGCCGTCTCGGCACACTCGGCCATGTGCTGTCGCGCCTGCTCGACAAAGGCATTCCGTCCGACGCGCCGCGCGCGCAGAGCGCGCTCTTGATCGGCGCCGCCCAGATTCTCTGGATGGACGTGCCCGACCACGCCGCGGTCGATCTCTCGGTTCGCCTGGTGCAATCCGATCGGCGCGCCGCGCGCTATGCCGGTCTCGTCAACGCCGTGCTGCGCCGCTGCGCGCGCGAGGGTCAGGCGCTGGTCGACGAGGTCGCATCGCAATCGCTCGACCTGCCGCCCTGGTTGCTGGCCCGCTGGAGCGCGCATTACGGCGAGGCGACCGCGCGGGACATGGCGCTGGCGCTCGGCCACGAACCGTCGCTCGACCTGACGGTGAAGTCCGATGCCGCGCAATGGGCGAGCCGGCTGCATGGCGAAGTGCTGCCGACCGGTTCGGTGCGCACGCTGCTGCACGGCTCGGTGACCATGCTGCCTGGCTTCGCCGAAGGACAATGGTGGGTGCAGGACGCCGCTGCCGCGCTGCCGGTCCGGCTGTTCGGCGACATCAAGGGCAAATCCATCGCCGACCTCTGCGCCGCGCCCGGCGGCAAGACCGCGCAGCTGGTGCTGGCAGGCGCGAAAGTCACCGCGCTCGACCGTTCGCCCGCCCGGGTGGCGCGCCTGCGCGAAAATCTGAACCGCCTGTCGCTTCAGGCCGAGACTGTCGTTGCTGACGCCGTAGAATGGACCGGGCCAGCGGACGGCTTCGATGGAATCCTGATCGATGCGCCCTGCACCTCGACCGGAACGATCCGCCGGCATCCCGACGTTGCATGGCTGCGGCAGGAGTCCGACGTCGCCGCAATGACCGTTCTCCAGCGGCGGCTGCTGAAGAAATCAGTCTCGTTGCTCAAATCAGGCGGGACGCTGGTCTATTGCACCTGTTCGCTGGAACCCGAGGAAGGCGAGCAGGCCATCGCCACGCTGCTGGCTGCGGAGCCTGCGCTGCGCCGTGTGCCGATCGAAGCCAGCGAGGTCTCCGGCCTCAGCGAGACCATCACGGCCGAGGGCGATCTCCGGACCCTGCCGAGCCACCTGCCGCATGCCGACCCGAAGCTCGGCGGGCTCGACGGATTTTTCGCAGCCCGGCTCGTTAAATCCTGATTTTGCACCGGATTTTGCTACCACCACCCTGATTCGGGGCCTTTCAAGGTGGTGTCGGCCGTTCGATTTTGGGATTAATAAGGATTCGTCGGAATCCTCTCCCCCTTCAAGGCAAGGCGTGTCGGTCGCTCAACGCAGACGTATCTCGACGCTGGTCATGAACCGCTTCGCGCGGAACATGCTCGCGCGCGCGAGCGGCGGTTCCGTCGCGCTGTCGCGGGTCTGGCCGGGCCGGACCGATCGGCTGATCATCGCGCCGCATGATTTGCGCACTGCGGATGCGACGCGCGCGGCCGAGATCTATGCCGGCCGCTTCGTCTTCGCCGGCAAGATCGTCAATTGCCATGGCCGCTCGATCTTCGACCTCGATCCGCCGTCGGAGGATTGGGAGGTCGCGCTGCTCGGTTTCGGCTGGCTGCGGCATCTGCGCGCCGCCGATACCGCGCTGACCCGCGCCAATGCGCGCGCGCTGGTCGAGGACTGGATCAGCAACCCCGCCAACAAGCGCCGGCCGGTGGCCCGCCGCGCCGACGTGCTGGCGCGACGCGTGATCTCGCTGCTGTCGCAGGCGCCGCTGGTGCTCAACGACACCGACAACAAATTCTACCGCCGTTACTTGCGCGCACTGGCGCGCGAGATCCGCTTCCTGCGTTACACCATGGTCAACATCCCCGACGGGGTGCCGAAACTCCAGGTGCAGATCGCGCTGTGCTACACCACGCTTTGCCTCGCCAATCAGGCCCGCCATATCCGCAGCGCATCGAAAAAGCTCTCCGACGAGTTGCAGCGGCAGATCCTCCCCGACGGCGGCCACATCTCGCGCAATCCGGGTGCGCTGATCGAGCTCCTGATCGATCTGTTGCCGCTGCGGCAGACCTTTGCCGCGCGCAACATCGCGCCGCCGCCGGCGCTGCTCAATGCGATCGACCGCATGATGCCGATGCTGCGCTTCTTCCGGCACGGCGACGGCAATTTCGCTTTGTTCAACGGCATGAGCGCGACGCCATCGGATCTGCTCGCGACGCTGCTCGCCTATGATGATACCCATGGCGCGCCGATGGCGAACATGCCGCACACCGGCTTCCAGCGCCTCGATGCGGGCCCGACCACTGTCATCATCGACACCGGCGCGCCGCCGCCGCCCGGCGTCAGCCACGACGCGCATGCCGGTTGCCTGTCGTTCGAACTGTCCTCAGGCATCAGCCGCATCGTCACCAATTGCGGCATGCCGACCACAGGCCGCGACAATTGGCGGCCGTTTGCGCGCGGCACCGCGGCGCATTCGACGCTGACTTATCACGACACCTCGTCCTGCCAATTCGTCGAGATGTCGGCGATGAAGCGGCTGCTGCACGGCGCGCCGATCATCAGCGGCCCTCATGAGGTCGAGAGCTATCGCGAGGTCGTCGAGGGCGGCACGCTGCTGACGACCTCGCATAATGGCTATCTCGCCAAGTTCGGCGTGATCCATCGGCGCGTGCTGATGGTCGCCAATGACGGCACGCGGATCGACGGCGAGGACACGCTGTCGCCGCCGCAAGGCGCGCGGCTCAAGGGCGCTGACGCCGATTTCGCGCTGCGCTTTCATCTGCATCCCGCGGTGAAAGCGAGCCGGCTGTCGGATGCGCGCGGCGTCATGCTGGTGCTGCCGAACCGCGACGTCTGGACCTTCGAGGCGCTGGACGACAAGGTCGAGCTCGAGGACAGCGTGTTCCTGGCCGGCAATGACGGCCCGCGTCGCACCGCCCAGATCGTGATCCGCCAGGATGCCCGCCAGGCGCCCACGATCCGCTGGAGCTTTGTGCGCTCCACCGCCTCGCCCGCGGTCACCAATGCCCGCCGCAACGCACGGCGCGAGCCGGAACTTCCGCTGTAGACGCGCTCGATTCGGCCCCATCTCGGCGTTGTGAAAACGGCCAAAAGCTGCTATCGAGCGCTCGTTCGCGCGACTGGCGACCTTGGATGGAGCACCATCGGGAAGCGCGACACATAATCCGCCGCGCGCCTGGGCATAGACACTCCCTGAACAGAGGATCTTGCTCATGACTGACCGTCCCCGTCGCGTCACCCGCGCCCTGCTCTCCGTCTCCGACAAATCGGGCCTGATCGAGTTCGCCAAGGCGCTTGCCGCGCATGACGTCGAGCTGGTCTCGACTGGCGGCACCGCAAAGGCGATCGCCGCGGCCGGCCTCAAGGTGAAGGATGTCTCGGACCTCACCGGCTTCCCCGAGATGATGGATGGCCGCGTCAAGACGCTGCATCCGAAGGTGCATGGCGGCCTGCTCGCAATTCGCGACAACAAGGAACATGCCGAGGCGATGAAGGCGCACGGCATCGCGCCGATCGATCTCCTCGTCGTCAACCTCTATCCGTTCGAGGCCACCGTCGACAAAGGCGCCGGCTTCGAGGATTGCATCGAGAATATCGACATCGGCGGCCCCGCGATGATCCGCGCCGCCGCGAAGAACCATGACGACGTCGCGGTCGTGGTCGAGGCCGACGACTACAAGGCCGTTCTCGACGAGCTCGCTGCCAACAACGGCGCGACCACGCTGAAGCTGCGCCGGCGGCTTGCGGCAAAGGCCTATGCTCGCACCGCGGCCTATGACGCCGCCATTTCCAACTGGTTCAACCGGCAGCTCGAGATTGACGCACCCGACTTCCGCGCCTTTGGCGGCAAGTTGATCCAGTCGCTGCGCTACGGCGAGAACCCGCACCAGACCGCGGCGTTTTACGCGACGCCCGACAAGCGCCCGGGCGTTTCGACCGCGCGGCAGCTCCGGGGCAAGGAGCTCTCCTACAACAACATCAACGACACCGACGCGGCCTATGAGTGCATCGGCGAGTTCGACACCAAGCGCACCGCGGCCTGCGTCATCGTCAAGCACGCCAACCCTTGCGGCGTCGCTGAAGGCGCGAACCTCGTCGAGGCCTATCGCAAGGCGCTGGCCTGCGATTCCACCTCCGCCTTCGGCGGCATCATCGCGATGAACCGGCCGCTCGATGCCGACACCGCGCGCGAGATCACGAAGATGTTCACCGAGGTCATCATCGCGCCTGACGCCAGCGAAGAGGCGATCGCCATCATCGGCGGCAAGAAAAACCTGCGCCTGCTGCTCGCAGGCAGCCTGCCCGATCCCCGCGCGCCGGGCCTCACGGCGAAGACGGTGGCCGGCGGGCTTCTGGTGCAGAGCCGCGACAACGCCGTGGTCGACGACATGACGTTCAAGGTCGTCACCAAGCGCGCGCCGACCGAAGCCGAAATGCGCGACCTGAAGTTCGCTTTCCGGGTGGCAAAGCACGTCAAGTCCAACACCATCATCTACGCCAAGGATCTCGCCACCGTCGGCATCGGCGCGGGTCAGATGAGCCGTGTCGATTCAGCCCGGATCGCGGCACGCAAGGCGCTGGATGCGGCCAACGAGCTGAAGCTGGCGGAGCCGCTGACCAAGGGCTCGGTGGTGGCGTCGGATGCGTTCTTCCCGTTCGCCGACGGCATGCTCGCCTGTATCGAGGCCGGCGCCACCGCGGTGGTGCAGCCCGGCGGCTCCATGCGCGATGACGAGGTGATCAAGGCCGCCGACGAGCATGGCATCGCCATGGTGTTCACGGGGACGAGGCACTTCCGGCACTGATCTATCAACTCGTCATTGCGAGCGAAGCGACGCAATCCAGTCTGTTTCCACAGAGAGGGTCTGGATTGCTTCGTCGCTTCGCTTCTCGCAATGACGGCGCTGAGATCGCGTAGCTTGGCTACTCTTTCACCCGCATCAACAACGCGAATCCCGTCACGAAAAACACGACCAGCACGGCCATGCCGGCCTTCTGGCTGGCGGTGGCCGCGGTGATCACGCCGATCAGCAGCGGGCCGATGAAGGACGTCACCTTCCCGGTCAGCGCGAACAGGCCAAAATACTGCGCGATACGATCCTTCGGCGCGAGGCGGATCAGCAGCGTGCGCGAGGCCGCTTGAAGCGGACCGCCGGCCGCGCCGATCAGGCAGCCGAGCACGATATAGGCACGCTCGGCGGCGGCGCCGAACAATGGCCCGCCCGGCACCGGCGGCGCGACCCTGACGAACAACACACTGTCCTTGTCCACCAGCAGGATCGCCGCGACCGAAAGCAGCAGGATCAACATGCTGCCGGCGATGACGCGCTTCGGACCAAGGTAGTCATCGAGCTTGCCGCCAAGCCAGGCACCAAAGGTGCCGGCGATGGCGAGAATGATGCCGAACGTGCCGATCTGGATCGTGTGCCAGCCAAAGGTGCCGGCCGCATAGATGCCACCGAAGGCGAACAGCGAGACGAGACCATCCGTGTAGATCATGTTGGCAAGCAGAAACGCGGCGAGCGATTTCTGCTGCGGCAGATCCTGCAGCGATTGCTTGAGATCAGCTAGTCCTTCGTACAGCGCCTCGCGCACCGGGCGCTTCGCCGGATAATCCGGCGTGAACAAGAACATCGGCGTTACGAAAACGATGAACCAGAGCCCGGTCAATGGTCCCGCAGCACGATCGCCTTCATGGGTGACGGGATCGAGCCCGAACAGCGGCGTGAAGCCGAGCAGCGTGCGGCCGGTCTCGGGGTTGGCGGCGAAGAAGCCGAGCACGATAATCAGGCTGACGATGCCGCCGATGTAACCGGTAGCCCAGCCGGTACCGGAGAGTCGGCCGATGCGGTCTGGCGGCACCAGCGTCGGCATCATGGCATTGTTGAACACGGTGGCGAATTCCGCGCCGACGCTGGCAAGCGCAACCGCAATGAGCAACGGCGGAATGATGGCGTGATCGCCGGGCTTGCCGATCCACAGCGCGCACGACGCCACCACCAGAACTGCGCCGAACGCGGCGATCCACGGCTTGCGGCGGCCGGAGGCATCCGCGATGGCGCCAAGCACCGGGGACAACAGCGCAATAGCCAGGCCAGCTGCTGCCATCGCAAAGCCCCACAACGACTGCCCCGTGGCAGGATCCGGCGCGACGTTGGTGGCGAAATAGGGCGCGAACACGAAGGTCGTGATCAGCGTGAAATAGGGCTGCGCGGCCCAATCGAAGAAGATCCAGCTGATGACGGCGGCGCGCGGCGGATAGGTTCGCAGGGCGCCGGCTAGGCGCGCATCGGGGGCGGTCGTCGTCGTCACGCAGTCCTCATCACAAAACAGTTTTGCCGCTCTTGGCGCAAACCGTATAGCATTGTTGCGACGCGTTAGAACTGGCCTGAAGCCTTGGCGGAAATTTGATGATGGCGCCATTTTCGACACGACGTGCTTTTTTCGCGCTGATCGCCACTCTGGCGTTTGGACTTGCAGCGGCAACCGCTCAGGATGCGCGGCGAGCGTATGTGCCGCCCGCGCTGGACGCCGTGCACGCCATCCCCGCCGAGCATGGCATGGTGGTGGCACAAGAGAAGATCTCGGCGCAGGTCGGCGCCGACATCTTGCGGCGCGGCGGCAATGCCGTCGACGCGGCCGTCGCCACCGGCTTTGCGATGGCGGTGACGTATCCGCGCGCCGGCAATATCGGCGGTGGCGGCTTCATGGTGATCCATTCCGCCGAACGCAATGAGGACGTCGCGATCGACTATCGCGAGACCGCACCTGCGGCGACGACGGCGCAGATTTTCCTCGGGCCCGACGGCAAGCCTGATGCCGCCAAGTCGCGCGATTCCGGGCTCGGCATCGGTGTGCCCGGCACTGTCGCAGGCCTGGCGCTGGCGCTGGAAAAATACGGCTCCGGACAATTCACGCTCGCGCAATTGCTCCAACCTGCGATCACACTCGCCCGCGATGGATTTGTCGTCACCGACGACATGGCCGACACGCTGCCGGGTTGGTATCCGCGACTGGCACGCTTTCCATCGTCAGCCAGGATTTTCGCAAAGCCTGATGGCACGCCGCTTGGCGAAGGCGACAGGCTGGTGCAGCGCGACC
The DNA here is from genome assembly GCF_028128665.1 of Bradyrhizobium sp. CCBAU 45384. Lineage (NCBI taxonomy): Bacteria > Pseudomonadati > Pseudomonadota > Alphaproteobacteria > Hyphomicrobiales > Nitrobacteraceae > Bradyrhizobium > Bradyrhizobium sp. CCBAU 45384. Next base: position 63,638 of record NZ_LBIZ01000106.1, read on the forward strand.
TCGCCGACACGCTGGCGAGCATCGCGGCCCAAGGTGTGCGCGGATTCTACGAGGGTCCGGTGGCGGAGAAGATCGCCAAGGCCGTCTCCGACGCCGGCGGCATCATGACGCCGGCCGATCTGAAGGCCTATCAGCCGGCGATCCGCACCCCGGTGCACGGCACCTATCGCGGCTACGACATCGTCTCGATGCCGCTGCCGTCCTCCGGCGGCGTGGTGCTGGTCGAGACGCTCAACATCCTCGAAGGCTTTCAGCTGGCGGATCTCAAGCAGGGCTCGCCAGCATCGCTGCATCTCCTGATCGAGGCCATGAAGCGCGCCTATGCCGATCGCGCGCGCTATCTCGGCGATCCGGCCTTTGTCAACGCGCCGATCGATACGCTCATTGCGAAGGACTACGCTGCCAAGCTCCGCACCGGCATCTCCACCGAGCACGCCACGCCGTCCAGGGACCTTATTGCGAGCGCGGCCTCGCCGCGCGAGGGCAGCAACACCACGCACTACTCCGTCGTCGACAGCCGTGGCAACGCCGTCAGCAACACCTACACGCTGAACTTCAGCTACGGCATCGGCCTCGTTGCCGACGGCACCGGCGTGCTGCTCAACAACGAGCTCGACGATTTCACTGCTGCCGTCGGCGCTTCCAACGCCTACGGTCTCGTTGGCTATGAGGCCAATTTACCCGGGCCCGGAAAGCGGCCGTTGTCCTCGATGTCGCCGACCATCGTGCTGAAGGACGGCAAGCCGGTGCTGGTGACGGGCTCGCCGGGCGGCAGCCGCATCATCTCGACCGTGCTCCAGGTCATCGTGAATGTGCTCGACTACAGGATGGACGTCGCGGCCGCCGTGGCGGCGCCGCGGCTGCATCATCAATGGCTTCCGGATGAAGTGCGCATCGAGCGCGGCTTCCCCGACGACGTGCTGGCCGAGCTGAAGGCGATGGACCATCCCATTGTCGAGCCGATGGGACAGACATCGGCCAATTCGATTGCCGTGACGCCGAACGGCCCCCTCGGGGCGCCCGATCCGCGCACGCGCGGTGCGGAAGCCGCTGGACAGTAACCCGCTCCCGCATGGCACAACGGCGCGCGCCGGCTTGCGCCGGCCGCCGCGCGTGCTACCACCGGCCAATCAAAAGAATTTGCCGGGGAAACGCACATGACAACAGCCGCTCCGCTCCAGCGCATCGAGCGCGCCGAGATCGAGGACACCAGCCTTCTTGCTTTCTATCGCGACATGAACGTCGCCGAGCGCCGCACCTTCTGGGCCTGCGCAGCCGGCTGGGCGCTCGACGGCATGGACTTCATGATCTACCCGCTGGTGATCGGCACCATCATCGCGCTGTGGAAGGTCGATGCGGCCTCAGCCGGCCTTGCCGGCACGGTGACGCTGCTCGCCTCCGCCATCGGCGGCTGGCTCGGCGGCTATCTGTCCGACCATATCGGCCGGGTCAGGACGCTCCAGATCACCATCATCTGGTTTTCGTTCTTCTCGCTGGTTTGCGCAATCGTGCAGAATTTCGAGCAACTCCTGATCGCGCGCGCCGTGCTCGGCCTCGGCTTCGGCGGCGAATGGGCCGCCGGCGCCGTGCTGATGGGCGAGGCGATCCGGCCGCAATATCGCGGACGCGCCGTCGGCTCGGTGCAGTCGGGCTGGGCCGTCGGTTGGGGCCTTGCCGTGCTCTCGCAGGCGATCCTGTTTTCGCTGATGCCGGCAGAGACGGCGTGGCGCTGGATGTTCGTGATCGGGGCGCTGCCGGCGCTGCTGGTGTTCTATATCCGCCGCTCCGTCACTGAGCCGGAGATCGCGGCCGCCGCACGCGCCAAGCACGCGGAAACGGGCAGTCATCCCAAGCTGTGGGAGATCTTCACCTTTCCGATCGTGAAGACAACGGTGCTGGCATCGCTGATGGCGACGGGCTGCCAGGGCGGCTATTACGCCATCACTTTCTGGGTGCCGCAGTTCCTGACCAAGGAGCGGCATCTGTCGATCGTCGGCTCGACCGGCTATCTCTCGACGCTGATCATCGGCTCGTTCGTCGGCTATCTGGTCGGCGCCTGGCTTGCCGACCGAATCGGACGGCGCAATTTGTTCCTGATCTTCTCGATCGGCGCGATCGCCGTGGTGCTGCTCTACACGCAGCTGCCGCTCATCAACGAGATCCTGTGGGTGCTGGGCTTCCCGCTTGGCTTCTTCGCCTCGGGCTATTTCTCGGGGGTTGGCGCGTTCTTGACCGAGCTCTATCCGACGCGCCTGCGCGGCTCGGGCCAGGGCTTCTGCTACAATTTCGGCCGCGGCATCGGCGCGCTGTTTCCGTTCCTCGTCGGCGCGCTCTCGGCGACGACGTCGCTGGCCAATGCGATCGCGATCTTCGCGGTGGTGGCTTACGCGGTGTTCTTCATCGCGGCGTTCGCACTGCCGGAGACACGCGGGCGGGTGTTGCACGCGGATCAGTGAGTTGCTGTCGTTCCGGGGCACGCGAAGCGTGAACCCGGAACCTCGAGATTCTCAGGTGCGCAATTGCGCACCATAGTTCGGTGCTGCGCACCGGCCCGGAAATGACGGGAAAGAGACTTACCGCCCTACCTGATAAGGCCCGCCCTTTTCCAGCGCCCGCGCATAGGCCGGCCGCGCATGGATGCGCTCCAGGAACGCCATCGCCCTGGGATGGCCCTGCTCGAGCCCGCCGCGCGCTTGCGCGGCTTCCAGCGGGAAGCTCATCTGGATATCGGCGGCGGTGAACTCGCTGCCGGCGAACCACTCGCTTTTGCCGAGCTCGCCTTCCCAATAATCCATGTGCTGCTTGAGCTGCGGATTGACCAGCGTGGTCAGTGCCTGGTTCGAGACCTTGCGCACCAGCGGACGCAGCAGCGCCGGTGCACGCTTCGGCATCAGTGTGAACAGCAGCTTTAGCAGCAGCGGCGACATCGCGGACCCTTCCGCATAATGCAGCCAATAGGTGAAGCGCAGCCGCTCCGGTGTGTTCGGCGGCGGGATCAGCCGGCCGTTGCCGTAGGTCGCAACGAGATAATCGATGATCGCACCCGACTCGGCGATGGTGTTGCCGTTGTCGGTGATGACTGGCGACTTGCCGAGCGGATGGATCGCGCGCAGCTCCTTGGGCGCGCGCATGTCGGGCTGGCGTTGATAGCGCACGATCTCGTAGGGCACGCCCAACTCCTCGAGCAGCCACAGCACCCGCTGCGAACGCGAATTGTTGAGATGGTGGACGGTCAGCATCGCGAAATCCTTGGGGCCGGGTGGTCTCGGCCGTGTACCTGCCAGCCCGGGAACACAATGTCGAGCCGGCCGGCCGGATATTTTCACCCGGGTATATTGACGGCGGCTATTTACCCGGGTATTAAAGCGGCCATCGCAGTCAATATGGCAATGATTTCAATGCTGAGGACTTTCACCGCCTTCCAGGGGCAGCGTCGCCTGGTGTCCGGGCCGGCTGGAGAAGTCGCGCTGGTCGTCAAGCGGATCGCGCCGCGGCCGGACGAGGCCATCATCATCTTCTCGGACGCCACGGGCCGATCGATCGACTTCGATCTGCGCGGCGGGGATCGCGAGGTGCTGGCGCGGCTGGCGAAGCAGATTCCGCCGCCGGTCGAGGAGACCGAGCCGCCGGCCGAGCCGCGCGGGCGCGGCCGGCCGAAGCTTGGCGTGGTCGCGCGCGAGGTGACGCTGCTGCCGCGGCATTGGGAATGGCTCAATGCGCAGCCCGGCGGCGCATCGGTCGCGCTGCGAAAGCTGGTCGAAGAGGCGAGGCGCGCGAGCGGTGACAAGGACCGCGAGCGGCAGGCGCGCGAAGCGGCCTATCACTTCATGTCGACCATGGCCGGCAACCTCGCGCAGTTCGAGGAAGCTTCGCGCGCGCTGTTCGCCGATGACCGGCGCCGCTTCACCGGACTGATTGCCGACTGGCCGGCCGACATCCGCGACCACATCGTCAAGCTCGCTTACAGCGACCGCGCGTAAGCCGCGCGCCGCTCTCCAACCACCCCATCGACGGCCGAGCCGCGCGTTGCGCGGCAACGGTTTTGCTCGCCCTGACGAAAGGCCCATCCATGTCTACTCCAAAACCGCTCTGGCAAACTTTCCTGCGCTTCCTCGCGCCGCTGATGCTGAGCAACGCGCTGCAATCGCTGTTCGGAACCGTCAGCAACGTCTATCTCGGCCAGATGATGGGCGTTGACGCGCTCGCCGCGGTCTCGACGTTCTTCCCGGTGTTCTTCTTCCTGTTCGCCTTCGTCATGGGCCTCAGCACCGGCGCCACCGTGCTGATCGGCCAGGCCTTCGGCGCGGGCAAGCACGACAGGATCAAGATGGTCGCCGGCACGACCCTCGCGGTCGGCCTGCTGCTCTCGATATCAGTGGGACTGGTGGGTGGTCTGCTCAGCCGGCAATTGATGATGGCGCTCGCAACGCCTGCGGACATTCTCGCTCCTGCCAGCGCTTATGCGCGGGTCATGCTGCTGACGATGCCCCTCGGCTTCACCTTCCTGCTGATGACGGCGATGATCCGCGGCGTCGGTGATGCCGTGACACCGCTGCTGGCGCTGGCGTTGTCGACCACGATCGGCTTGATCCTGACACCGATGCTGATCCACCTCGACATCGGCATCACCAGCCCGGCTTGGGCCGCCGCGATCTCCAACGCAGTGACGCTGATGGTGCTGGGCGCCTATCTGCCGCGAAAGAAGCACGCGCTTGCGCCGGACGCGGCACTGCTGCGCCATGTCAGGCTCAATCGCGCCGTGATCGGACAGATCCTCGGCATCGGCCTGCCGAGCGCCATCGGCATGGTGGTCATGGCCATCGCCGAACTGGTCTTGCTCGGGCTCGTCAACGGCTTTGGATCCGATGCGACCGCTGCGTATGGCGCCGTGAACCAGGTGATGGGCTACACGCAGTTCACGGCCATGTCGATTTCGATCGCGGTCTCGATCCTCGGCGCGCAGGCCGTCGGCGGCGGCGACCGGGCGCGGCTCGACGGCATCGTCCGCACCGGTCTTGCGTTCAATCTCGTGCTGACCGGCGGGCTGGTGGCGCTGATCTATATGGTGCCGCGCGCCGTGCTCGGCATTTTCATCACCGACGGCGCCGTGCTCGACGTGGCGAAGGGCCTCCTCTTCGTCGCCTTGTGGAGCTCGGTGCCGTTCGGACTTGCGACCACGTTCTCCGGCGCGATGCGCGCGGCGGGCGTGGCGCTGACGCCGATGCTGCTGTCGATCTTCGCCATTGTCGCGATCGAGCTGCCGTCGGCGGTGATCCTCAGCCGCGCGATCGGCCTCCAGGGCGTATGGGCCGCCTATCCGATCGTGTTCTGCGCCATGTTCCTCTTGCAGATGGGCTATTACCTCCTGGTGTGGCGCAAGGGGGCAATCCAACGTCTGGGCTGATCAGCAAGATATTATGACCGTCATTAAACGGTGGACCTGTGGCGCGCCCTGCGCCACAATGGAGCAAAGCCAGATCGAAGAGCCAGGTCAAAGAGCCAAAGTCAGGGAGAACGAGATTGACCCGCACAGCCCCGCAATTCCTGTTCGACTTCGGCAGCCCGAACGCCTATCTCAGCCATCTCGCGATCCCCGCGATCGAGCAGCGGATCGGCGTCAAGTTCGAATATGTGCCGATCCTTCTCGGCGGCATCTTCAAGTCGACAAACAACAGATCGCCGGCGGAGACGCTGGCCGGCATCAAGAACAAGCGCGAATTTCAGGCCGTCGAGACCGAGCGCTTCATCAAGCGCTTCAAGGTCGAGCCTTACGTCTTCAACCCCCACTTTCCCGTCAACACGTTGAACCTGATGCGCACCGCGATCGCAGCGCAGCTCGAGGGCGTGTTCGAGAAATATGTCGACGCCGCCTTCCATCATATGTGGCGCGAGCCGAAGAAGATGGATGATCCCGAAATCGCGGCGAAGGCGCTGGCGTCTTCGGGCCTTGATGCTCAAAAGCTGTTCGCCCGCGCCCAGGAGCCCGAGGTGAAGGGCAAGCTGATCAAGAATACCGAGGAGGCGGTCGCCCGCGGCGCCTTCGGCTCGCCGACCTTTTTCGTCGGTAACGAGATGTTCTTCGGCAAGGAGCAGCTGCGCGAGGTCGAGGAGATGGTGTCGGGAAAGTGAAGCGCGCGAATGGCGAGTAGCGAATAGGCGAGTGGAAATCGCGCTTACTATTCGCTACTCCCTACTCGCCATTCGCGCCAATAGCAAAAGCGGAGCTCTACAATGCACATCCTCGTGGTCGGCGCCGGCGCCATCGGCGGCTATTTTGGTGGCAGGCTGTTGCAGGCCGGCCGCGACGTCACCTTCCTGGTCCGCACCAGGCGCGCCAGCGAGCTCGCAAGTGCGGGCCTCGTCATCAAGAGCCCCAATGGTGATGTCACCTTGAAGAATCCGCCGACCGTGCAGGCCGACGCGATCAAGGACAAGTTCGACGTCGTGCTGCTCAGCTGCAAGGCGTTCGACCTCGATGATGCCATTACGTCGTTTGCGCCGGCGGTGGGCTCGAACACTGCGATCATCCCGATGCTCAACGGCATGAAGCATCTCGACATCCTCGATGCAAAATTCGGCAAGGAGCGCGTGCTCGGCGGTCTCTGCGCCATCGCCGCAACCTTGAACGAGAAGCGCGAAGTGGTGCAGCTGCAACCGATGCAGTCGATCAATTACGGCGAGCGCGACGGCACGATGTCGGATCGTGTCAAGGCGATCGACGAGACCTTCAAGAGCGGCATCAAGGGTGCCACGGCCAGCCCGAACATTTTGCAGGACATGTGGGAGAAGTGGGTATTCCTGTCTTCGCTCGCGGCGAGCACCAGCCTGATGCGCACCTCGGTCGGCAACATCCTCGCCGCGCCCGGCGGCCGGGATTTTCTGCTCGGCATGCTGGACGAGACCAGCGCGATCGCGACGGCATCAGGCTATCCGCCGGGCGGTCCGTTCTTCGAGCGGGTCAAGGGCAATCTCACCACCGAGGGCTCGCCGATGACGGCCTCGATGTTCCGCGACATCAAGGCGGGCTTGCCGGTCGAAGCCGATCACGTGATCGGCGACCTCATCGCGCGCGCCGACGCGGCCAAGGTGCCGGTGCCGAAGCTGCGCATCGCGTATACGCATCTGAAGGCGTATGAGAAGCAGCGTGCGGGGTAGGTAGCAGCCACACATTCGGTGTCGTCCCGGCGAAGGCCGGGACCGCGTGATCTATCGAAGATTACCGCGGCATGCGCTGGTGAACGCCGAGCCTTCGCCGAGTTACTTTCTGTGGCTTTGGGTCCCGGCCTTCGCCGGGACGAGTGAGTTTGCCGCAACAGCCCGGCGCTAGTTGAAATACGCCAGATAATGCGCCACTGCCGTGATTTCCTCGTCGCTCATGTGATAGGCGACGTCGGCCATCGCGGCGACGCCGCCGCCGACGCGCTGGCCCGCTTTGTAGTCGTGCAGCGCCTTGACCAGATATTCCTCGCGCTGACCTGCAAGCCGCGCGACGGCTTTGGTGCCGGCAAAGCTGTCCGTGTGACATGAGGCGCAGCGGCGGCCGACGGCAACTTGCGCGCCTTTCTTCGACATATCCGGATCCTTGTCCTCGGCGGCCTTCGGCGGCGTCATCGCCGCGAAATAGGCGCCGAGGCTGCGGACGTCCTCGTTGGTGATCTCCTCTGCGATTGGCTGCATCTGCTCGTTCTTGCGCGAGCCGGCGCGGAAGAACACGAGCTGCCATTGCAGGAACTGATCGGGCTGGCCGGCCAGCGAGGGAATGTTCTCGGTCTGCGAGATGCCGTTCTCGCCGTGACAGCCGGAGCAGACGGCCGCCTTCTCCTGGACGGCGGCGTTGTCGGCGGCGCTGGCGGGGACGAATGCGATCGCAGCGAGCGAGAGCGCGCCGATTGCGTACAAAGAATACTGACGGCGCATGAGGACAATTCCGATCTATCGAGCGCGTCATTCCGGGCGTGCGGAGCACGAGCTATGATGCGCAATTGCGTATCAGAGAATCCATAACCACGAGTCGGGGTTATGGGTTCCGGACTTGCGCTGACGCGCAATCCGGAACGACGGGTTGAGACTCTGAAACGAAAGAGGCTGCGGCGCCTTTCGAGGCCACCGCAGCCTCTTGGTCAGGTCGCGCTACTTCTTGCTGTAGCTGATGCGGTAGATCGCGCCGGCCCAGTCGTCGGCGACGAGGATCGAACCGTCCTTGGCCAGAACGATGTCATCGGGGCGGCCGAGATAACCCTGGTCACCCTCGAGCCAGCCGGAGGCGAACACTTCCTGCTTGGCATTCTTGCCATCGGGCCCGACGATCACGCGCATGATGCGGGCGCCCTGGTACTTATGCCTGTTCCAGGAGCCGTGCTCGGCGATCAGGATGTTGTTCTTGTACTCGGCGGGGAACTGGTCGCCGGTATAGAACTTCATGCCGAGCGGAGCGACGTGGGCGCCGAGGTTCAGCACGGGCGGCGTGAACTCGGAGCACTTGTGCCCCATCGCGAACTTCGGATCGGGAAGGTCGCCCTGGTGGCAGTAGGGATAGCCGAAATGCTCGCCGATCTTGTTGATCATGTTCAGCTTGTCCGAGGGCAGGTCATCGCTGACCCAGTCGCGGGCATTCTCGGTGAACCAGTACTTGCCGGTGCGCGGATCGACGTCGCCGCCGACCGAGTTGCGAACGCCGAGCGCCCAGATTTCGGCATTGCCGGTCTTGGGATCGACGCGCCGGATCTGCGAGACGCTGGTCGGCGGAATGCCGACGTTGAAGGGCGGTCCGAACGGAATGTAGAACCAGCCATCCTTGTCGACGGCGATGTACTTCCAGCCATGCGCGGCATAGGACGGCATGTCGTCGTAGACAACCTTGCCCTCGCCGGGATTGTCGAGCTTGTTCTCGATGTCGTCGTAGCGGATCAGCTTGTCGACCGCGATGACGTAGAGCGCGCCGTCCTTGACGGCGAGACCCGTGGGCATGTTCAGGCCCTTGAGGATGGTCTTGACCTCTTTCTTCCCGCCATTGTCCTTGATGGCGTAGACGTTGCCGAGGCCGAACGAGCCGACGAACAGCGTACCCTTGTCACCCCAGGCCATCTGCCGCGCCGCCAGCACGCCGGAGGCGTAGACCTCCATCTTGAAGCCCGGCGGCAGTTTCACCTTCTTGACGATGTTGGCGAGCTCGGCGTCGGAGGCGCCGGTCGGCGGACCCGAGGGCGGCGCAAGGCCCTTCTGCGCTTCGGTTTCGTCGCCGAGGAACCAGTCGTCCGGCGGATGGGTCCAGAATTCCTTGGTGCCGGATTCGTACTTCTTCAGCGCCCGGTTCTTGTCCTGCTGTTGTTGTGCGCTGGCAACGCTGGTCCCGGCAAGAAGGGCAACCGCTGCAAGCGCCAACACGGATCGATGGATGATCGATTTCATCGCGTCACTCCCCTAAGGCAGCCATCGGGGCTGCACATTCTTGTTTTGCTGTGTGAGTAGGCGAAGTTCGAAGTCTGCCCGCGAGGCAGACGCAAAAAGGTTAGCACATCTGCGGGCCGTGAGAAGCGCGTCGCGTGCGCGGCAGTTGCGCTCAATCAAATTGAGACGGATGTTCCTCACATCCTCGCAGGCGGCGACGACAACGTTCTCGCTGCAACGCGGAATCGGGATGGCGCCGCCTCTTTTGCGAGCAGCGAAGCAAGCCGACCGATACAAGGCTGCGAAAACAAACCCCAGGCGCAGTAGAACGGCGAGGTGCCGGTTCGCGCACGGTGACGCCAGCCACAGGGTCTGAAACATCGTGCGATTTGGCAAAACCGGCGACTATTTCACGACCGGGTACGGCCCGTCGTCAAACGGCGTGTCGTGATAGCCCTTCGATCCCACCTCGCGCGCCAGGGCGCTGCGGAAATCCGAGCCGGCGCGCAAGCTGCGCAGCACATGGGCGAAATCGAATTCGGGATGCCATCCGAGCTCGCGCCGCGCGCGCGCGTTGACATAGACGCGGTCGATCCCGGGGAACAGTCGCCAGCCGCGCGCGGCATAGAGCTCGGCGCAATCCGGGTAGAGCTCGCGCACGACATCGGCAGCATTGCGGGCGAGCGCGGCGAGCTGATGTTGCGAGAACGGACTGGTCGCCGAGACGATGTAACGGCCGAAGCCGATCGCGGGCGCACGCGGGACCGCGATCAGATGGGCGCTGACCGCGTCCGCTATATCCAGCCGTCGATAGAGCAGCTCGTTGGCCTGCGCGTTGTCCAGTGCGTAGGCCGACCGCATCGCAGGATCGTCGTCAGCTTCAGGAAAGAACCGCGAGGTCCGCAGGATGACCACCGGCAGGCTGCTCTCGCGAAAGAACAGCTCGCACAGATTTTCCGCCATCAGTTTCGTGGTGCCGTAGATGTTCTTCGGCACCGACGCCAGCTCCTCGGTGACCCACACCGCCTGTCCCGCCTCGGGCCGGAGCTGCGCGCCGAACGCGCTGGTGGTGCTGGTGAGGACAAAGCTCTTCACACCGGCCGCCAGCGCCGCCTCGAGCAGATTGAGCGTCGCGGTGACGTTGGTGTCGACAAAGGCCTGCTTGCCGTGGGTCGCTACATGCGGCTTGTGCAGCGTCGCGGTGTGGATCACGGCCGTGACGCCGTCCATCTGCTCCCGGACGAAGGTGCGATCGATGATCGAGCCGACGGCATCGGTGAACGGCGACGGCTTGAGGTCGATCCCACGCGCCGGGGAGCCGCGACGCCGGAGCGTGCGAAGAATGGCTTCGCCGAGGTGGCCAGCGCTGCCGGTGACCAAGATTGTCATTACGTGTTTAACTTACCTACCAGACGAAGCGGTCTGGTCTCAATCCGCCGGAATGCAAGTATCCGCGCATGGATTCTGGCCATCCCGCTAGGCGGCTGCGGGTTCGTCCGCAAGTCTCTCCGATATTGCACGGAAGAACTCGACCTCTCCCTTTTGAGGCAAATCGTGAAGATTCCCGTGAATTAATGCGTTACGTTTCGCCGCAAGAATCCGGAGGAAGTCACCTTCGGATGGCGTGACATATCCCTCTTGCGCTAGCTGCTGCACAATGCGACCGGGCGTCTGCGGCTTCTCAAATGTTGCAGTCATTAGCCGTCGAGCGATCGCTTCAAACGTGGCCCAGCCAAGTATGAAGGCCGCAGAAACATGGTCTGAGTCCTGCAGCAGTTTGATCTCGTCGAGAAAGTTTTGAATCTGCTCGCGAGACTGCACCTGAAGTTCGCCATCGCGGCTCGCCGGCGTCACGACAATAACTCGTAGTTCCCAATCGGGATGATCTTTGATCAGGTTCGCGAGAGCCCGCGTCTTTTTCTGTTGGGCACTTTCCGATGTAACAAGTTCGATAGCTAGCTTTTTGTCTTTTCCGATCGCAATTGCGTCGGGATGTAAGTCAGCAAGGAATGGCGGCACAACGGGAGCGGTTGGATGCAGATATACCTCATAGCCTTCCGAACGGAGTTGAGGAATGAGGCCTTGCAAGAACTCGGCTTCTGAAATTCTAGCTGTCATCGCAACTCCCCGCGGGGCCTGTTCGAGAGACGCACATACAACGCGGGACGAGGTCCGCTGACGGCCGCCGCCACCATCTCAGTCGGATTTTCGACCTCGAACGGAATGCCCGGTTCGAATTTCTGAACAACAAGTCTTTCGACTTGCTGATCATCGACGTAAATGTGAGCTGAGAGGGCGTCGAGAATTGGCTTTACGATATTGTCGATATCACCACTCATTGGCTCATCCGGCAAATAATACAAGGTGATTCCGATCGGTTCTTGGCTGGCGAAATGCGGCTGAGGAATGACCGCCGTGCTTGCAGTCTTGACGCGCGCTTTCCACTCATTCCTGGACTCGGCTCGCTTTGCTTGAAGTGAGACGGCAGTTCCGTGAACTATGAATTCTATCGGGAACGACAATTCCATTGGGTCCGCGTGAACACCTGCTAAAAGAGGATATTATCGAATTCTGTTACGTCTGCGAGCAAGCGAAATCTACTACAACTAATCGCGGGCCGACTTGGCAACTTTTAGTTATTAGCCTCTCCTGGTCGCACACGACTGGGGCGCGATCGTGCAGTGCCGAACCGACGTCATACACCTCGGCGAAAGGCGATGCCTTCAGATCAATCCCGCGCGCCGATGCGCCGCGACGTCGCAGCGTCGGGAGAAGGGCCCATGACCAAAATCGTCGTATGACACCCACGCCAGCCGCCAGCAGCGTGGAAAACCACGGCCTGACCTGACTTGGCTGGATGCGCTGGGAAAAATTGGAGCGGGCGAAGGGGCTCGAACCCTCGACCCCGACCTTGGCAAGGTCGTGCTCTACCACTGAGCTACACCCGCATCCTGTGTCGGTCGCGTGACGCGCCGGCAACGGCTGTCGTATGCCAAAAGCGGGAGGCGAATGCAACAGCTACCGGCAGCATAGATGCGCATTCCGAGCCCCAATATGAGCCCTGGAGCGGCCGAATCGACCCAAAACGGCCCGGAACTGCCGAATCGGCAGCGACGGATTGAAATTCGGCCGGCCCGGCCCAATTTTAGGGCCTGAAACGAAGCATAGACGATGGCGACGTGCTAAAGAGCCGCCATTCCAGACATCAGACGAGGGGATCCCGTGACGATCATCGACCAGGGTAACGGAGCGGCCCCGGCTGCGGCCGATCTGATCAAGGACACCACCACCCAAACCTTCGTGAAGGACGTCATCGAGGAATCGAAGCGCCAGCCGGTGCTCATCGACTTCTGGGCGGAATGGTGCGGCCCCTGCAAGCAGCTCACGCCCGTGCTCGAAAAGGCCGTCAAGGCGGCCAAGGGCAAGGTCAAGCTGGTCAAGATGAACATCGACCAGCATCCGGCGATCCCGGGCCAGATGGGCATCCAGTCGATCCCGGCCGTGATCGCCTTCGTCAACGGCCAGCCCGCCGACGGCTTCATGGGCGCGGTACCGGAGAGCCAGGTCAACGCCTTCATCGAGAAGCTGACCAAGGGCGTCACGGCGCCGGGCGAGCCCAACATCGCCGAGATCCTGCAGGAGGCCGAGGCCGTGCTCGCCGAGGGCGACACTGCTGCCGCCGCGCAGATCTACGCCGAAGTGCTGCAGTATGATTCAACCAACATCCCCGCGCTTGCCGGTCTCGCCAAATGCTACGCCATTTCGGGCGCGATGGAGCAGGCCAAGCAGACGCTGGCCATGGTGCCGGAATCCAAGCGCAACGACCCGGCCGTGAAGGCGGTGCAGACCGCGATCGATCTCGCCGAGCAGGCCAAGCAGCTCGGTCCAATTGCCGAGCTGGAACAGAAAGTCGCCGCAAACCCGCTCGATCATCAGGCGCGCTTCGACCTAGCCACCGCGCTGAACGCGAAGGGCGACCGGGCAGCCGCGACCGAGCAGCTGCTCGCGATCGTCAAGCGCGACCGCAAATGGAACGATGACGGCGCCCGCAAGCAGCTGGTGCAGTTCTTCGAAGCCTGGGGCGGTGCGGACGAGGCCACCGTCGAGGGCCGCAAGCGGCTGTCGACCATCCTGTTCTCATAAGCTCAGGTCGCAATTCAGGCGGGGACTGAGATGCCGATCAACATCGAATATCGCGGCCCCGCCGACCTGCCGGAAATCATTCCGGTGTTTCCGCTGCCGGGCGCGCTGCTGCTGCCGCGCGGCCAGATGCCGCTCAACATCTTCGAGCCGCGCTATCTGGCGATGGTCGACGACAGCTTCCGCGATGGTCATCGCCTGATCGGCATGATCCAGCCCGACGTGGCGCATTCGCCGAAAAATTCCGACAGGCCGGCGCTGTTCCGCGTCGGCTGCGTCGGCCGCATCACCCAGCTCGCCGAATCCGGCGACGGCCGCTACATCCTCGAGCTGACCGGCGTTGCCCGCTTCAAGGTGATCGAGGAGCTCGACGTGCTGACCCCCTACCGGCAGTGCAAGGTCGATTTCTTCGCCTTCACCGACGATTTCAAGGCGCGGCTGGGTGAGGAGGCGGTCAACCGCGAGGCGCTGCTGGTGGCGCTGGCGGAGTTTCTGAAGGCCAACAATCTCAAGGTCGACTGGGAGGGCGTCGAGAGCGCGCCCAACGAGGCGCTGGTCAATGCGCTGGCGATGATGTCGCCCTACGGCCCGGCCGAGAAGCAGGCCATGCTGGAAGCGCCTGACCTGAAGACCCGGGCCGAGATCCTGATCGCGGTGACCGAGATGGACCTCGCCAAGAAGCGCACCAGCGGCGATCCGCCGCTGCAGTGACGGGCGCGGTGCATCCGCTAATGCGGTGTGCCCCCTCTCCTGGCGGGGAGCAAGCGGGAGAGGGAGCGCACTGCCTGCGTGGCCGCTACCCGAACCGCTCCACCGCCCAGGCGAACAGGCTGCCCGGAATCGGCGGCTGCAGCGAGCGGCCTTTGCCTGAGATGTGCAGGCCGATCACGTTGGGATCGGTGACGATGCCGAGATAGCTCGACGGCTCGAAGAACAGCTTTGGCTCGGAATGTACCGCGTAGAACGATCGCTTCGGCAGCGCCTTTTGCAGATCGCCCGAACGCTTGGCGAGGATGGTCAGTGCCGGCGGACCGAAGATGGCGATGCGAAGGTCGGACAGACGCTGCGAGCCGCCGCTCAGCTTCCGTATCGCAAAGCTCAGGCGATGGCTCGGCGACAGCCATTCCGGCGTCAGCTCCTCCTGCGCCATCAGATTCTCGAAGGCGCCGACGATATGGTGGTCGGGCGGCAGATAGAGCACGGAGTTGCCGAGCCGGCGGGATCGCTCCCACGCAAAGTATGGCTTTGCCGGATCGATCTCGACGGGTTTGAGCAGCAGCACGTCGGCGTCGAGCCAGAGGCCGAGATTCTTCGCCATCAGCTTGATGCGGAAGAAGTCGCTGAACTGAAGCGTGGTCCAGTCGCGCCAGCTGCCGTCAGGCTGCGGCGGCCGCAACCGTTCGGAGAAGGCGTGCGGCAGGATCGCTTCGGCGTCCGCATTCTCGACGCCCGCCGGGAGGCCCGGGATGGTGTCGAAACTATAGACCGTGACCTTGTGGCCGGCCGCCAGCTGCGAGCGCAGGCAGGTCTGGCGTAGCGCGTCCATCGGGCCATGCCAGAAGGTGACGATCTCGGGAAGCATGAGGCGAGCTATACGGGAAAACGAGGGCAAAGAAAAAGCCCCGGCGCGACAAGCGCCGGGGCTCGAATGAGACTTGAACTCAGGCCCAGGCGCGTTCGCGCTTGAGCTTCTCCTCATAGCTGTCGATCGAGGACTTCTTCTCCATCGTCAGCCCGATGTCGTCGAGGCCGTTGATCAGGCAGTGCTTGCGGAACGGGTCGATCTCGAACTTGACCTTGCCGCCGTCGGGGCCGCGGATCTCCTGGTTGGGCAAGTCGATCGTCAGCGTCGCGTTGGCGCCGCGTTCGGCGTCGTCGAACAACTTGTCGAGGTCTTCCTGGGAGACGCGGATCGGCAGAATGCCGTTCTTGAAGCAATTGTTGTAGAAGATGTCGCCGAACGAGGTCGAGATCACGCAGCGGATGCCGAAGTCGAGCAGCGCCCAGGGCGCGTGCTCGCGGCTCGAGCCGCAGCCGAAATTGTCGCCGGCGACCAGCACCTTCGCGTTGCGATAGGCTGATTGGTTGAGGACGAAATCCGGGTTCTCGCTGCCGTCGTCCTTGTAGCGCTGCTCGGAGAAGAGCCCCTTGCCAAGGCCGGTGCGCTTGATGGTCTTGAGGTACTGCTTCGGAATGATCATGTCGGTGTCGACATTGATGATCTTCAGCGGCGCCGCGACGCCTTCCAGCGTGGTGAACTTGTCCATCTCGGGATTCCCGGTTCGAAGTCAGGGGAGGGCTGTTTAGCCCGGTTGGCGCATAAATCCTAGGCCGGATTCGGCAGTCTTGATCTGCCAGTCAGCTTGGCGGAGCCATGCTGTCAGGGGCAAAGCCGGTCGGCAGGCCGTCGATGCTCTTCATGTTCTTCAGGCCCCAGTATTTTCGTAAGTTGTTGACGCCCTGGGCCGTCCAGTAACGGATGAGGCTGCCACGCTCTTGCTTGTAGTCGAATAGTGGCACGCCCATACCGCACGACGTCTGCACGAGATCGACCGAGAGACGCACGATCTGGCGGGCGCCCACCATGTCCTCGAAGCGAGGGGCGAGCTCGGCATATTCAGGCGTGCCGCGCATGATCGAGCGGCCCTGGCCATAGAGCCGCAGGATCACCGGCGGGCCTTCGAAGGCGCAGAACATGATGGTCAGGCGCTTGTCATCCGATGCGATCAGGTGGGCGCGGGTCTCGCTGCCGCTGCCGGTGCAATCCAGGTAGGCGACGTCATTCTCTCCGAGAACAAGGAACGACGACAGGCCCTTGGGGGAGACGTTGATGCGCCCCTTCGGCGGGGCGCTCGCGACGAAGAAGATCTTCTGCCGCTCGATGAAAGCCCTGTGCTCGGGTTCGATCCCGGTGAATTGCTTGCCCATGTCCGTGGGTCCTCTGCTCGGTGACAGCGCTCCGAGGCAAAGAAGCTAACACATCTCGGGTACCGGTTTAAGAACATAAGATATGCTGGTATAAAAACCACCATGAAACGAGCAGATCCGATCGCTCCGGCGCTCTCGCTCAGCGCATTCTTGCGGGCGCTCCGGGAGCGTCAGTCTCCGGTGGAATTCGGCATCGCCGCGGGATCACGGCGGCGCACGCCCGGCCTCCGGCGCGAGGAGGTCGCCCAGCTCTGCGGCTTGAGCGTCACCTGGTACACCTGGATCGAGCAGGGGCGCGATGTGTCCGTCTCTGCTTCGGCACTTGCGCGCATCGCCCGCGGATTGCGCCTGTCACCTGCCGAGCGCGCTTATCTGTTTGAAGTCGCGGGCAAGCGCGATCCCGAGCGGCCGGGCCACAGAGACGATCCACCCGGGGAGATCCTGGCCTGCGTCGATGCAATCGATGGTCCCGCCTACATCCTCGATCGCACATGGAGCGCCCGCCGCTGGAATGCGCAAGCGTCGCGCTTGTTTGCAGGATGGCTCGATGATGACGGTGAAAAGAACCTGCTGCGCTACATCTTCCTCAGGCCGGAGGCGCGAAGCCTGATCCTTGACTGGGCCTCCCGTGCGCAGCGCGTCGTCGCCGAGTTCCGTGCCGCGGTGACAGCCTACTCCGACGATCCGGACATTCGCCGGCTCGTGGAGGAGCTGAGACTAGCAAGCGCGGACTTCGAACGTTGCTGGGACACACAGGGCGTCCTGACCCGCGAAGGCGGCGAACGCGCGTTCAATCATCCGACCATGGGACTGCGGCGTTATCAGCAGGTGTCGCTATCGCTCGCGGGCTGGCCCGACTATCGGCTGACGATGCTTCTGCCTGCGCCATCGCCGCGCGATCGATGATTTCCTATTCGGCCTGCGCCTCGATCGCTGCCATGTCGTCGTCCGAGAGACCGAAATGGTGGCCGATCTCGTGGATCAGGACGTGACGGACGATATGGCCGAGGCTTTCGTCGTGCTCGGCCCAGTAATCCAGGATCGGGCGGCGGTAGAGCCAGACCATGTTCGGCAGCCGCGCCACATCGCCAAGACTCTGCTGGGGCAGGCCGACGCCCTGGAACAGGCCGAGCAGGTCGAACTCGCTCTCGCAGTCCATCTCGTCGAGCACCTCCTCGGTCGGGAAGTCGTCGACGCGGATGATCAGGCCCTCGCAGAGCCCGCGAAACTCCGCCGGCAGGCGCTCGAAAGTGTCGTGCGCCGCAGCTTCCATCTCGGCCAGCGAGGGCGCTTTCAGGTCCATCCACATGCGCACCTCTTAGCGCGGGTTTCGCAGCGATGCATCCGGCTTTATAAGCGCGTGAGGTTGACGGGCGCGGCCAAAACGGGGAGCGTGGGGGCCAAGTGGGCCTCGGTCGAGGGTGGTTCAGGTGGGCGATAAAATGCGAGCAAAAACAGCGGCGGCTCTACTGTGCATGGGGTTGTTTTCGCAAGTCGGCATGAGTGCCCAAGCAGAGACGGCCGGCACTGTCGTCCGCATGGCCCAGGCGGTGTCGCCCGACGACATCCCGCCGCCGCGGAAGCGGCCCCAGACCCGCCTGCGCGTCACGCCCTATGACAGCCCTGACGGCGTCTATCCGCGCTACAATCCGGGTCCCGATGCGGTGCGCGAGTGCAACGTTGCCTATGTGCAGGAACACAGGCCCAGCGGCACCGTGATCACGCCGCATATGAGCTGCTACTGGCGTCGCGGCTGATACCGGTTCAGTGCCCGCGCAGCGCGCCGATCAGGCCGGCGCCGACAACCAGCGCGGACACGCCATAGACCAGGATCGCCATCACCAGCTGCGTCAACGGGCTTGCCGTGCCGCTCTCGACGCCCGGCCCTTGCGAGGCCAGTGCCGAGCTCGCGCCAAGGACGACGCCAAGCGCAATGCTCGCTGCGATGGCCAGGCGCGATATCAGCAATGCTCGAAACTGTGTCATGACCATCTCCTGCATCAGCTCGACCAGAAGATACGTACGTCGCTGACGGCTGGTTGTTCATCCATGGCAGATTCAGGTGCAGCGTTCCAGATTGGCCGCTTTTGACTTGCAGGCCGCCGCGTGATCCTCTCATGTTGCCGGCGGAGGTCGTCATGACGAGATGGATCGCATTGACCGTTGCTGCCGGGCTCGCCGCAAGCCTGCCTCACGCATCCGTCGCGCAGAAGGTGACGAAGCTGCCGGACGCCTCTGCGGGCCGCGCGGTGTTCGATGGGCGACGGCACGTGCGATACGATGCTGCCCGCTACGCTCCGCGGCCTGATCCGCACTACTACGCGCGGCCCGTCTATTACCGTCCCTATCCTTACGCTGTGCCCGCGCCCTTCGTGCTCGGCTACGGGCCGTTCTGGTGACGCAGCGTGCCTTGCGCGGCGCGTCGTTCATTCATGGCGCATTCACGTCGTCGACTCTAGTTTAACCTCGTGAGCGACTGCAAATGAACAGCGACGGCGGGACGACGACGCCGCGATGACGCTGTCCAGTTTCAGGGAGACATTCCATGCCGAGGATCATGCGTCCCGGGACAAGCTCGCTGCGCCTGCTCGGGCTCGCCGCGGTTGCTGCTCTGATGTTGTCGTCAGGACTTGCGCGCCGCGCTGAAGCGATGACGCCGATCAATCCGACCGCGCTGCCCGCGGCGAAGGCTGCAAGCGACGACATGATGATCCAGGTCCGCCATGGCGGCGGGGGCGGTGGACATTTCCACGGCGGCGGCGGACATTTCGGCGGCTTCCATGGCGGGGGAGGGCACTTCGGTGGCTTCCACGGTGGCGGCTATCGCTATGGCGGCTTCCACCACTTTGGCGGACATGGCGGCTACCATCGCCACTGGGGCGGCACCTATCGTCCGTATTACGGCTATCGCCACTTCCACCGGCGCTATTATTACGGCGGCTATTATCCCTATTATAACTATCCGCGCCGCTGCCGGATCATCTGGACCTATTACGGCCCCCGCCGCATCTGCCGCTGGCATCGCTGGCACTATCCGTACCGCTATTGGTGATGTGAGTTGTTAGCTCAGCACTCGTCATGGCCGGGCTTGTCCCGGCCATCCACGTTCTTGGTCTGGGTAAGAAAGTTCGTGGATGCCCGGGACAAGCCCGGGCATGACGGAGAATCTGGCTAGAGCCAGCCCTTCACATTCCACGACGACGGCTTCCACCGCATCAGCGTCTCGATCTTCCACTGCTTGAACATCGCCGGTGGCCAGCGGCTGAGCTTGGAGGTCTCCTCGACCTCGGGCTTGGCGACGATGTGCAGCTGCGGCGCGCGCCGCCGGTGCTGGCGGGTCGCCTCGCCGATCAGATCCACATATTCAGGCTTGTTGGCCATGAGACGTGTCCTCGCGAGATCGTCGCGAGGACACTGTCGGCGCTGCGGCTTAACGACGGCTTGCCGCGTTCGTTCAAATTGGAGGGAGCAGCTTAGCGCCAGTCCCTGACGTCGACGAAGTGGCCCGCGATCGCGGCGGCCGCGGCCATCGCCGGCGACACCAGATGCGTGCGGCCCTTGAAGCCCTGGCGGCCCTCGAAATTGCGGTTCGAGGTCGAGGCGCAGCGCTCTTCCGGCTTCAGCTTGTCCGGGTTCATGGCGAGGCACATCGAGCAGCCCGGCTCGCGCCATTCGAAGCCGGCCTTGATGAAGATCTTGTCGAGCCCCTCGGCTTCGGCCTGCTCCTTCACGATGCCGGAGCCCGGCACCACCATGGCGTTGACGTTGGCGGAAACGGTCTTGCCTTCGGCAATCTTCGCTGCCGCGCGCAAATCTTCAATGCGGCCGTTGGTGCAGGAGCCGATGAAGACGCGGTCGAGCTTGATGTCGGTGATCTTCGTCCCCGCCGTCAGGCCCATATATTTCAGCGCGCGATGCTTGGAGAGCCGCTTGGCCTCATCAGCGATCTTGTCAGGATCTGGCACGATGCCGGTGACCGAGATGACGTCCTCAGGTGAAGTGCCCCAGGTCACGATCGGCGGCAGCTTTGCTGCATCGAGGCGCAGCTCGTGGTCGAAATGCGCGCCGTCGTCGGAGCGCAAGCCCTCCCAGTAACGCATCGCCGCATCCCAGGCCGCGCCCTTTGGCGACTTCGGCCGGTCGCGCAGGAAGTCGTAGGCCTTCTGGTCGGGTGCAACCAGACCGGCGCGCGCACCGCCTTCGATCGACATGTTGCAGACCGTCATGCGGCCTTCCATGGAGAGCGCGCGGATCGCATCGCCGGCATATTCCAGCACATAGCCGGTGCCGCCTGCGGTGCCGATCTCGCCGATGATGGCGAGAATGATATCCTTGCCGGTCACGCCGTCAGGCAATTTGCCGTCGACGGTGACGCGCATGTTCTTTGCCTTCTTCTGGATCAGCGTCTGCGTCGCCAGAACGTGTTCGACCTCGGAGGTGCCGATGCCGTGCGCGAGCGCGCCGAACGCGCCATGCGTCGAGGTGTGGCTGTCACCGCAGACGATGGTGGTGCCGGGCAACGTGAAACCCTGCTCGGGGCCGATGACGTGGACGATGCCCTGGCGCTTGTCGAACTCGTTGTAATATTCGATGCCGAATTCCTTGGCGTTCTCGGCCAGCGCCTTGATCTGCTCGATGCTCTCAGGGTCCGGGTTCGGCATGGTGCGGTCGGTGGTCGGCACGTTGTGGTCGACGACGGCGAGCGTCTTCTCGGGCGCATGCACCTTGCGCCCTGTCGCGCGCAGGCCTTCGAACGCCTGCGGCGAGGTCACCTCGTGCACCAGATGGCGGTCGATATAGAGCAGGCAGGTGCCGTCCTCGGCTTCGTGCACCAGATGGTCGTTCCAGATCTTGTCGTACAGGGTGGTCGGCTTGGACATGAGCTTCAGCTCCGAAGGAATGTGTGTAAGCGATGAGCGCGGCGGGCCGCGCAGGGCAACAAAATCGTCAGCGCAGCTTTTAGGCTGCGCGCGTAAGTTCTGACGTTGCCGAGGTCGCGAAGCGTCCGAAGAACCGGCCAGGCAGCCGCGAGCGATCGTCGATGACGATGCGCTGGGGGCTCACGAAGCTGGTCAGATCTGGAAACATTCCAGGAATATATAGCAGGCCGAATTGGAATCGCGAGTGCTTTGACGCGCGCGGCTGGCGCAACAAAAAAGCGCGGAGCCGAGCCCCGCGCTTTTCGAAATATTCGTCTGGTTGCGAAGCTTACTCGCCGACGGCGGCCTGGCGGTCCTGCTTCTCGACGATGCGGGCCGACTTGCCGCGCAGGTTGCGGAGGTAATAGAGCTTGGCGCGACGGACCTTGCCGCGGCGCACCACCTTGATCGAGTCGATCATCGGCGACATCACCGGGAACACGCGCTCGACGCCTTCGCCGTAGGAGATCTTGCGGACGGTGAAGCTCTCGTTCAGGCCACCGCCGGAACGGCCGATGCAGACGCCTTCATAGGCCTGCACGCGGGTGCGGTCGCCTTCGACGACCTTGACGTTGACGATCACGGTGTCGCCGGGACCGAATTCCGGAATGTCCTTGCCGGCGGACAGCTTGTCGAATTGCTCTTGCTCGAGCTGCTTGATCAGGTTCATGGGTAAATCTCCATCGGCGCGCCCAGCCTTTAGAAACGGGGGCTGCGCGAAATTCGTCTATCCAGCCATTGCGGATGTGGCCGCTCCTATAAGGCAAGCCGGAGCGTTTGTCACCCGTCTGTCTTGTTTTTTGGCGTTTTTTGGCGTCCGGGCCGATTCGGGGCTTTGGGCGGGATTTGGGCCCATAAATCAGGCCGCCGGGCCGCCGTCAGGGCCTCGGATTGCGCCCGCCGCCAGGCGGCGACCTTGGCATGATCGCCGGAGGTCAGGATCTCCGGGATCGGAACCCCTTCGAACAACTGGGGACGCGTGTATTGAGGGTATTCAAGCAGGCCGTCGGAAAAACTCTCCTCGGCTCCCGAAGCTTCCTTGCCCATCACGCCCGGCAGCAGCCGGACGCAGGCGTCAATCAGCGCCATCGCGGCGAGTTCGCCCCCTGAGAGCACGTAATCGCCGATCGAGACCTCCTCCAGGCCACGCGCATCGATCACCCGCTGGTCGATCCCTTCGAATCGCCCGCAGACGATGAGGGGGCCGGGGCCCTGGGCGAGTTCCACCACGTGAGCCTGGGTCAATGGCCGACCGCGCGGGCTCATCAGCAGGCGAGGGCGCTCGGGACCGATCTCGGCGGCATCGATGGCCGCCGCCAGAACGTCGGCCCGCAGGACCATGCCCGGGCCGCCGCCGGCGGGAGTGTCGTCAACGCTGCGATGACGGTCCGTGGCGGAAGCCCTGATATCCCGCGCCTCGATCTGCCAGAGGCCGGAGGCCAGCGCGCGACCGGCCAGGCTCACGCCGAGCGGCCCCGGAAACATCTCCGGAAACAGCGTCAGCACCGTCGCGCGCCAGGGGAAGGAGTTGGTCATCGTTTCCATCGTCGTCCCGGCGAAGGCCGGGACCCATAGCCACAGCCGGTCGTGTTGCGGCGGCTGCAGCGACTAGCTTAGCGAAAAATTGAGATTGGTGGTTATGGGTCCCGGCCTTCGCCGGGACGACTCGTGGTGGGAGCATCGCGATCCTCCCCCTCGATCTCCTGCGGCAGCGCGATCACGACACGGCCGCCTTTGAGATCGACCTCAGGCACCACGGCGTTGGAGAACGGCAGCAGCATCGTCGCGCCTTTGAGCGGGGCGATCTCGATGATGTCGCCGGCGCCGAAATTATGGATCGCGAGCACGCGGCCGAGTGCGTCGCCGTCGGTGGTGACGGCGGCGAGCCCGATCAGATCGGCGTGGTAATATTCGTCCTCGTCGGTCGCGGGCAGCTTTTCGCGCGCGACGTAGAGCTCGATGCCGTTGAGGCGCTCGGCCTCATCGCGGGTCGCGACGCCCTTGAAGGTCGCGACCAGATGATCCCGGGCTTCGCGGATTTGCGCCAGCTCGAACTGGCGCTTGCCGTCCTTGGAGAGAAGCGGACCGTAGCGCTTCACGGCAAAGGGATCTTCGGTGAAGGTCCACAATTTGACCGCGCCGCGCACGCCATGCGCGGCGCCGATCCGCGCGACGCAGATCAGCGCCGACATGGCCTAGCCCTTAAGCCTTCGCGGCGGCTTCGGCCTGCGCCTTGCGCTCCTTGCGCGGCACGGCCTTCTCGGGATTGTTGCGCGCTTCGCGCTTCTTGACACCGGCGGCATCGAGGAAGCGAGACACGCGGTCCGACGGCTGTGCGCCCTTGGCGAGCCAGGCCTTCACCTTGTCCATGTCGAGCTTGAGGCGGGTCTCGTTGTCCTTCGGCAGCAGCGGGTTGAAATAGCCGAGACGCTCGATGAAGCGGCCATCGCGGGGGAAACGCGAGTCAGCGACGACGACGTGATAGACGGGACGCTTCTTGGTGCCTGCGCGGGCGAGGCGGATAACGACGGACATTCAGTTCTCCTTCAAAGTACGTTTTGTTCGGTTGATAGGTATTCCGCGTTGAACGAGACCGGTCCGATCCCGAGCGACGAATTCCTCATTTCTTCTTGCCGGGGAAGCCGCCGAGACCCGGCAGCGTCGGCTTGCCGCTCAGCCCGGTCAGTCCGGGCAGGTTCGGCAGGCCGCTGCGAAGTCCGGGCGGCAGATCCTTCGGCAGGCTGGGCAGAGACTGTCCGCCGCCGCCCATCTTCTCCTGCAGCGCCTTCATCTCTTCCGGCGAAGGCATCTTCATGCCGCCGCCAAAGCCCATCGCCTGTGCGATGCCGGCGAGCGGGCCGCGCTTGCCCGAGCCCATCGCCTTCATCACGTCGGCCATGTTCCGGTGCATCTTCAGCAGCTTGTTGACGTGCTCGACGCTCTGGCCGCTGCCGGCAGCAATGCGCTTCTTGCGGCTCGCTTTCAGCAGATCCGGATGACGGCGCTCGTCGCGGGTCATGGAATCGATGATCGCGACCTGACGCTTCAAAATCTTGTCGTCGATGCCGGCGGCCGCGATCTGGTTCTTCATCTTGGAGATGCCGGGCATCATGCCCATCAGGCCGCTGATGCCGCCCATATTGGCCATCTGCAGCAGCTGCTCGCGCATGTCGTTGAGGTCGAACTGACCCTTGCGCATGCGCTCGGCGGTGCGCGCGGCTTTCTCGGCGTCGATATTGGCGGCGGCACGTTCGACCAGCGAGACCACGTCGCCCATGCCGAGGATGCGGCCGGCGATACGGTCGGGGTGGAAATCTTCCAGCGCGTCGGTCTTTTCGCCGGTGCCGATCAGCTTGATCGGCTTGCCGGTGACCGCGCGCATCGACAGCGCGGCGCCGCCGCGGCCGTCGCCGTCAACACGTGTGAGCACGATGCCGGTGAGGCCGACGCGCTGGTCGAACGAGCGCGCGAGATTCACCGCGTCCTGGCCGGTGAGGCTATCCGCAACCAGCAGCACTTCGTGCGGGTTCGCAGCCGCTTTGATCGCAGCTGCTTCCGCCATCATCTCTTCGTCGAGCGTGGTGCGGCCGGCGGTGTCGAGCAGCACGATGTCGTAGCCGCCGAGTTTGCCGGCCTCCAGCGCGCGCTTTGCGATCTGCGGCGGCTGCTGGCCCGCCACGATCGGCAGGGTCGGAATGTCGAGATCGCGGCCGAGCACGGCGAGCTGCTCCATCGCCGCGGGGCGATAGACGTCGAGCGAGGCCATCAGCACCTTGCGCTTGTCGCGCTGGACCAGGCGGCGGGCGAGCTTGGCGGTGGTGGTGGTCTTACCCGAGCCTTGCAGGCCGACCATCATGATCGGCACCGGCGGCACCGAATTGACGTCGATGGTCTGGCCTTCGGCGCCGAGCGTGTTGATCAGCTCGTCATGGACGATCTTGACCACCATCTGGCCTGGCGTGACCGACTTGACGACGGTGGCGCCGATAGCCTGCTCGCGCACGCGTTCGGTGAAGCTGCGCACCACTTCGAGCGCAACGTCGGCCTCGAGCAGCGCGCGGCGCACCTCGCGCATCGCGGCGTCGACGTCCTTTTCGGTCAGCGCACCGCGCCCCGTCAGACGATCGAGAATGCCACCAAGCCGTTCCGACAGATTGTCGAACAATGAAGTTGTCCTGTTGCTGTCTTCCGACGGGAAGAACGCTCCGCTACTCTCACCGCTGTCATGCCCCGCGAAGGCGGGGCATCCAGTACGCTGCGGCACCTCGGTTCAAGCCGAGCCGCCTCTGGGATACTGGACCCCCCGCCTTCGCGGGGGATGACCGCACTCTCGAACGTGATCTTCCAAACACCTTCACGCCCGAGGGCGCATCGCGCTGTCGGGCGTTGACCTCCGGCCTCCAGGGCCGGTCGGCGGGTCGAAAAGAAAGCCTTTCCGAGAAAGTGGCCGGGTTAAACGCCGCTCGCGCCCAAAAGTCAAGGAAAGTTAGGGCGCCGGGATGCCGTTTCCAGGATAAGGCCTTGAAAGCAGGCGCTTTCCGGTGACGGGTTCCTTTTTCAGCGGCCCCGCCCATATAGCCGGTGATGTCTTACCGCCGCGACCAACCCTGAGCCCCGCCGTGCCAATCACCCGCCGCCGTCTGTTCGGACTGCTTGCAGGAGCCGGCGCGCTGATCGGTGTCCCGCCCCTCTGGATATCCAGCATGAAAACCTATGACGGCCCCGTTTCCGACCATTTCAACGGTCTGCATTTCTTCGACCCGGACGGCTCGCCGCCAAAATCGCTCCGCGAGGTGCTGCGCTGGCAATTCAGCGGCGGGCGGGAGCGGGCCAAATGGCCTGTGTGGGCCCCGAGCCCTCATGCCGATACGCCGCCCGAGCGCGTCGATGGCGGCAGGGTGCGGCTCTCCTTCGTTGGCCATGCCAGCTGGCTGATCCAGGCCGGCGGCCTCAACATCCTCGTCGATCCGGTCTGGTCCTCGCGGGTCTCGCCGGTCAGCTTTGCCGGGCCGAAGCGGCACAACGATCCCGGCATCGCTTTCGAAAAGCTGCCGAAGGTGGACATCGTGCTGGTCTCGCACGGCCATTACGATCATCTCGACATCGCGACGCTGTCGCGGCTCGCCAAGAACTTTGCGCCGCGCGTGGTGACCCCGCTCGGCAACGACGTGACGATGCGGAGCTACGATTCGACGATCAAGGTGGAGGCCTTCGACTGGCACGATCGCGTCGAGCTCGGCGGCGGCATCGCCGCGACGCTGGTGCCGACCCGGCACTGGACCGCGCGCGGCATGTTCGACCGCAACAAGGCGCTGTGGGCGAGCTTTGTGCTGGAGACGCCGGCCGGCAAAATCTACGTGGTCTGCGATTCCGGCTATGGCGATGGCAGCCATTTCCGCCGCGTCGCCGAGAAGCACGGGAAGTTGCGTCTGGCAATCCTCCCCATCGGCGCCTACGAGCCGCGCTGGTTCATGCGCGACCAGCACATGAACCCGGAAGATGCGGTGAAGGCGCTCGGTGATTGCGGCGCCGAGCAAGCGCTCGGGCATCATCACGGCACATTCCAGCTGACGGATGAAGCGATCGACGCGCCGGCGAAGGCGCTGATGGAAGCGCTCGATGCCGCGAAGATTCCGCAGGAGCGGTTCGTGGCGATGAAGCCCGGGCAGGTGGTGGAGATTTAGCTCTCTCCTCACATACCGCTCGTGCCCCGGACGCAGCGCAGCGCCGGGACACGAGACTCACTGCTCTTTCGGCTTGATCGCCCAGCTCACATTCACCGTCACCGACAGCGTTTCCTCGCCCGGCGCAACCGCAGCAGGAGCGGCCATTGGAGCGGCGGTCATCCGCCCCTTGAACAGCGGCACCGGCGCGCCGCCTTCGGAGATGCTGAGCGGCGCGCCCAGCGTGACGCCGGTGGCCTTGGCGTAGATCTCGGCCTTGCGGCGGGCATCGGCGACCGCCTGCTCGCGCGCATCGTCGAGCAATTTGGAGGCTTGCGTCACCTCGAACGAGATGTTGCCGATGTCGTTCGCGCCGGCGCCGACCAGGATGTCGATGACACCAGCGACCTTGGTCACGTCGCGAATCTTCACGGTGACGCGGTTGGAGGCGCGGAAGCCGACCACGGGCGAAGCGCCGGTTGAGCGGTTCGGCGCATATTGCGGCTGCAGCGACAGTCGCGAGGTCTGGTAATCCTTCTCCGGGATTCCGGCGCCCTTCAGTGCCAGCAGCACCTTGCCCATCGCCGCGTTGTTGGCATCGGACGCTTCCTTGGCCGATTTGGCGTCGTTGGCGACGCCGGCGTCGATCTGCGCAAGGTCAGGCGCCGCCGAGACAATCGCCTCGCCGCTGACGGAGATGGCGGACGGGAAATCGTCGGCGCGTGCGGGCATTGTCAGCATCGTGGCTGCGAAGATTGCAGCGAGGACGGCAGGCTTTTTCATCGGTCTCACTTCAGCGGCACGAACACATTGATCACGAGCTTGTCCTCGGCCGTCTTCAGCGGATCGGTGAGGTATTCCTCGATGAACGTGTCCTTGGCTTCCAGCTTCTTGTCGTCGAGGTGATTGGTGATCGCCTCATAGGTGTTGTCCATGTTGTCGTAGGAGCCGCGATGGACGAATTTCAGCGCCTTGCCTTCAGGCGATTTGCCGATGCTCATGTCCTTGGGCAGGTTCTTCGGATCCTGGTCGACAGGGATTTCGGCGAAGAAGGTGAAGCCGGTGTCGTCGGTCGAGGTGTAGACGATCATCGCGTTGCCGGCGTGCTTGATGCCCTGCTTGTCGAGCAGCGCGTTCAGCGCCTTGAAGGCGTCGACCAGGGTGTCGAACGCCGAATCCCAATTGGCCGTGCCCTTGATCATCACGACCTTCTTCGGCTCGAGCGTGGTCTCCTGGCCAAAGGGATCGGCGGTCTGCACCGGGGCCGGCGTGGCGGCCGCAGCGGGCGGCGGTGCCGCCGGGCTCGGTGAGGCGCTAGCTGCAGGAGAGGGCGATGCCGCCGGCGCGGGTGAGGCGCTGGCTGCCGGCGATGGCGTTGCCGCGGGCGAGGCGCTGGCGTCCGGTGAAGGCGAGGCCGACGGGGCCGGCGAGGAGCTTGCTGAGGCCGCGGGCGCCGGGCTCGGTGTCTGAGCCCGGGCGATCGACAGGCCCAGCGACAAGGCCGCTGCCGGGATCAGCGCGGCCAGAGCGAGACGACGAAACCTAATCATTCTATTCTCCCCAAGGCCTTAACCCAGAAGGCCTTAACCAAGAAGGCCTCAACGACGAAGGCCCTTACGAAGGCCAAATCCGGTCGCGCATCCCCCTCCGCGCGAGCTTTCGCCGTTCTAACACGCGAGCGCCAAATTCGTCCCATGACGTCTGCGTCATGGCAGACGGCCCGGCCCCGCGGGGCGCAAATCACTGGCCAAGGGACCTGGGATCACCATATAAGACGGGCGAAATTCGGGAATTTTCATGAGCGCGCTCGCCAACCATGCATTTGCCAAGATGAACGGCATCGGCAACGAGATCGTCGTTGTCGACATGCGCGATTCTGCCGGCCGCATCACGCCTGAAGACGCCCGCGCGGTCGCGTCCGCGCAAGGCGGCGTGCCCTATGACCAGCTCATGGTCCTGCAGAAGCCGCGGCTCGACGGCACCGAAGCCTTCATCAGCATCTACAACAATGACGGCTCCGAAGCCGGGGCCTGCGGCAACGGCATGCGCTGCGTGGTTCGCCGCATCTTCGAGAAGAGCGGGCAGACCACGGCGACCTTCCAGACCGCGGCCGGCCTGCTCAATGCCTGGCAGGGCCCGGCGCCGGATCTCTACACCGTCGACATGGGCGCGCCGAAGTTCGGCTGGCAGGACATTCCGCTGGCGGAGGAGTTTCGCGACACCCGCTACATCGAGTTGCAGATCGGGCCGATCGACAAGCCGATCCTGCATTCGCCCTCCGTGGTCAGCATGGGCAATCCGCACGCGATCTTCTGGGTCGACGACGTCAACGCCTATGATCTCGAGCGCTTCGGTCCGCTCCTGGAAAATCATCCAATCTTCCCGGAGCGTGCCAACATCACGCTCGCCCATATCGTCGATCGCGAGCACATCACCATGCGCACCTGGGAGCGCGGCGCCGGTCTGACGAGGGCCTGTGGCTCGGCGGCCTGCGCGACCGCGGTCGCAGCAGCGCGGTTGAAGCGCACCGAGCGCAAGGTCGAGATGACGCTGCCCGGCGGCAAGCTCGGCATCGAATGGCGCGAGCGTGACGATCACGTGCTGATGACGGGCACCGCGACCTTCGAATATGAAGGCCATTTCGATCCGGCGCTGTTCGCGCCGGTGGGCTGATGGCGGTCGACATCGTCACCTTCGGCTGCCGCCTCAACGCCTTCGAGGCCGAGGTGATCCGCAGCAAAGCGGAAGGCGCGGGCCTGTCCGACACCATCGTCATCAACAGCTGCGCCGTCACCAATGAGGCGGTGGCACAGGCACGGCAGTCGATCCGTAAGATGAAGCGTGAACGGCCGGGTGCGCGCATCGTTGTCACCGGTTGCGCGGCGCAGACGCAAAGCGCGATGTTCGCCGACATGGCCGAGGTCGATCGCGTCGTCGGCAATGACGACAAGATGCGAAGCGAAGCCTGGCGCGCGGCGCGCGACGCTTTCGGTCTTGGCACCGGCGAGAAAATCGCCGTCAGCGACATCATGTCGGTGAAGCAGATGGCGCCCCATCTCGTCGATGGCTATGCGAGCGGCCTGCCACGGGTGTTCGTGCAGGTGCAGAATGGTTGCGACCATCGCTGCACCTTCTGCATCATCCCTTATGGCCGCGGCAATTCACGCTCGGTGCCGATGGGCGCCGTGGTCGATCAGGTGCGCACCCTGGTCGAGCGCGGTCATGCCGAGATCGTGCTCACCGGCGTCGATCTCACCAGCTATGGCGCTGACCTGCCGGGCGCGCCGAAGCTCGGCGTGCTGACGAAGCAGATCCTGCGGCACGTGCCGGAGCTGAAGCGGTTGCGCATCTCCTCGATCGATTCGATCGAGGCGGACGCTGATCTGCTCGATGCCATCGCCGACGATGCCAGGCTGATGCCGCATCTGCATCTGTCGCTGCAGTCAGGCGACGACATGATCCTGAAGCGGATGAAGCGGCGGCATTCGCGGCATGATGCGATCGTGTTCTGCAATCAGGTACGGCGCCTACGCCCGGATATCGCCTTCGGCGCCGACATCATCGCGGGGTTCCCGACCGAAACTGAAGACATGTTTTCGCGCTCGCTCGATCTCGTCGAGGAATGCGGGCTGACGTTCCTGCATGTCTTCCCGTATTCGCCGCGTCCCGGCACGCCGGCTGCGCGGATGCCGCAAGTGGCAAGGCCCGTGATCAAGGAGCGGGCGAGGCAGTTGCGTGCAGCCGGAGAGGCGGTGTTGCGCCGGCGGCTGCAAACCGAGATCGGTGCGACGCGCGATGTGCTGGTCGAGAGCGAGAGCCTGGGGCGGACTGAGCACTATCTGCCGGTGGCGATCGCGGACGAGCGCATCGGCAGTGTCGTGCGATTGGCGATCGCCGGCCGTGATGGCGAGCGGCTGACCACATAACAGGTGTCGTCGCCCGGCTCGACCGGGCGACCCAGTACGCCGCGGCCCCTCCGTATCCCACAGCCGTCTCTGGAATACTGGATCCCCCGCTTTCGCGGGGGATGACGGCGGAGTGTGGAGTGCGCAGTGAGCCCTCGAACTTGCGCCGGCTACGACGCCCGCACCTGCCAGAAGCGTAGCGTGCGCCTGGCATTCTCCGCCGTCATCCGCGCGAAATTGCCCTTCGCCCTCGCAACATCCGCCGGCTTCATCGCACCGGTGGCAAAGCGGCTTTCGAGCACGGCAACCGTCGTCTCCCAGCTCAGCAGCGCCGCCCTGCACGGCACCAGCAGGCCGTCTTCGCGCAGGCTCTGCATCAGCGGACGGATCACCTCGACTGTCGATCCGGACAGTGCCGCGAGCGCGGCCACGGTTTCCTCGTAACGACGCTGTCGCGCGAAGTTCAGCAGTGTCGCCTCGTTGAGCTGGCCGGTCGCCTTGAGATTTCCGATCGCCCGCTTGGCGCCTTCGAAGTCGCGGACAGCAGACATCTCGCGCTCGATACCGACAGTGACGGCAGCGATCGCGTTCTGGATTTCCTCGAACAGATGCGGCGGCGCGCGCGACAGCAGCCGCGTACGCACGGCGTCCGTCGCCGAACGCAGCAACTGGCGGCGCAGATCCGAGGGCAGGTCGACGCGGACGCCGACGCTGACGGCAAGCTCGGGATCGGATTCGGCCTGGCCGACGATGATGGCAAAGCCGTTGCCGGAGACGCGCGCGCCCGGATTGGCGGCGAGACGTTTGCTGACGCTCGGATAGCGGCGCGCCAGCAGCGCGTCGGTGACGATCTCCTTCAGCCACCAGCGGCCGGCGACCGCGAGCAGATGCGGCTCGCTCTTGCTGGCGGCGATCTTCACCAGTTCGCCATCGTCGAGCCGGGCGGATTCCTGCAGCACGGGGCCGGCGATGCGGATCTCGTCATTGTTGGCGAGGCGGCGGATCACCGAGGGCGGTGCCTGTGCGATGGGCGCGAGCTGGGCGCTGATCTCGGCCAGCGCCACGCGCGCTGCGACGTCGGCGATGGCGCGCAGCTCGATGGTGCCGATCAGGCGTTCGAGCACGTCGTCGAACAGCGCGATCTGCTCGTCGTTGAAGCTTCCGGCGGAGGAGAGAAACAGGTCGGTGACGCGCCGGGCGGTCTCCATGCCCTTTTCCGCCGAGCCGGTCCGGATCGCGGATTCGACCTCGTCGATGATCGATAGCTGGGCCGTGGACATGACGTTGCTCGTCCTGAGCGGAATGACGGAAGCTTTTTCTAAGCGACCGTTATCATTAGAGGCGAGCCCTGAACGTTTCGTAAACCATGTGGAGAGCGCGCTGTTTCAGCGGGGCGTCGCGGCCGCGTCGGCGCGCTCCCTCCCCCGCTTGCGGGGGAGGGCCGGGGAGAGGGTGTCTCCGCAATGGGACAATCCCCAAGAGGAGAAAGCCCTCACCCGGATCGCTTCGCGATCCGACCTCTCCCGCAAGCGGGAGAGGTAGGCAACACCGCTGCTACTCCCCGTTCCAGCCGCAGGCGCGGAGTTTTTCGTGCATGTGGGGCGGGGCGGGCGCGACCACGCGGATCGGCTCCTTGTTCCGGGAGATCGGCACCACGATCTCGCGGGAATGCAGATGTAGCTTCGGCTCGCCGAAGCGCGGGCCGTTGCCGTAAATGTTATCGCCGAAGATCGGCCAGCCGGTCGCGGACGAATGCACCCGCAATTGGTGGGTCCGGCCGGTCACCGGTTCCATGGCCAGCCAGGTGAAGCCGTCGCCGCGGCCCATCACCTTCCAGTTGGTGATCGCCTTCTGTCCCTCGGGGTCGGGCTTCTGCCACCAGCCACGCTCGGCATTGAGCCGGCCGAGCGGCATGTCGATGGTGCCTTCGTCCTCGGCAGGGCCGCCCTCGACCACGGTCCAGTAGGTCTTGCCGATCTTGCCGTGCTTGAACAGGAGGCCGAGCGAGGCGGTCGCCTTGCGATGGCGGCCGAGCACCAGGCAGCCGGAGGTGTCCTTGTCCAGCCGGTGGGCCAGCACCGGCGGTCGCGGCAGACCGAACCGGAGCGCGTCGAAGGAGTCTTCCAGATTGGGGCCGCCCTTGGGGCCGCGATGCACCGGCAGGCCGGCCGGCTTGTCGATGACCAGCATCAAGCCGTCGCGGTGGAGCACGCGGGCTAAAATCTCCTCAGTGGTCAATTCGGGAACATCGAGCAATTGCAGGTCTTTCGGTCAAGGCTTTCGTTTGGGAGCCGGAACGGCTAACACACCGCCACCATGAACGATACCACTGACACCCCCAAGCTGAGCTGGTGGCGCCGCCTGTCCAACGGGCTGAAGCGCACCTCGTCCTCGCTCGGGACCGCGGTCGCCGACCTCGTCACCAAGCGCAAGCTCGACCGCGCCATGCTCGACGACATCGAGGACGTGCTGCTGCGCGCCGATCTCGGCACGTCGGTCGCGGTGCGGATCGCGGATGCCGTCGGCACCGGGCGCTATGACAAGGCGATCTCGGCCGACGAGGTCAAGGACGTGGTCGCGACCGAGGTCGAGAAGGTGCTGGCGCCGGTGGCGAAGCCGCTCGAGATCGACACGGCCAAGAAGCCGTTCGTGATCCTCGTGGTCGGCGTCAACGGCTCCGGCAAGACCACGACCATCGGAAAGCTCTCGCAAAAATTCGCCTCCGAAGGCCGCAAGGTGATGCTCGCCGCCGGCGACACCTTTCGCGCCGCCGCGATCGAGCAGCTCAAGGTCTGGGGCGAGCGCACCAAGACGCCTGTGATCGCGGGCGCGCAGGGCTCGGATTCGGCGAGCCTCGCCTTCAATGCGCTGACCGCGGCGAAACAGCAAAACATCGACGTGCTCCTGATCGACACCGCCGGCCGGTTGCAGAACAAGGCCGAGCTGATGAACGAGCTCGAGAAGGTCGTGCGTGTCATCCGCAAGGTGGACGCGACAGCTCCGCATGCGGTGCTGCTCGTGCTGGACGCCACCGTCGGCCAGAACGCGCTGTCGCAGGTCGAGGCCTTTCATCGCACGGCGGGCGTCACCGGTCTCGTCATGACCAAGCTCGACGGCACCGCGCGCGGCGGCATCCTGGTGGCGCTTGCCGAGAAGTTCAAACTGCCGGTGCACTTCATCGGTGTCGGCGAAGGCGTCGACGATCTCGCGCCGTTCACCGCGCGCGACTTCGCCCGCGCCATCGCCGGAATCGAATCGTAGGTTTTATTCGTCATCCCCCGCGAAGGCGGGGGATCCAGTATTCCGAGGCGCCTGTGGTCTACAAGCGGCGGCGCAGCGTACTGGATGCCTCGCCCCATTGCGCAATTGCGCACAAGGCGGGGCATGACAACAACAAAGGTCAAGGAATGGACAAGACCCAGCCGCATCCGCTGTTCAAGCTGGCGACCGAGCTCGGTCCGCTGCTCGTGTTCTTCTTCGTCAATGCGAAGTTCAATCTGTTTGCTGCAACCGGCGCCTTCATGGTCGCGATCGTGGCGGCGATGGCTGCCTCCTATGTGGTGACGCGGCACATTCCGATCATGGCGATCGTGACCGGCGTGATCGTGCTGGTGTTCGGCACGCTGACCCTGGTGCTGCACGACGAGACCTTCATCAAGCTCAAGCCGACCATCATCTATGGCCTGTTCGCCACGATCCTCGGCGGCGGCCTGTTGTTCGGCCGCTCCTTCATCGCGGTGATGTTCGATCAGATGTTCAATCTGACCCCGCAGGGCTGGCGCATCCTCACGCTGCGCTGGGCGCTGTTCTTCGCCGGCATGGCGGTCTTGAACGAGATCGTCTGGCGCACCCAGAGCACGGACTTCTGGGTGAACTTCAAGGTGTTCGGTGTTACGCCCATCACGATGATCTTCGCCATCGCCCAGATGCCGCTGACCAAGCGCTATGGGATCGAGCCGGTGTCGCTGGAGACCAGCGAGGCCGAAGCGGGGGATATCAGGAAGGGCTAGCGCCGGCCCGGTTCCCGCCTGCTAACGGCAACCGAGCCTGTTCACGCGCGCGCTCCGGATCGGGCGGCGGTTCCGGCCGGTTCCTTCATTGCTCTGTAACCGCAACCTGAAATTATTCAGCGCCTTGCCTTGCCTGAAGGGCCGAAGGCAGTAGCCTTTCTCATAAAGAATGGTGGCACGCCGGAGGGCCCGGTGGTGAGCGCAAAACAGGACCACACCGCTGAACATCTGATCCAGTACCTTCGGCAACTCGCTCCGCAGGTCCGGCGCCGCCTGCTTGCCGAACTGGAGCGGCTACATTCCCTCGGCGAAGACATTCCGCATTCCGAGCCATTGATCGCGGCGCTGCGTGCCGAGTTTCGCAACACGGGCCAGAATCATTATCGGGTCGGAAATCCCTCGCGCTACTTCTTCGAGCCGCTCGAGCCGGTCCTGGTCGACAGGGCGCCGGAGCGGGCCAATAGCGGCCAGATCGCCCGCGGATCGCTCGCGCCGATCTGGAGCCTCGTGACGGAGCAGATGCTGCGCAGCATGGCCGCGGACTACATCGCCAAAGCGACGGATGTCATCTCGGCCGACAGGCAGCACGAGGCGCGGCAGATGGCCCAGGCGTTCCAGAAGAAGGTCCTGATCTCCCTCAACGGCCTGCTTGGTTCGGCCGAGGGGGCTGCCAGCATTCGCGATGGGCTGATGGCCTATACCAGCGCGCATGCGACGTTCGACGACCTCAAGAAGATGCTGCGCTACCTCGACATGCAGCGGGAGCTTGCGGAGTTTGGCCGGGCGCTCGCGCCGAAGATTGCGCGGCTCGAGGGCGTCAGCCTTGACAAGGTCCTTGGCCTTTTGACCGCGCTCAAGGCGAAGCGTGTCGATGCCGTGCCGTTCGCGCTCACGATCCTCGCAAGACGTCTGGAAATCCCCTGGGAGCTGCTGTCCGTCGCGACCGCTCCGGCCGGTGACCGGACCGCAGCGCGGATCGCAGCGTCCCCCTTCGCGGTTGCGGTTTCAATGGTGCTCGATCAGATCGAGGAGAAGCATCTCCTCCTGTTGTTTGCGCTCAGGAACAACCGCCCGGTACGCGCCAGGGAGATCGTTGGCGAGATCTACCGGATCGAGGAGACACTGAGGACTGAGATCGAGCTCAAAGGGTCCGTCTGGGCCCAGCACCTGGATGACCTGATGAGCGCCGTCCAGACCGCCATCGTTGCGGAGATCCGCACCATTCCGGGCGATCACCGCCACCTGACGCATATTCTGGAATCGCCGCGGTTGCGACCGGACCATTCCCTCGGTCACAAGGTCGGCCATATGTTCGAGAAGGGCTGGGATGTCGTGGCCGGGCTGCTTGCAGGCCACACGGATCAATCGTCGCGATGATTCCGTGAGCTCAGCCCGCGGAGAGCTCATCGGCGAAATCGTCAGCTTCCGGCTTTGAGCGCCTTGTCGAGTTGGGGCAGGAGCACGGCTTTCAGATTATCCGGCGTGATCGGGCCGACCAGCTTGTAGACGATGGTGCCTTCAGGGCCGACGACAAAAGTCTCCGGCACGCCATAGACGCCCCATTCGATCGAGGCGCGGCCATTGGCGTCGACGCCGACGCGGCCGAACGGATTGCCGTAGCGGCCGAGGAAACGGCGGGCGTTCTCGGGCGTATCCTTGTAGTTGATGCCGACGAGCTGGAAGCGCTTGTCCTTGGCAAGTTCGCTCAGGAGCGGCGCTTCATCATGACAGGGCACACACCAGGACGCCCACACATTGACGAGGCTGACCTTGCCCTTGAATGCGGAGGGATCGAAGCCCGGCACCTGCACATTGTCGGCCTGCAATCCCTCCAGCGGCGGCAGCGTGGCCTGCGGTGCGGGGTGGCCGATCAGCGCGGAGGGAATTCGCGAGGGATCACCGCTGCCGAGCCGGAACCAGAACAGCACCGCAAGTCCGACGAAGGCGAGCAGCGGCAGCACCATCAGGAAGGTGCGGCGCTGCGGAGGTGCGGACGTGGTTTGATCGCTCATGGTGCATCCACTGCGCTGCGGGCCGAGCGGCGCGTGACCCCGCTGCGCTCGAGCTGGCGCAGCCGCTCCGTCTGATTGCGATAGTCGATGATGACCCAGCCGATCAGGAGCGCGACCACGAGGGCCGCTGCCGCGTAGGATGTCACAATGAAGGGCGCGTAAGGTCCGAGCGACATCGTCATGCGGCGCCTTTTGACGCGTTTTCTTCACGCGAACCGGTACCCACTCCGCTCGAAAACGCTACGCGGCTCGCCTGCATCATCTGCAGGGAGCGCACGCGCCGGCGCAAAATCTCATTGCGCATCGCGGCCAGGTGCAGCGTGACGAACAGCAACGTGAATGCGACGGCCATCACCAGGAGCGGAATCAGGAACGCCTTGTCGAGCGTCGAGCCGCCCATGCGCATCACCGAAGCCGGCTGGTGCAGCGTATTCCACCAGTCGACCGAGAATTTGATGATCGGAAGATTGAGCGCGCCGACCAGCGTCAGCACGGCGGCAGCGCGCGCCGCGCGCGAGGGATCTTCCACCGCCCGCCACAGCGCCATCAGCCCGAGATACATCAGGAACAGGATCAGCACCGAAGTCAGTCGCGCATCCCACTCCCAATAGGTGCCCCACATCGGCCGGCCCCACAGCGAGCCGGTGAGCAGCGCGAGGAAGGTGAAGCTGGCGCCGATCGGAGCTGCGGCTTTCGCTGCGACATCGGCGAGCGGATGCCGCCACACCAGCGTGCCGAGCGAAGCGACGCTCATCACGCCCCAGACGAACATCGACAGCCACGCATTGGGCACGTGGATGAACATGATCTTCACGGTCGCACCCTGCTGATAATCGTCGGGCGCGTATGCGGATTGATAGAGGCCGATCGCGAGCAGGACGATGGTCGCGGCCGCGAGCCACGGCAGCACCCGCGCCGAGAGCGCGAGGAACCTGGTGGGGTTGGCGAGGTCGATCAGCGACATTGTATCCTGATAAAGCACCCGGGACTGCTCACGCAATCAGCATGAAAGCGCGCGGCGAAAGTTGATCGGGGTCAAGGCAACCGAGCTCGTTTCAATCAAGGCCATGTTTCAGGCTCGCCGCCGCCGCGAACGGGCCGACCACGAGGCTGACCAGCGACAGCGCGCAGAGGATCGAGAACGGCGCGCCGAACGACAGCGGTCCCGTGATCGCGGCCTGCGAGGCCGCAACGCCGAAGATCAGCACGGGAATCGACAGCGGCAGCACCAGCACGGCCATCAGCAGCCCGCCCCGATGCAGCGTCACCGCCAGCGCCGCGCCGATCATGCCTGTGAAGGTCAGGGCGGGGGTGCCCGCCAGCAGCGTCAGCGCCACCGCAGCCGTGGCGACCATGTCCAGATTGAGCAGCAGCCCGAGTACGGGGGTTGCGACGATCAGCGGCAGGCCGGCGGCCAGCCAATGCGCCAGCGCCTTGGCGGCGCAGGCCAGTTCCAGCGGCGTCCGGCTCATCGTGATCAGGTCGAGCGAGCCGTCCTCATGGTCGGCCATGAACAACCGGTCGAGCGTCAGCAGGCTGGCCAGCAGCGCCCCGAGCCACAGGATCGCCGGCCCCAGCCGCGACAGCAGCGCCAGGTCCGGCCCGACCGCGAACGGCATCAGGACGACGACGGTCAGGAAGAACAGCACGCCAATCAACGCCCCGCCGCCAACGCGGAGCGCGATCTTGATGTCCCGGCGGATCAGGGCGGCGAGGGCGGTCATGCGGGGCCCCCGGCGGTTGCGAGACGGCCATGAGAGCCCGGCTCGCGCCCCGCGCACGCTGCGCTCCCTCCCCCCTTGTGGGGGAGGGTTGGGGAGGGGCGTAGCCCAGGAAATGGTGCACTTGAGAGCAGAGAAGAACTTCGGTCGACCGAGAGAGTCCCCGTGTGGTACCCCCCTCCCTGACCCTCCCCCACAAGGGGAGAGGGAACGCAGAGAGCCGAACTCGGCCGCTTGGAAAGCTGAGGGTTGGACTGTTTCACACCATCCCCCCGATCCGCAGCTCCCGCGCGTCAATCCCCAGCGGCCCATGGGTCGCCGCGATGATCATCCCGCCGCGCGCCAGATGCTCCCGCATCAGCCCGCTGAACATGTCCTGCCCGGCCGCATCCAGCGCATTGGTCGGCTCGTCCAGCAGCCAGATCGGCCGCCGCACCGTCAGCAGCCGGGCCAGCGACAGCCGGCGGCGCTGGCCGGCCGACAGGAAGGCGGCGGGCAGATGGGCCGCGTGGTCGAGGCCGACAGTGGCGAGGCTTTCAGCCGCGTCGCCGCGCTCGCCGCCGAGAAATTCAGCCCAAAATGACAGATTTTCAGTCACGCTCAGCGCCGGCTTCAGGGCATCGCGATGGCCGAGATAGTGGCACTGCTCGGGCAACGTCATGTCGCCGTGGCCACCGTCCAGTACGATCTTGCCACCGGCCGGAATGAGCAGGCCCGCGATCAGCCGCAGCAGCGAGGTCTTGCCCGATCCGTTACGGCCGACCACGGCCATGGCCTCGCCGGCAACTGCCTCGAAATCGAGCCCGGAAAACACCTCGCGGCCGCCGCGCACGCAAGTCACGCCGCGTCCGGCCAGCTGCATCTTGACTGGGACCAACCCGTTCACAGCCGGGCCTCAGGAAATCTTGGGGTAGCGCATCAGAATTTTTGGCTCGCGGCTTGCTCGGTCCTGTTGTGGCTGTGGCGGCGCGGTTAGAAAACTTCTATAAGCCCGGAACTACTTGATGCAGCAACTTAACCTGCCCCTGCAAGCGACCCAGCCTGCTACGCTGACGGTGTTAAAATACCCTGCCGGGTATGTCTAACAATTGGGATTTCCTACATGACCTCGCTCGACAGCTTCAAATGCAAAAAGACCCTCAAGGTCGGCGCCAAGACCTATGTCTATTACAGCCTGCCCACGGCCGAGAAGAATGGTCTGAAGGGAATTTCGAAACTTCCTTATTCGATGAAGGTCCTGCTCGAGAACCTGCTCCGCAACGAAGACGGCCGCTCGGTCAAGAAGGAAGACATCGTCGCCGTCTCGAAATGGCTGCGCAAGAAGTCGCTGGAGCATGAGATCGCGTTCCGCCCGGCCCGCGTGCTGATGCAGGATTTCACCGGCGTTCCGGCCGTGGTCGACCTCGCCGCCATGCGCAATGCGATGCAGAAGCTCGGCGGCGAGCCTGAGAAGATCAACCCGCTGGTCCCCGTCGATCTCGTCATCGACCACTCCGTGATCGTGAACTTCTTCGGCGACAACAAGGCTTTCGCCAAGAACGTCACGGAAGAATACAAGCAGAACCAGGAGCGCTACGAGTTCCTGAAGTGGGGCCAGAAGGCGTTCTCGAACTTCTCGGTCGTGCCGCCCGGCACCGGCATCTGCCACCAGGTCAATCTCGAATATCTCTCCCAGACGGTCTGGACCAAGAAGGAGAAGATGACGGTCGGCAAGAAGACCGGCACTTTCGAGGTTGCCTACCCTGACTCGCTGGTCGGCACCGACTCGCACACCACCATGGTCAATGGTCTGGCCGTGCTCGGCTGGGGCGTCGGCGGCATCGAGGCGGAAGCCTGCATGCTCGGTCAGCCGCTGTCGATGCTGCTGCCCAACGTCGTCGGCTTCAAGCTGAAGGGCGCGCTGAAGGAAGGCGTCACCGCGACCGACCTCGTGCTGACCGTGACGCAGATGCTGCGCAAGCTCGGCGTGGTCGGCAAGTTCGTCGAATTCTTCGGTCCCGGCCTCGACAACCTCTCCGTTGCCGACAAGGCGACCATCGCCAACATGGCGCCTGAATATGGCGCGACCTGCGGCTTCTTCCCCGTCGACGCCGCCGCAATCGACTACCTCAAGACCTCGGGCCGTGCCGCGCCGCGCGTGGCGCTGGTGCAGGCCTATGCCAAGGCGCAAGGCCTGTTCCGCACCGCCAAGTCGGCCGATCCCGTGTTCACGGAGACGCTGACGCTCGATCTCGCCGACGTCGTGCCGTCGATGGCGGGTCCGAAGCGTCCCGAAGGCCGCATCGCGCTGCCGTCGGTCGCCGAGGGTTTTTCGCTCGCGCTCGGCACCGAGTACAAGAAGGCCGAGGAGCCCACGAAGCGCTTCCCCGTCGAGGGCAAGGACTTCGAGATTGGCCATGGCGACGTCGTCATCGCGGCCATCACCTCCTGCACCAACACCTCGAACCCGAGCGTGCTGATCGGCGCCGGCCTCTTGGCGCGCAACGCGGCTGCAAAGGGCCTCAAGGCCAAGCCGTGGGTGAAGACCTCGCTCGCTCCGGGCAGCCAGGTGGTTGCGGGCTATCTCGCCGATTCCGGCCTGCAAAAGGATCTCGACAAGGTCGGCTTCAACCTGGTCGGCTTCGGCTGCACCACCTGCATCGGCAATTCCGGTCCGCTGCCTGAGGAGATCTCGAAGTCGATCAACGACAACGGCATCGTCGCTGCGGCCGTGCTGTCAGGTAACCGCAACTTCGAAGGCCGCGTCTCGCCGGATGTGCAGGCGAACTATCTGGCCTCGCCGCCGCTGGTCGTCGCGCATGCGCTCGCCGGCAGCGTCACCAAGAACCTCGCCGTCGAGCCGATCGGCGAAGGCAAGGACGGCAAGCCGGTGTACCTCAAGGACATCTGGCCGACGACGAAGGAGATCAACGCCTTCATGAAGAAGTTCGTGACCTCGACGATCTTCAAGAAGAAGTATGCCGACGTGTTCAAGGGCGACGCCAACTGGCGCAAGATCAAGACGGTCGAGAGCGAGACCTATCGCTGGAACATGTCGTCGACCTATGTGCAGAACCCACCTTATTTCGAAGGCATGAAGAAGGAGCCGGAGCCTGTTACCGACATCGTCGAGGCGCGCATCCTCGCCATGTTCGGCGACAAGATCACCACCGACCACATCTCGCCGGCCGGTTCGATCAAGCTCACCTCGCCTGCGGGCAAATATCTCAGCGAGCACCAGGTGCGCCCCGCTGACTTCAACCAATACGGCACGCGTCGCGGCAATCATGAAGTGATGATGCGCGGTACCTTCGCCAACATTCGCATCAAGAACTTCATGCTGAAGGGCGCGGATGGAAACATCCCCGAAGGCGGTCTGACCAAGCACTGGCCCGACGGCGAGCAGATGTCGATCTACGACGCCGCGATGAAGTACCAGCAGGAGCAGGTGCCGCTCGTCGTGTTCGCCGGCGCCGAGTACGGCAACGGCTCCTCGCGCGACTGGGCTGCGAAGGGCACGCGCCTGCTCGGCGTTCGCGCCGTGATCTGCCAGAGCTTCGAGCGCATCCATCGCTCCAACCTGGTCGGCATGGGCGTGCTGCCGCTGACCTTCGAGGAAGGCACCTCGTGGTCGTCGCTTGGCCTGAAGGGCGACGAGAAGGTCACGCTGCGTGGCCTGGTCGGCGAACTCAAGCCGCGCCAGAAGCTGACCGCGGAAATCGTCTCGGGCGACGGTTCGCTGCAGCGCGTTTCGCTGCTCTGCCGCATCGATACGCTGGATGAGCTCGATTACTACCGGAACGGCGGCATTCTGCACTATGTGCTGCGTAAACTCGCGGCTTAAGCGCGAATTTGTGAACGGTGGCTCACCGCGACGTGAGTAGAAGGTTAAACCAAGGCGGCCTATCAAAAGGCCGCCTTCGTACGTTTTGCGGTATGTTTCGGATGGGTTCGCCCGCAAAATCCTGCCCTGGATAGTTGAATGTACCGCGCCCGTAAGACTACGGTGACCATCAGGCGATAAGATCTTCCCCCAACGAGTGACCTGTGTGACTTTCAACATGACTGGCATGATGGTTTCTAATTTCGTTTCGCGATGGTCCGGAGCATTCTGGTCAGGAGCACTCGGCATCTGCGCCATCGTCGCCGTCATCCGCCCCGCCCAGGCGGATCCCCGCGCCGTGGTCGAGCTCTTCACCTCGCAGGGCTGCTCCTCGTGCCCGCCTGCCGACAAGGTCATCGGCGATCTCGCCAAGGACCCCTCGATCATCGCGTTGAGCATGCCGATCGATTATTGGGATTATCTCGGCTGGAAGGATACGCTGGCGGATTCACGTTTCTCGGCGCGGCAGCGCGCCTATTCGCGTATGCGTGGTGACCGCGAGGTCTACACGCCGCAGGTCGTGGTCAACGGCGCCGCGCATGTCATCGGCAGCGACCGCGCCGGCATCGAAAGCGCGATCGGCAAGACCGACGCTGGCACGGGCGTCATGAGCGTGCCGGTGACCATGTCGCTCGCGGGCAAGCAGATCAATGTGTCGGTTGCTGCGAGCAACGAGCCGACGGTCTCGCATGGCGAGGTCTGGATCTGCTCGATCGTGAAATCGGTGCCAATCGAGATCAGTCGCGGCGAGAACCGCGGACAGCAGATCACCTACCACAACGTCGTGCGCAATGTACTGAAGGTCGGCGACTGGCACGGACATCCGGAAAGCTGGACCGTGCCGATCGAAAATTTGACGTCGCGCGATGGCGTCGATGGTGCGGTGGTCTACGTCCAGGACGGCAGCCGCGAGAGACCTGGCCCGATGCTGGGCGCGGCGTACACGTCGCTGCATTGAAGCGCGCGTAGAATTCTCTCAGGACAATCTGTCTTCGTCATTCCGGGGCGCGCGTAGCGCGAACTATGGTGCGCAATTGCGCACCTGAGAATCCATTTCACCGCGCGTGCTGTCGCCCAATGGATTCCGGGTTCGCGCCAAGTGGCGCGCCCCGGAATGACAATGGTGTGAAACACCCCGCCACAAACAAAAAAGGACCAACTTGCGTTGGCCCTCCTTGTCGCGCGTACAGACCCGATCCTGTTCGACCCCGGGGGGCTGGGGGCTGAGGAATCCGGAACCGAAAGGACCGGGTCAACGCACACCAGTGTTTTCGCAATGCAGGGCGGCGGGCGGTGGGCGGAAAAGCGGCGATCCTGTGATTCCTGCTAACGATGCCGTGACGGTTTGCCGCTGAGAAGTTCCACCGCCGCGTGTGTCATGACGAGCTGGCCGTTGGCGAGGTCGGCCTGATCCTTCGGCGGCCGTTCAAGAGCCCCTTGCGGGCGGGAACAGTTGGCGCGATCATGCAGATGTCATGATCCGCGGTTCCGGGGACGGTCTTCGCGGAGGCGGTCATGGCTGAGCGATGAGGAGGCGCCCCATGAGCTTGACGTCGGAGGATGCCGATCCGAGCGAGCAGCGCGCAGTGGCGCGCCCCGCCGCTGCGAACGCCCAACCCGGCCGGGTGACATTCAACCGGCTCGAGCTGCACCGAATTCTCAATCTCTATGGCCGCATGGTCGCCGACGGCGAGTGGCGGGATTATGCCATCGATTTCCTGAAAGATCGCGCGGTGTTCTCGGT
Source organism: Bradyrhizobium sp. CCBAU 45384 (assembly GCF_028128665.1). Lineage (NCBI taxonomy): Bacteria > Pseudomonadati > Pseudomonadota > Alphaproteobacteria > Hyphomicrobiales > Nitrobacteraceae > Bradyrhizobium > Bradyrhizobium sp. CCBAU 45384. The sequence goes on from NZ_LBIZ01000106.1 coordinate 107,929, forward strand.
CTTTCGCCGCGCCTCCGAAGTGCCGATCTACCGGATCGAGAAAGATCCGCGGCTCGCGCGCAAGCAGGGCATGTACAGCGTGATCTCGGCGACCGGCCTGATCCTGCGCCGCGGCCACGAGCTCGAGCGCGTGCTGCTGGTGATCGATCGGAAGTTGGCGGTGGTCTGACCACACGATCGGTGCGGTAGGGTGGGCAAAGGCGCAAAGCGCCGTGCCCACGACCTTTCTCCTTCGTCACAGACCGTGGGCACGCTTCGCTTTGCCCACCCTACGAGACCTTGCTTCCTACGAGACCTACTTCCCCGGCACCGTCTTCGCGCCTTCACCGAGATCCCGCTGCATCATCACCGTATCCAGCCAGCGGCCGAATTTCAGGCCGACATTGGGATGCGTGCCGATCATCTTGAAGCCGCCTCTGGTGTGCACGCCGATCGAGCCGGCATTGGCGGAATCGCCGATCACGGCGATCATCTGGCGGAAGCCGCGCGCCTCGCATTCGCTGATCAGCCGCTGCAGCAGCATCGAGCCGATGCCGCGGCGGTGGAAGGCGGGATCGAGATAGATCGAGTTCTCGACCGTGAAGCGATAGGCCGGACGCGGCCGGTAGGCGCCGGCATAGGCGTAGCCCGCGACGCTGCCGTCGATCACAGCGACGAAATAGGGATAGCCGCCGTCGACCAGGACGCGATAGCGGCGCGTCATTTCGGCGAGGTCAGGCGGATCCAGCTCGAACGTCGCGGTGCCCTCGCGGACGGCCTGCTGGTAGATGGCGGTGATGGCGGGAAGGTCGGCCTCGATGGTGGGCCTGATTTCGGGTGCGGACATGGGGAGGAGATTAGAGCCTTCTCGCGGACGCTGGAAGGGGCAACAACGCTTCCCCATGCTCCTCATTGCCTCCACCTTCTCCGCCGTCATGCCCCGCCTAGTGCGCGATTGCGCACGGGGGGCGGGGCATCCAGTACGCCGCGGCCTCTCGATAAACCACTGACGTCTCGGTGTACTGGATCACCCGGTCAAGCCGGGCGATGACAGCGTGTGCGTGGCGCGCGCCGCACAAACAAAAACCCCGGCCTTTCGGCCGGGGTTCGTGTCCGTTCGCTCTGGTCTAGCGCTTAGTCGCGCTGGCCGAGCAGCTGCAGCAGCAGCGTGAACAGGTTGATGAAGTTCAAGTACAGCGACAGGGCGCCGGTGATGGCCGCACGTTCGGCGATGTCGCCGCCGGCCGACGCGTAGCCGTAGATGTACTCGTTCTTCAGCCGCTGGGTGTCCCAGGCGGTGAGGCCGGCGAACACCAGCACGCCGACGACCGAGACGATGAACTGCAGCGCCGAGCTTGCCAGGAACAGGTTCACCAGGCTCGCGATGATGATGCCGATCAGGCCCATGAACAGGAACGAGCCCATGCCGCTCATGTCACGCTTGGTGGTGTAGCCGTAGAGGCTCAGCGCGCCGAAGGTCGCCGCGGTGATGAAGAACACCCGAACGATCGAGTCATGCGTGTAGACCAGGAAGATGGTCGACAGCGAGACTCCCATCAGCGCCGAGAACACCCAGAACAGGATCTGGGCGGTCGAGGGGGCCAGACGGTTGATGCCCGCGGAGATCACGAACACCATGGCGAGCGGCGCCAGCATGAACAGATATTTCAGCGGGCTCACGAACATCGCGTAGCCGAACGGCGTCAGGAACAGCTTGCCGACGCGAACCGCTTCCGGGGTCGGAACATCGGTCACGGCGGCCATGTAGACACCGAGCGCGGCAAGGCCGGTGATGGCGAGGCCAATGCTCATGTAGTTGTAGATGCGCAGCATGTAGGCGCGCAGTCCGGCGTCGACCGTCGCGGCGTCAACACGCCCGGCGGCCCTGCCGAAAGGAGAAGCGTAATTGCGGTCTAGGTCCGACATGGTCGAATTCCCGTTGGTTGGCCCGGCCCGGCACAGGGGGTGCCATGCCGCCGGTTCGTCAAATTCTATCTCGGATACCGATGCCTGCCGACATTAATTTTGGCTAACAATCGGGGCTCCGCACCCATCCGATATGTGGGAAACTAACACATTCACTGCAACGGTTCACGCGCGGCTGAATGTCGCCCTTGCGGCGCAATCCTGACGTGAGCCTGACAAGCAGACGTGGTTAATCGCGGGAATCCCTTCGATTCCGCTCCCGCGCGGCCGGCCGCTACCTTTTGTCACAAATTCCGCAACACCGTGGCGGGCTTTTTGTTCAACGCCAGCAGCGTCCCGGCGAGGCCGAGCCCGACGGTGACGACCAGGGCGGCGGCAACCACGGCGGCCGCGCTTGCACCCTGCCAGACGAAGGTCAGCGTCATCAGCCGCGTCACGATCATCCAGGCAGCTAAGCTGCCGGCGATCACGCCGAACATTGCGGTGGCAAGGCCGATCAGCAGATATTCGAGCGCATAGGCACCGAGCAGCCGCAGCCGGGTTGCGCCCAGGGTCTTCAGGATCACCGCATCATAGACGCGGTGGCGATGGCCGGCGGCGAGCGCGCCGCCCAGCACCAGGATCGCCGAGATCAGCGTCACGGCGCTGGCGCCGCGGATCGCGAGCGCCAGATTGGTCACGACCGCGCCGACCGTCTCCATGACCTCGCGCACGCGCACGCTCGTCACCATTGGGTAAGCATCCGCAACCTGCTTGATGATCTTGCCGTCGCCGGTTGCATCGCCTGAGGCTTCGGTCAGCGTCGCGATGTGGGTGTGCGGGGCGCCCTTGAAGGCGTTCGGCGAGAACACCAGCACGAAATTGATACCCAATCCCTGCCAGTCGATGTTGCGCAGATTGCTGATCTTCGCCGGGATGTCGCGGCCGAGCACGTTGACCACGATCTCGTCGCCGAGCTTCAAGCCGAGGCCATCGGCGATCTTCTTCTCCATCGAGACCAGCGGCGGGCCGGAATAATCGGCGCCCCACCATTCGCCCTCGACCACCTTGGAACCCTTCGGCAGCTCGCCGGTATAGGTCAGGCCGCGGTCGCTTTGCAGCACCCATTCGGAATCGGTCGTGGGCTTGAGGTCCTCGGCACGCAACCCGCGGGCGGCGACGATGCGCCCGCGCAGCATCGGCACGTCCTCGACCTTCGCGCCAGGAGCGATCTGGCGCAGATAGTCGTCGAAGGGAGCGGCCTGCGTACTTGGAATATCGATGAAGTAGAACGACGGCGCGCGGTCGGGCAGCGCGGCCAGGAACTGCCGGCGCAGATTGCCGTCGATCTGGGTGATGGTGACGAGCACGGCGAGACCCAGCCCGAGCGACAGCACGACCGATGGCGTCAGCGCGCCCGGCCGGTGAATGTTGGCGGTCGCCAGCCGCAGCATGGTGAAGCGCGTGCGCGGCAGTTTTCGCGCGATCGCCATCAGCAGGCCGGCGACGCCGCGCAAGACAGCGAAGACGACGACGGAGGAGATCACGAACACCGCGGCGATGCGCTTGTCGAAGGACAGGCCGATCACCACGGCAACCAGCAGCGCGATGACGACCCCCATGAACACGAGATAGCCCAGCCGTGGCCGGTGCCATTCGGCGGCGATGGTATCGCGGAACAGCGCCGCGACCGGCACGTCATGCACGCGCCCGAGCGGCCACAGGCCGAAGGCGAGCGCGGTGAGCAGGCCGTAGACGAAGGACAGCGCGAGCTCGCCCTCGTGCACGGCCGGCACCACCGGCAGCGGCAGCAGCTTGCCGAACAGGCCGACGATGGCGAACGGCATCGCTGCTCCCAGCGCCAGCCCGATCACCGAGCCGATCGCGGCGAGCAAAATGACCTGCGCGAGGTAAATGCCGAACACGTCGCGGCCCGTGGCGCCGACGGCCTTGAACGCCGCGATCACCTCGAGACGGCGATCGATATGGCTCTTCACCGCATTGGCGACCCCGACGCCGCCGACCAGCAGTGCGGCGAGGCCGACCAGGGTCAGGAATTGCGTGAAGCGGCTGATGTTGCGTTCGAGCTGCGGCGAGGCGTTGGAGCGGCTGCGCACCTCCCAGCCGGCCTCTGGCGCGGCGTTGCGCGCATCCGCGATGAAGCCGTCGGTGGCGCGGTCGCTGTTGGCGGTGTCGGGCAGCTTCACGCGGTAGACCCAGCGCACCAGGCTGCCGGGCTGGATCAGTCCGGTGGCGCGCAAGGCGGCCTCGCTGATCAGGAAGCGCGGACCAAAGCCGATGCCGCCGGCAAGCTTGTCGGGCTCGGCTTCGACGGCGCTGCGGATCTGGAAGGTTGCGGATCCGATGGTGACGCGGTCGCCAATTTTGAGAGAGAGCCGCGCCAGCAGCGCCGGGTCGGCGGCGGCGCCGAATGCACCGTCCTTCTCCGCGAGCAGATCCGCCAGCGGCAGTTGCGGCGCCAGCGTCAGCTGCCCGAGCATCGGATAGGTGTCATCCACCGCCTTCATCTCGACCAGCGCCAGCTTGCCGTCGCCCGAGCGCGCCATGCCGCGCAAGGTCGAAGCCACGGAGACGGTGCCGCGCGAGCGCAGGAACGCGACTTCCTCGGGCTTGGCCTCGCGCTGAAACAGCACGAACGAGACGTCGCCGCCGAGCAGCGTGCGCCCCTCGCGCGCGAGGCCGTCGCTCAGGCTCGCCGACACCGAGCCGACGCCTGATATCGCCATCACGCCGAGCGCGATGCAGGCGATGAAGACGTAGAAGCCGCGCAGGCCACCGCGCAATTCGCGCAAGGCATAGCGCAGCGACAGCGCGATGCCGTTCGGCTTCGCAAACGGTTGGGCGGCGATGCTCATGCGTTCGTCGTCTGCGTGTCGATGCGGCCCGAGCGCAGGCGGATCACGCGATCGCAGCGATGCGCCAGCGAGGAATCGTGCGTGACCAGCACCAAGGTCATGCCGCGCTCGGCATGCTTGGTGAAGAGCAGGTCGATGATCTGCTTGCCGGTCGCCTCGTCGAGATTGCCGGTCGGCTCGTCGGCGACGAGGATGGCGGGATCGGGCGCCAGCGCGCGCGCGAGCGCGACGCGCTGCTGTTCGCCGCCGGAGAGCTGCGTCGGATAATGATGCAGGCGGTCGCCGAGGCCGACCGATTGCAGCTCCTTTGCCGCGCGCTTGCTGGCATCAGGATTGCCGGCGAGCTCGAGTGGCACCGCGACGTTCTCCAGCGCCGTCATGGTCGGGATCAGATGGAAGGACTGGAAGACGATGCCGACCTGGCGGCCGCGGAAGCGGGCCAGCGCGTCCTCGTCGAGGGCATTGAAAGGCGTGCCACCCACCACCACCTCTCCGCTATCAGGACGCTCCAGCCCCGCCATCACCATCAGCAGCGTGGATTTGCCCGAGCCTGACGGGCCGATCAGGCCGATCGTCTCCCCCGAGCCGACGCGCAAGCTGATATCCTTGAGGATGTGAACGCGTGCCGCCCCCGACCCCAATGAGAGATTGACGTTGGAGATGGAGATGGTGTCCGGCGTGGTACCGGCGAGCGACGAGGAAGCGATGCTGATGTCCATGGTCCGGTCATATGGCAAGTCCGATAGCGCGGTCGAGAGGCGTTACGGATTGTTCATGCACATAGCCGTGTTGATGCTCGCTTTGATGACGCTCCCGGGTCCCGCCCGGGCGGACGCGGCAAAGCCGATCAAGCTCGTCGTCCTCGGCGATTCCTTGAGCGCTGGTCTTGGCCTTTCGGCCCCGGATGCGTTTCCGGCCAAGCTGAAAAAAGCCTTGCAGGCCAAGGGTATAGAGATCGACATGACCAATGCCGGCGTGTCGGGCGACACCGCGTCCGGCGGCCGCGACCGGCTCGACTGGTCGGTGCCCGAGGGAACCGAGGGCGTGATCGTCGAACTTGGCGCCAACGACGCCATGCGCGGCATCGACCCTGACTTGACGCGGGCGGCGCTCGCCGACATCGTTCAGCGTCTCAAGGCGCACAAGATCGCCGTGATGTTGTGTGGGATGCTGGCGCCGCCGAATTTCGGCGCGGACTATGGCGCGCGCTTCAATTCGATTTATCCGGAACTGGCGAAACGGTTCGACGTGCCGCTCTATCCGTTCTTCCTCGACGGCGTCGCGGCCGATGCCAAGCTCAACCAGGCCGACGGCATTCATCCGACCGCTGCAGGCGTCGACATCGTCGTCGACAAGATGCTGCCCACCGTGGAGGCATTCGTGCGCACGATCGGCGAGCAACGCCGTTGAAAAGCAGGCAATGCTAACCCTAACACCCAGGGTTTTTCGGGTGTAGCCTTGGCAGCACTTCGCAGAGTCACACAACTGCGATAGGAATCAGAGTACCGGTGATTCGTCGCCGGCTCTAATTTGGATAGGGTCCTTGGCTCTGAGGACTGTACCCAAGCATCGGGAGTGCGAAACGATGCCGCGTTTGTTCACTGGTCTGGAAATTCCGGCCGAGATTGGCCAGTCGCTTTCCAATCTTAGAGGTGGCCTTCCCGGCGCCCGGTGGATCGATCCCGAAAATTATCACGTCACTCTGCGCTTCATCGGCGATATCGACGGCGCCTCCGCCAACGAGATCGCATCGATGTTGTTTCGCATCGATCGCAAGCCCTTCGAAGTGAAGGTGCAGGGCTTGCAGAGCTTCGGTGGCCGCAAGCCGCGCGCCGTGGTCGCCACCATCGCACCGAGCAAGCCGCTGATGGATCTGCAGGCCGAGCTGGAACGCATGATGCAGCGGATCGGCCTCGATCCGGAAGGGCGCAAATTCATCCCGCATGTCACGCTGGCCCGGCTGCACGACGCCACCGACCGTGACGTCGCCGACTATCTCTCGATCCGCGGCTACTTCCCGAGCAAGGCCTTCATGGCCGAACGGTTCGTGCTGTTCTCCTCGCGCGCATCGACCGGCGGCGGGCCCTATGTGGTCGAGGACGCCTACGAGCTGTGTGCGTGAGTTCTATCTTCACCTCTCCCCGCAAGAGCGGGGCGAGGGAGAAGAATCCGCATAGCCCGTCCACCATTTCACGGCTTGCAATTTCCGCCGGTCTCTGGCGGTAAAGGGCGATGCTCTCCACCCCAAATTCCTCCTTCAGCGAAGCCTATCAGGCCCAGATCGCCTCCGGCGCGATCGAGGCCGATGCCGCGCAGGCCGAAGTCGCCGAAGCCTATACGGCGCTGGATCTGCGGCTCGCGAACTACAGCCCCAAGCGCAAGCAGGGCCTGCTCGCCCGCCTGTTCAACGGCGGCGACAAGGACGAGGCGCCGCGCGGGCTCTACGTCCATGGCGAGGTCGGTCGCGGCAAGACCATGCTGATGGACCTGTTCTTCCAGCACTCGAATGTCGAGCACAAGCGCCGCGCGCATTTCCACGAATTCATGGCCGACGTGCACGAGCGCATCTACGACTACCGCCAGAGCATCGCGCGCGGACAGATCCCCGATGGCGACGTCATCGCGCTGACGGCGCATGCGATCTTCGAGGAGAGCTGGCTGCTCTGTTTCGACGAATTCCACGTCACCGACATCGCGGACGCGATGATCCTCGGACGCCTGTTCGCAAAGCTGTTCGAGCTCGGCACCGTCGTGGTCGCAACCTCCAACGTCGCGCCCGACGATCTCTACAAGGGCGGCCTCAACCGCGCGCTGTTCCTGCCCTTCATCAAGCAGATCACCGACCACATGGACGTGACGCGGCTCGACGCGCGCACCGACTTCCGGCTGGAAAAGCTCCAGGGCGTGCCGATGTGGCTGACGCCGGCGGATGGCGATGCCGACACGGCGCTCAACCGCGCCTGGGCGAAGATGACAGGCAATGCCAAATGCAAGTCGCGCGATATCCAGATCAAGGGCCGCACCCTGCACGTGCCGTGCTCGGCTCACGGCGTCGCGCGCTTTGCCTTCGCCGATCTCTGCGAGAAGCCGCTGGGCGCATCCGACTACCTCAGGCTGGCGCACGACTACCACACCATCCTGGTCGACCATATTCCAGTGATGGACTTCTCCCAGCGCAACGCCGCCAAGCGCTTCATCACGCTGATCGACACGCTCTATGACAATGCCGTGAAGCTGATGGCCTCGGCCGACGCCAATCCGATCTCGCTCTACATCGCCGATGAGGGCGCCGAGGCGATGGAGTTCAAGCGGACCGCCTCGCGCCTGATCGAGATGAGCTCGGAATCCTATCTGGCGTTGCCTCATGGCCGCAAGGACTCCACCGCCAGCGGCTCCACCAAGGGCCTGGTCGAGACTTAAGTCCTATCTTTCCGTCATTCCGGGGCGCGCGTCAGCGCGAGCCCGGAATCTCGCGGGACAATCTCGAGATTCCGGGTTCGCCCGCGCAATGGCGCGGACGCCCCGGAATGACGGCCTGGGTTGTGCTGGCCGGAAGCGCGGCAAGCCCGACAAATGGGCATCCACCGACTTGAACGGGGGAAGCGAAAGGGATAACCACCCTCTCAGTTTTCCCCTCCTCACGTGTCTAAAGGACAGGTTCACATGGCGCGCGACAAGATTGCTTTGATTGGCTCCGGCCAGATCGGCGGAACGCTGGCTCACCTCATCGGCCTGAAAGAACTGGGCGACGTCGTGATGTTCGACATCGCCGAGGGCGTGCCGCAGGGCAAGGCGCTCGACATCGCGCAGTCCTCGCCGGTCGACGGTTTCGACGCCCATTACACCGGCGCCAACTCCTACGAGGCTCTCGATAACGCCAAGGTCTGCATCGTCACCGCCGGCGTGCCGCGCAAGCCCGGCATGAGCCGCGACGACCTCCTCTCCATCAACCTCAAGGTCATGGAGCAGGTCGGAGCCGGCATCAAGAAGTACGCCCCCGACGCCTTCGTCATCTGCATCACCAACCCGCTCGACGCCATGGTCTGGGCGCTGCAGAAGGCTTCCGGCCTGCCGCACAAGAAGGTCGTCGGCATGGCCGGCGTGCTCGACTCCGCGCGCTTCCGCTACTTCCTGGCCGACGAGTTCAACGTCTCGGTCGAAGACGTCACCGCCTTCGTGCTCGGCGGCCATGGCGATACCATGGTGCCGCTGGTGAAATACTCCACCGTCGCCGGCATCCCGCTGCCCGACCTCGTCAAGATGGGTTGGACCTCGCAGGCGCGCCTCGACGAGATCGTCGACCGCACCCGCAACGGCGGCGCCGAGATCGTCAATCTGCTCAAGACCGGCTCGGCCTTCTACGCCCCGGCCGCCTCGGCCATCGCGATGGCCGAGAGCTATCTGAAGGACAAGAAGCGCGTGCTGCCCTGCGCCGCCTATCTCAACGGCGAGTACAGCGTGAAGGACATGTATGTCGGCGTGCCCGTCGTGATCGGCTCCAAGGGCGTCGAGCGCGTCGTCGAGATCGAGCTCGCCGGCAAGGACCGCGAGGCCTTCGACAAGTCGGTCGGCGCCGTGCAGGGCCTGGTCGATGCCTGCAAGAAGATCGCCCCCGATCTTCTCGGCCGTTAAGGCGCAACAATCCCGCCGAAGACCGACACCCGGTCTTCGGCGGTTTCACTTCCGGACCCCTGATGCAATCCTTGCTGAAGGCTGGGCGGGGTCTGGGTCCAGGATATCCGACGTGAGAGAATCCGGGTTGCAGTTCCTGTGGTATATGGTATGCCAGCCACAAGACTGAGGTGGGCCCATGAGGTCACCGCCCGCGGGTTCAGGGAGCGACCATATGAATATTCATGAATATCAGGCCAAGGCGCTGCTGAGCGAGTTCGGTGTGCCGATCTCCAAGGGCGTTCCGGTCCTGAGTGCCACGGACGCAGCTGCCGCAGCCATGGCGCTGCCCGGTCCGGTCTGGGTGGTGAAGAGCCAGATCCACGCCGGCGGCCGCGGCAAGGGCAAGTTCAAGGAAGCCTCGGCCGGCGACAAGGGCGGCGTCCGCATCGCCAAGTCAGCCGCCGAAGTCTCCGAATTCGCCAAGCAAATGCTCGGCGCGACCCTCGTGACGGTGCAGACCGGCCCGGCCGGCAAGCAGGTCAACCGCCTCTACGTCGAAGACGGCTCCGACATCGACAAGGAGTTCTATCTCTCGATCCTGGTCGACCGCGAAACCTCGCGCGTTTCCTTCGTCGTCTCGACCGAAGGCGGCGTCAACATCGAGGACGTTGCGCACAACACCCCTGAGAAGATCGTGACCTTCTCGGTCGATCCCGCCACCGGCATCATGGGCCATCACGGCCGCACCGTCGCGAATGCCCTGAAGCTCTCGGGTGATCTCGCCAAGCAGGCGGAAAAGCTCACCGCGCAGCTCTATGCGGCCTTCGTCGCCAAGGACATGTCGATGCTGGAGATCAACCCGCTGGTCGTGACCAAGCAGGGTCAGCTCCGCGTGCTCGACGCCAAGGTGTCGTTCGACGACAACGCGCTGTTCCGCCATCCCGAGGTGCTCGCGCTGCGCGACGAGACCGAGGAAGACGCCAAGGAAATCGAGGCGTCGAAATACGACCTCAACTATGTCGCGCTCGACGGCAATATCGGCTGCATGGTCAACGGCGCCGGTCTTGCCATGGCGACGATGGACATCATCAAGCTCTACGGCATGGCGCCGGCGAACTTCCTCGACGTCGGCGGCAGCGCCAGCAAGGAGAAGGTCGCGGCCGCGTTCAAGATCATCACCGCCGATCCCAACGTGAAGGGCATCCTGGTCAACATCTTCGGCGGCATCATGAAGTGCGACGTGATCGCCGAAGGCGTCACCGCTGCGGTTCGTGAGGTCGGCCTCAGCGTACCGCTCGTGGTTCGCCTCGAAGGTACCAATGTCGAGCTCGGCAAGAAGATCATCCGCGAATCCGGCCTGAACGTGGTGCCGGCGGACAATCTCGACGACGCCGCGCAGAAGATCGTGAAGGCCGTCAAGGGAGGCTAAGGCCATGGCCCAGGACCATCTCTCCGCATCATCTCCACTTGCAGAGCATGCGCGTCTCGCCGCGTTCGCCGGCGAATGGAATGGTGAAGAGATGGTCTTTCCGTCGCGCTGGACTGCGGGCGGACCGGCCACCTCGCGCACCGTCGCGCGCATGGATCTCAACGGGTTCTATCTGATCCAGGACTCGGTGCAGATGCGCGATGGCAAGGAGGTCTTCGCCACCCACGGCCTCTTCACCTACGACCGCGACGACCGGACCTACAAATTGTTCTGGTACGATTCGCTTGGCTACACGCCGCCCTCGCCCGCATCAGGCGGCTGGGTCGGCAACACCCTGACGCTGGTGCGCGGCTCGCTTCGCGGCAATGCGCGCCACGTCTACGAGATCATCGACGACGTCTCTTACTCGTTGAAGATTCAGTTCTCGCCGGATGCGGAAGGCTGGGCCGACGTGCTCACCGGCATCTACCGCCGCATCCACTGACCCTCTCACTCCGTTAGTTTCGCGAAAGCAGACCTCATGTCCATCCTGATCGACAAGAACACCAAGGTCATCTGCCAGGGCTTCACCGGCAAGAACGGCACCTTCCATTCCGAGGCTGCGATTGCTTACGGCACCAAGATGGTCGGCGGCACTTCGCCGGGCAAAGGCGGCTCGACCCATCTCGGCCTGCCGGTGTTCGATACCGTGCGCGAGGCGCGGGAGAAGACCGGTGCCGACGCGTCGGTGATCTACGTGCCGCCGCCGGGCGCGGCTGATGCGATCTGCGAGGCCATCGACGCCGAGATCCCGCTGATTGTCTGCATCACCGAAGGCATTCCCGTCATCGACATGGTGCGCGTGAAGCGCTCGCTCGCCGGCTCCAAGTCGCGCCTGATCGGGCCGAACTGCCCGGGCGTCATGACCGCCGGCGAGTGCAAGATCGGCATCATGCCCGCCAACATCTTCAAGACCGGCTCGGTCGGCATCGTCTCCCGTTCCGGCACGCTGACTTACGAAGCCGTGTTCCAGACCACCCAGGAAGGCCTCGGCCAGACCACCGCGGTCGGCATCGGCGGCGACCCGGTCAAGGGCACCGAGTTCATCGACGTCCTCGAAATGCTGCTGGCCGACCCCAAGACCGAATCGATCATCATGATCGGCGAGATCGGGGGCTCCGCCGAGGAAGACGCCGCCCAGTTCCTCAAGGACGAGGCCAAGCGCGGCCGCAAGAAGCCGATGGTCGGTTTCATCGCGGGCGTCACGGCCCCTCCCGGCCGCCGCATGGGCCATGCCGGGGCGATCATTTCGGGCGGCAAGGGCGACGCCGGTTCCAAGACCGAAGCGATGAAATCCGCAGGTATTACAGTGTCGCCGTCGCCGGCACGCCTCGGCCACACGCTTGCCGAAAAGTTGAAAGGCTAATTCACTCCTTCGTGCTTTTCCGGGCGAAGTTTCGCAGCAAATAGGGTAAAGGGTGCCTGCCGCGTCGAGCCCTGTCGGGGAGCTCGGCGCCAGCGCTGTTTGTTATGCGCGAACCGAAATCGCCAGGAACCCAGTATGTCTCGCCAGGACGCGAACGCAGCCTTTGCCCTGTCATCATTTTTGCAGGGCACCAACGCCACCTACATCGACGAAATCTACGCCCGCTACGAGAAGGACCCGTCCTCGGTCGACGCCGAATGGCAGGAGTTCTTCAAGAGCCTCAACGACCAGCCGGCTGACGTCCTCAAGAACGCCGAAGGCCCGTCCTGGGAGCGCGACAACTGGCCGCTGACCCCCAAGGACGACCTGACCTCCGCGCTCGACGGCAACTGGGCCGAAGTCGAGAAGGCGGTCGGCAGCAAGATCGCCGCCAAGGCGCAAGCCAAGGGCGCCGACATCTCCTCCGCCGACCTGCTCCAGGCCACCCGCGACTCCGTCCGCGCGCTGATGCTGATCCGCTCCTACCGCATGCGCGGTCACTTCCACGCCAAGCTCGATCCGCTCGGCATCGAAGCCCAGCGCAACCGCGAAGAGCTCGACCCCCGCACCTATGGCTTCACCGAAGCCGATTTCGACCGCAAGATCTTCCTCGATCACGTGCTCGGCCTCGAATATGGCACCTTGCGCGAGATCACCGCGATCTGCGAGCGCACCTACTGCCAGACGCTCGGCGTCGAGTTCATGCATATCAGCAATGCCGCGCAGAAGGCGTGGATCCAGGAGCGCATCGAGGGGCCCGACAAGGAAATCTCCTTCACGCGCGAAGGCCGTAGAGCCATCCTCACCAAGCTGGTCGAAGCCGAAGGCTTCGAAAAGTTCTGCGACACCAAGTTCACCGGCACCAAGCGCTTCGGCCTCGACGGCGGTGAAGCGCTGATCCCCGCGCTCGAGCAGATCATCAAGCGCGGCGGCAATCTCGGCGTGAAGGAAATCGTGCTCGGCATGCCGCATCGCGGCCGCCTCAACGTGCTGACCCAGGTGTTGGGCAAGGCCCATCGCGCCCTATTCCACGAGTTCAAGGGCGGTTCGGCCAATCCCGACGCGGTCGAAGGCTCCGGCGACGTCAAGTATCATCTCGGCGCCTCCTCGGACCGCGAGTTCGACGGCAACCGCATCCATCTGTCGCTGACCGCCAACCCCTCGCATCTGGAAATCGTCGATCCCGTCGTGCTCGGCAAGGTGCGTGCGAAGCAGGACCAGCACGGCGATCCGCCGGACCAGCGCATCTCGGTGATGCCGCTGCTCATGCATGGCGACGCGGCGTTCGCGGGCCAGGGCGTGGTGGCGGAATGCTTCGGCCTGTCGGACCTGAAGGGCTACCGCACCGGCGGCTCCGTGCACTTCATCGTCAACAACCAGATCGGCTTCACCACCTATCCGCGTTATTCTCGTTCGTCGCCTTACCCGTCGGACGTCGCGAAGATGATCGACGCGCCGATTTTCCATGTGAACGGCGACGATCCGGAGGCCGTGGTGTTCGCGGCCAAGGTCGCGACCGAGTTCCGGCAGAAATTCCACAAGCCGGTCGTGATCGACATGTGGTGCTATCGCCGCTACGGCCACAACGAGGGCGACGAGCCGGCGTTCACCCAGCCGGTCATGTACAAGCGGATCGCGGCGCATCCGTCGACGCTGTCGCTCTATGCCAAGCGCCTGATCGCCGAGGGCGTGGTCACCGAGGGCGAGGTCGACAAGCTGAAGGCCGACTGGCGCGCGCGGCTCGATGCCGAGTTCGAGGCCGGCACCTCCTACAAGCCGAACAAGGCCGACTGGCTCGATGGCAAATGGGCCGGCTTCAAGATCGCCGACCAGGAAGAGGATGCGCGGCGCGGCGTCACCGGCGTCGACATCGCGACGCTGAAGGATATCGGCCGCAAGATCACCAAGGTGCCGGACGGCTTCCGCGTTCACCGCACCATCCAGCGTTTCCTCGATAATCGTGCCAAGGCGATCGACAGCGGCAACGGCATCGACTGGGCGACCGGCGAGGCGCTCGCGTTCTGCTCGCTGCTTTCCGAAAACCACCACGTCCGCCTCTCCGGACAGGATTCGGAGCGCGGCACCTTCTCGCAGCGCCATTCGGTCCTGATCGACCAGGAGGACGAAAGCCGCTACACGCCGTTCAACCATCTCGGCAACGAGCAGGGCCATTACGAGGTCATCAACTCCCTGCTGTCGGAAGAAGCCGTGCTCGGCTTCGAATACGGCTATTCGCTCGCCGAGCCGAACACGCTGACCCTCTGGGAAGCCCAGTTCGGCGACTTCGCCAACGGTGCGCAGGTCGTGTTCGACCAGTTCATCTCCTCGGGCGAGCGCAAATGGCTGCGCATGTCCGGCCTCGTCTGCCTGTTGCCGCACGGCTATGAGGGCCAGGGACCGGAGCATTCCTCGGCGCGCCTCGAGCGTTACCTGCAGATGTGCGCGGAAGACAACATGCAGGTGGTCTATCCGACCACGCCCGCGAACTACTTCCACGTGCTGCGCCGTCAGCTGCATCGCGAGATCCGCAAGCCGCTGATCATGATGACGCCGAAGTCGCTGCTGCGTCACAAGCGAGCGGTCTCGCGTCTCGAGGAGCTGGCGAAGGGAACGACCTTCCACCGCATTCTCTACGATGACGCCCAGATGCTGCCGAACGAGCCGATCAAGCTCGTTCCGGACGAGAAGATCCGCCGCATCGTGCTGTGCTCGGGCAAGGTCTATTACGACCTCTACGAGGAGCGCGAGAAGCGTGGCATCGACGACATCTACCTGATGCGCGTCGAGCAGCTCTACCCGGTGCCGCTGAAGGCGCTGGTGGCCGAGCTGTCCCGCTTCAAGAAGGCGGAAGTGATCTGGTGCCAGGAAGAGCCGCGCAACATGGGCGCCTGGCACTTCATCGAGCCCTATCTGGAATGGGTGCTGAACCAGGTGAACGGTGCGAGCCGGCGTCCGCGTTATGTCGGCCGCGCCGCTTCCGCCGCGACCGCCACTGGTCTGATGTCCAAGCATCAGGCGCAGTTGAAGGCGTTCCTGGACGAAGCATTGAGCTGAGAAGTTTTTTTAAGACTGTCATTGCCCGCGAAGGCGGGCAATCCAGTACGCCGTGAACCTCGTGATCAGCACGAACGTCGCGGAGTACTGGATGCCCCGCCCCCCGTGCGCAATCGCGCACTAGGCGGGGCATGACGTGTGAATTCCTGTCCGCGACTGCGATCCCTTAAGGAAAAGACCATGACTGAAATTCGTGTGCCGACGCTCGGCGAATCCGTCACCGAGGCCACCATCGGCCGCTGGTTCAAGAAGGCCGGCGACCCGGTCGCCGTCGACGAGCCCTTGGTGGAGCTCGAGACCGACAAGGTCACCATCGAGGTCCCGGCGCCCTCGGCCGGCACGCTGAGCGAGATCATCGCCGCCGATGGCGCGACCGTCGCAGTCGGTGCGCTGCTCGGCCAGATCACCGATGGCGCCGGTGCTGCCAAGTCCGCCGCCGCACCTGCCAAGCCTGCTGCAGCTGCTCCGGCGCCTGCCGCTGCCGCTCCGGTTGCCGCCGCTGCGCCAAAAGCACCGCCGGCCGATGCGCCGCTCGCTCCGTCCGTGCGCAAGATTTCGGCCGAGAGCGGCATCGATGCTTCGACCGTTCCGGGCTCCGGCAAGGACGGCCGCGTCACCAAGGGCGACATGCTCGCTGCGATCGAGCGTGCGGCCTCCGCGCCGACCCCGGTGAACCAGCCTGCCGCCGCCGTGCAGGTCCGCGCGCCGTCGCCGGCCGATGACGCCGCGCGCGAAGAGCGCGTCAAGATGACCCGCCTGCGCCAGACCATCGCGCGCCGCCTCAAGGACGTGCAGAACACCGCGGCCATGCTGACGACCTTCAACGAGGTCGACATGACCAACGTGATGGCGCTGCGTGCGCATTACAAGGATGCGTTCGAGAAGAAGCACGGCTCCAAGCTCGGCTTCATGGGCTTCTTCACCAAGGCCGTCGTGCAGGCGCTGAAGGACGTCCCGGCCGTCAACGCCGAGATCGACGGCACCGATCTGATCTACAAGAATTACTATCACATCGGCGTCGCCGTCGGCACGGACAAGGGTCTCGTCGTGCCCGTCGTGCGCGACTGCGATCAAAAATCGATCGCCGACATCGAGAAGGCCATCGCCGATTTCGGTCGCCGCGCTCGTGACGGCCAGCTCAAGATCGACGAGATGCAGGGCGGCACCTTCACCATCACCAACGGCGGCATCTACGGCTCGCTGATGTCGACGCCGATCCTGAACGCGCCGCAGTCCGGCATCCTCGGCATGCACAAGATCCAGGATCGCCCCGTGGTCGTCGGCGGCAAGATCGAGATCCGCCCGATGATGTATCTGGCGCTGTCCTACGACCACCGCGTCATCGACGGCAAGGAAGCCGTCACCTTCCTGGTGCGCGTCAAGGAGAGCCTGGAAGATCCGGCACGCCTGGTGCTCGATCTCTGATCCCCGATGCCTTGAAGACGCCGTCGCCCGCATGGGCGACGGCGTTTGTCGAATGATGGAGGCGGACGTGACCGATAAAGTCGTTGTCATCACCGGCGGCAGCCGCGGCATTGGTCGCGCCACCGCGCTTGCGGCGGCCGCGCGCGGCTATCGCGTCGTGGTCGGCTATGCCAGCAACAAGAAGGCCGCCGACGAGGTGGTAGCTACGATTGAGGCCAGCAACGGCAAGGCGATCGCGGTGAAGTGCGACGTTGCCGAGGAACGCGACATCATCGACCTGTTCAAGCAGGCCGACAAGTTCGGCACGCTAGGGGCGCTCGTCAACAACGGCGGCATTGTCGGCCAGAGCGGCGTCCGCGTCGACGAGATGTCGGCCGAGCGCATCCAGCGCGTGCTGGCGGTCAACGTCACCGGCTCCATCCTCTGCGCGCGCGAGGCGGTCAAGCGCATGTCGACCAAGCATGGCGGCAAGGGCGGCGTCATCGTCAATCTGTCGTCGGTCGCCGCCAAGCTCGGCGCGCCCAACACCTATGTCGATTATGCCGCGTCCAAGGGCGCGGTGGATTCCTTCACCATCGGCCTCGGCTATGAGGTCGCTGGCGAAGGCATTCGCGTTGCCGCGATCCGCCCCGGCCTGATCGACACCGAAATTCACGCCTCCGGCGGCGAGCCCGACCGGCATCATCGCCTCGCCCATCTGGTGCCGATGAAGCGCGTCGGCACCGCGGACGAAATTGCCAATGCCATCGTCTGGCTGCTGTCGGACGATGCCTCCTACGTCACCTCAGCCATTCTCGATGTGTCCGGCGGACGCTGACGCGCCGCGCGGACGCTGACACATCCTCATCACGCTAAACTTACGGGACTTTCTCTCATGGCTACCTACGATCTCGTCGTCATCGGCACCGGACCTGGCGGTTATGTCTGCGCGGTGCGCGCCAGCCAGCTCGGCATGAAGGTCGCCGTGGTCGAAAAGAACGCGACGCTGGGCGGCACCTGCCTCAACGTCGGCTGCATGCCCTCGAAGGCGTTGCTGCATGCCTCCGAGATGTTCGAGGAAGCCGGGCACTCCTTCGCCAAGATGGGCGTCTCGGTGTCGTCGCCGAAGCTCGATCTTCCCGCGATGATGAACTTCAAGCAGCAGGGCATCGACGGCAACGTCAAGGGCGTCGAGTTCCTGATGAAGAAGAACAAGGTCGACGTGCTCAAGGGCACCGGCAAGATCCTCGGCACCGGCAAGGTCGAGGTCTCCGCCGACGGCAAGTCGCAGCTGATCGAGACCAGGAACATCGTGATCGCGACCGGCTCGGACATCGCGCGCCTCAAGGGCATCGAGATCGACGAGAAGCGCATCGTCTCGTCCACCGGCGCGCTGTCGCTGGACAAGGTCCCCGGCAAGCTCCTGATCGTCGGTGCCGGCGTGATCGGCCTCGAGCTCGGCTCGGTGTGGAAGCGCCTAGGTGCCGAAGTCGTCGTGGTCGAATTCCTCGATCGCATCCTGCCCGGCATGGACGGCGAGATCGCAAAGCAATTCCAGCGCATCCTCGAGAAGCAGGGCTTTGCCTTCAAGCTTGGCGCCAAGGTCACCGCCGTCGACACTTCAGGCAAGGCGCTGAAGGCGACCATCGAGCCCGCCGCCGGCGGTGCCGCCGAGACGCTGGAAGCCGACGTCGTGCTGGTCTGCATCGGCCGCGTGCCCTACACCGAGGGCCTTGGGCTGAAGGAAGCCGGCGTTGCGCTCGATGCGCGCGGCCGCGTCCAGATCGATCCGCATTTCGCCACCAGCCTGAAGGGCGTCTACGCCATCGGCGACGTCGTCGCCGGCCCCATGCTCGCGCACAAGGCCGAGGATGAAGCCGTTGCGGTTGCGGAGATCATCGCAGGCCAGGCCGGCCACGTGAACTACGACGTGATCCCGGGGGTCGTGTATACCACCCCGGAAGTGTCCTCCGTCGGCAAGACCGAGGAAGAGCTCAAGCAGGCCGGCGTCGCCTACACCGTCGGGAAGTTTCCTTTTACCGCCAACGGCCGCTCCAAGGTCAATCAGACCACTGACGGCTTCGTGAAGATTCTCGCAGATGCGAAGACCGACCGCGTGCTCGGCGTGCACATCATCGGCATCGAAGCCGGCGAAATGATCCATGAGGCCTGCGTTCTCATGGAATTTGGCGGCAGTGCCGAGGATCTCGCCCGTACCTGCCACGCGCATCCGACCCGCTCGGAGGCCGTCAAGGAAGCCGCGCTTGCAGTCGGCAAGCGGGCCATCCATATGTAGGTCACGCCCAGGGCCAAATCGGGCGGGACATCACATGCTACGCCGCCTTCTTCAACCGGTCTGGGTCCTGCTTGCGATCATCTTTTTGATCGAAGCCTGGCTGTGGGACCATCTCGAGCCTGTCGTCGCGCGGGCGGTCGCACTGATCCCGCTCGCCCGTGTGAAGGAGTGGCTGGCCGACCGCGTCGATGCACTGTCCCCGGCGATGACGCTGATCGTGTTCGTGGTGCCGATCATCCCGCTGTTTCCGCTCAAGCTGATCGGCCTGTGGCTGCTCACGCATCAATACTGGCTGACCGGCGTCTCCACGTTCCTGTTCGCAAAAATGCTGGGCGTCGGCGTCACCGCCTTCGTATTCGACGTCACGCGCGACAAGCTGCTGGAGATGCACTGGTTCGAGCGGCTCTACGAGCTGGTGCTGCGGCTGCGTGCCAAGGCGACGGAGCTGGTCGAGCCGATCAAGCGGCGCATCCGCGAGCTGGTCAAGGGTAACGGCGAAGGCTGGTCCTCGCGCACCCTCCGTTTGATCCAGCGCTTCCGCAAGAGCGTGCACGAGGCGCGCTGAGCTGCTTGCTACGCACTCAGTGTCATTGCCCGCGAAGGCGGGCAATCCAGTATTCCAGAGACAGCGAGATTAAAACCGACGTGCTGCGGCGTACTGGATGCCCCGGTCAAGCCGGGGCATGACAGCGGTGTGCGTGGCGCCGTCTACCCATGCAGATGCAGCAGATGCGGCGCCCAGGCGCCGAGCATGGTCATGCCGAGGCCAGCGATCGTCAAGAGCCCGGCGATCCAGGCCAGCGGCAGCATGCCGGTGATGATCGTCGCCGAGGCCAGCACGATGCCGATCTGGAACGCGGCCGAGGCCAGCTCGAAATGATGATATTTCGCGGTCGCCTCGTCGCGCTCGTGCTCGGCGTGCTTGGCCTTTTCGGCGAGCTGCTCGGTGCCTTCGCCGGTCTCGGGCTCGGAGCGGTAGCGCGCCGCGGTCTTGGTCCAATCGTCGATCTGCTTCTGCACCGCGGCCTTCATGGCGTCGTCGGTGGTGGCACCCAGCGTCAGCTTGCCCTGCTCGGCGGCGGTCTGCACCACGGTGCGGCGGATGCTCTTGGCCTGGAAGAACGCCCAGAGATTGGAAGCCTCGACGTTCTTGCTGATCGACTCGGTCTGGGCGCCCTTGCCGAGCGTTTCCGAGATCGCCAGGAACAGTGCCAGCACCGCGATCAGCAGGGCGATCTTCTTGTTCTCGCCCGATGCGTGCTCGGCATGCTCGGCGTGCTCCATGCTTTCGTGTGCGCTCATGATCCCTCCTGTCGCGGCTCCGCAACGATTGACCGAACCGCGCGGCTCGCGCAAGAGGCATGCTTGCCAGGAGCGAGCCATGACAGCTTGATGTCAGCAATTATCGGCGCGGATGCGCGCTCGCATAGACTTCCAGCAGCCGCTCGGAATCGATCCCGGTATACACCTGCGTGGTCGACAGCGAGGAATGGCCGAGCAATTCCTGGATGGCGCGTAAGTCCCCGCCGCGCGAGAGCAGATGCGTGGCGAAGGAGTGCCGCAGCGCGTGCGGCGTGGCGCTGTCGGGCAAGCCCAGCGCGCCGCGCAGCCGCTCCATCGCGAGCTGGATGATGCGCGGGCTCAAGGGACCGCCGCGCGCCCCGACGAAGATCGGTCCCTCCTGCGGCAACGCATGCGGGCACATCGCGACATATTCGTCGATGAGCGCCAGCACGTTCTGCAGCACCGGCACCATGCGCGTCTTGTTGCCTTTGCCTGTGACGACCAGAACGTCGCCTTCGCCCACCTTCGGCACCTCGCGGCGCTTCAGCCCCAGCGCCTCGGAGATGCGCAGGCCCGAGCCATAAAGCAGCGCCATCACCGCGGCGTCGCGCACCAGGATCCAGGTCTCACGTTCCTCGCCGGCGCGCTCGTCGGCGTCGGCCAGACGCTTTGCCGATGCCATCGGCAGCGGCTTCGGCAAGGTCTTTGCGACCTTCGGCGCGCGGATCGCGGAGAGCGCGCCGACCTTGCCCTTGCCCTCGCGCTCGAGGAAGCGGCCGAACGAGCGCAGGCCCGCCAGCGCGCGCATCAGTGAACGGCCGGCAATATCATCGGCGCGGCGCATCGCCATGAAGGCGCGCACGTCGGTGGCTTCAAGCGAGGCGAACCGTTCCAGCGTCACGCGCTCGCCCCAATGGCTACACAGGAAATCCAGGCATTGCCTGAGGTCGCGGCCATAGGCTTCCAGCGTCTTCGGCGACAGCCGCCGCTCGGCGCCGAGATGCGACAGCCAACGCGCCATCTCCTGCGCGATCGAGGGATCGGCGCTGGCGAGCTCGATGTGGGGGGCGGCCGCTTTGCTCATGCGCTCTGGACGTGGTGATTCCGCACAGTATATCGCATCCCACCAGTTTACTGTTCGCTAAGGCGGCTCCACAGCGCTAGCCTGAACGCCACAAGGTTCCGATTCTCCGTTCATGGATCACACCTCGCGCAGCTCGACCGCCCCCGCCAACGCAACCCGCATGGTCGACGTGCTGGTGCCTGTCGCGCTCGACCAGACCTATTCCTACAAGGTCCCTGTGGGCATGGAGCTGAAGGCCGGCGATCTCGTCGGTGTGCCGCTGGGGCCGCGCGAGGTGCTCGCCGTGGTCTGGGGCGAGAACGCCAATCCCGATCCGCGCCTGCACAATCGCCTCAAGGAGGTCAGCGAGAAGCTCGACGTCCCGCCGCTGAAGGGCGAACTGCGCGCCGTCGTCGACTGGGTCGCCAATTATACGCTGAGCCCGCGCGGCATGGTGCTGCGGATGTGCCTGCGCATGGGCGAGAACCTCGGCCCCGAACGGGTCCGCGCCGGCGTGCGGCTGACGGGCGATCCCCCGCGGCGGCTGACGCCGGCGCGCTCGCGCGTGATCGAGGTGCTGTCGGACCGGCTGCTGCACGGCAAGTCCGAGGCTGCCAGGGAAGCCGGCGTCTCCGCCGGCGTGATCGACGGCCTAGTCGATGAGGGCACGCTCACGGTCGAGCCGATGCCGCCGCCGCCTCCGCCGCCCGCGCCCGATCCGGAGTTCGGCCGGCCGGATTTCTCGCCGTTGCAGCGCGCCGGCGTCGATGCGATGCGCGCGCTCGCGGCCAACGGCACCTTCCATGTCGCGCTGCTCGACGGCGTCACCGGCTCCGGCAAGACCGAGGTCTATTTCGAGGCCGTGGCGGAAACCATCCGCCGCGGCAAGCAGTCACTGATCCTGATGCCGGAGATCGCGCTGACCGGCCAGTTCCTCGATCGCTTCGCGCAACGTTTCGGCGTGCGTCCGATCGAATGGCACTCCGAGCTGACGCCGCGCACCCGCGCGCGCAATTGGGCTGCAATCTCCGAAGGAACTGCACCGGTCGTGGTCGGCGCGCGCTCGGCGCTGTTTCTCCCTTACGCCAATCTCGGCCTCATCGTGGTCGATGAGGAGCACGACCAGGCCTACAAGCAGGACGAGGGCGTGCATTATCACGCCCGCGACATGGCGGTGGTGCGCGCGCATATCGCCAAAATCCCGATCGTGCTGGCCTCCGCCACGCCCTCGGTCGAGTCAGAGGTCAATGCGCGCAAGAACCGCTATCAGCGCATCGCGCTGCCCTCGCGCTTCGGCGGCCAGCACATGCCTGAAATCGAGGCCATCGACCTGCGCCGTGAGCCGCCCGCGCGCGGCCGCTACATCTCGCCGCGCCTGGCGGGCGAGATCAGAAAAGCCATCGAAAAGCGCGAGCAGGCGCTGCTGTTCCTCAATCGCCGCGGCTATGCGCCGCTGACGCTGTGCCGCGCCTGCGGCCATCGCTTTGCCTGCACCATCTGCGATGCCTGGCTGGTCGATCACCGCTTTCGCCAGCGCCTCGTCTGCCACCATTGCGGCTTCTCGATGCCGCGACCGCCAACCTGTCCGCATTGTGCCGCCGAGGAATCGCTGGTGGCCGTCGGTCCCGGCGTCGAACGCCTGCAGGAGGAGGCGGCGGCGCTGTTCCCGGAAGCGCGCACCATGGTGCTGTCGAGCGATCTCATCACCTCGATCGAGACGATGCGCAGCGAGCTTGCCGAGATCGCGGAAGGCCGCGTCGACATCATCATCGGCACACAGCTCGTCGCCAAGGGCCACAATTTTCCGCGGCTCAATCTCGTCGGCGTGGTCGATGCGGATCTCGGCCTTTCCAACGGCGATCCGCGTGCGGCAGAGCGCACCTGGCAATTGCTCAACCAGGTGATCGGCCGCGCCGGCCGCGAGCAGGGCCGCGGCGTCGGCTATCTGCAGACCCACCAGCCCGATCACCCCGTCATGAAGGCGCTGATCGCCTGCGACCGCGAGGCCTTCTACGACAGCGAGATCGATCTGCGCGAGAAGACGCTCTATCCGCCGTTCGGGCGCCTTGCCAGCCTGATCATCTCCGCCGGCGATCGTCCGAGCGCCGAGGGCCTCGGCCGCAAGCTCGTTGCACTCGCGCCGCGCGACGAGCGCGTCGTCGTGCTCGGCCCCGCCGAAGCCCCGCTCGCCGTCATCAAGGGCCGCTACCGCTTCCGCATCCTGGTCAAATCGGCACGCGGCTTCGATCTGTCGGACTATTTGCGCAACTGGCTCGCGGTGTGCCCGAAGCCGACCGGCAACCAGAAGCTCGAGGTGGACGTCGATCCGCAGAGCTTTTTGTAAGGCCAAGCCGCGGCCATATCCTCCGTCGTCATTCCGGGGCGCGCGTAGCGTGAACCCGGAATCCATTCATCCACCAACTCTGTCGCACGATGGATTGCGGGTTCGATGCTGCGCATCGCCCCGGAATGACGGGTCAATATTGGCGACGAAGTCAAACAAAAAGCCCGTGGTCCCCCAAGACCACGGGCTTGTTTCATTCGCGCAGCAAAACTGATGAAAACTGCGCAAGTGGGCCGAAGGCGCTTCTCGCGCCGTTAGGAGACGACTTCCGCGGTGACGCGGCCGACGCCGGCACCGGTGAGGCCGATGGCGCGGGCTGCACCCGTGGAGAGGTCGAGCACGCGGCCGCGCACGAACGGGCCACGGTCATTGATGGTGACGATGACGCTCTGGCCGCCATGGGTCACACGAACCTTGGTGCCGAACGGCAGGGTCCGGTGCGCCGCGGTCATGGCGTTCTGGTTGAAGCGCGCGCCGGAGGCGGTGCGGCTGCCGGACTCGTTGCCGTAATAGGAGGCCATGCCGGAGAAGCTGTGGCCGGTGCCCTGCGACGGCGTCATCGACGCATTGGCGTTGAGCCAACCGGAATTCGCGACGGTGTCAGCCTGGGCCTGGTGGCTGTGGTGGTGAGAACCCCGGTGGTGATGCCTGGATTTGGCGGAAGCTTCGGTGGCAGTCCCACCGACGAAGAGAGTTGCAGCGACGAAAGCAATCGCCGTACGCGGCCGGGTCACAGTTCCCAGCGTCTTCAATGACAGCATTTAATGGTCCCTACGCTAGTAATGCCACATATGTGGCAAGTGGAGCCCCCATCAGTTTGTGAGCGAGTTGGCGTTTCGATTCCCAATGAGGCGTGAATTGGGCAGTAATTCCGATCCGTGTCGTCATGAAATATCTTGTGATCTGAATCGATATTCACCCAAAGTTCCGTAATCTTTCTCTTTAACGATTCATTAACTGATCGATTACTTGCGAATACTGTAAAACGAAGTTTGTTACTCTTCGCATTTAGAATTGGGTAAGTATTCGGCGGGCGGGAACGGCGCGCACCTGAACACGGCTCAGCGATCCGTGTTCATGGCCGCTATGCGCTGACGGCAGGAACAAAAGAGCACGCCGCCGACGAAAGGTTCGCGGCGATTCCGTGGCATGGCAGATCGTCGCAACGATCGCGGTGAGGTGGGCCGCGACGTGCGACGAACTGGCGACAGAAGGTCGTGCCTTTAATTTGGCGTCATGTTGCACGTGCGCGCCTGCTATGTTAGCAAAGCCGCGATTTTAACGAGCCCGGCACTTCCCGTGCTGGTCGAAAATCGAAGTCCCGCTTGAATTCCAAGGGCTTGGATCGCTAGGCGCCGCTTCGTGGCGACGGTTTTTCCCTTGCGAATTTGACAGCTAAAAGAGCGCGTCTGTGGCTGCAGAAGATACGTCCGTTTCAGGTGTGTCGGGCCGTTATGCAACGGCCTTGTTTGAACTGGCCCGCGACCAGAATGTGGTCGACGAGGTCAAGGCCGATCTCGACAAGTTCGAGGCTCTGCTGAACGAAAGCGCCGATCTGAAGCGCCTCGTCCGCAGCCCGGTCTTTGCGGCCGACGCCCAGTCCAAGGCCCTCTCGGCCGTGCTGGACAAGGCCGGCATCGCCGGCATCACCGCCAATTTCCTCAAAGTGCTGACCGCCAACCGCCGCCTGTTCGTGGTGGTTGACGTCATCCGCGCCTATCGCGCCCTCGTCGCCAAGTTCAAGGGCGAGGCGACCGCCGACGTCACGGTCGCGGAGGCGCTGTCGGACAAGAATCTCGACGCTCTCAAGGTTGCCCTGAAGTCGGTGACCGGCAAGGACGTCGCGCTCAACGTGAAGATCGATCCCTCGATCATCGGAGGCCTCGTCGTGAAGCTTGGCAGCCGCATGATCGATAGCTCGCTTCGCACCAAACTCAATTCGATCAAGCACGCGATGAAAGAGGCAGGCTGATGGACATCCGCGCCGCGGAAATTTCCGCGATCCTCAAGGACCAGATCAAGAATTTCGGCCAGGAAGCTGAAGTCTCCGAAGTCGGACAGGTGCTGTCCGTCGGCGACGGTATCGCCCGCGTCTACGGTCTGGACAACGTCCAGGCCGGTGAAATGGTCGAGTTCGAGAACGGCACCCGCGGCATGGCGCTGAACCTCGAAACCGACAACGTCGGTGTCGTTATTTTCGGTGCCGACCGCGAGATCAAGGAAGGCCAGACCGTCAAGCGCACCCGCGCCATCGTGGACGCGCCGGTCGGCAAGGGTCTGCTCGGTCGCGTCGTCGACGCGCTCGGTAACCCGATCGACGGCAAGGGCCCGATCCAGGCCGAGAAGCGCATGCGCGTCGACGTCAAGGCGCCCGGCATCATTCCGCGCAAGTCGGTGAGCGAGCCGATGGCGACCGGCCTCAAGGCGATCGACGCCCTGATCCCGATCGGCCGCGGCCAGCGCGAGCTGATCATCGGCGACCGCCAGACCGGCAAGACCGCGATCGCGCTCGACACCATCCTGAACCAGAAGCCCCTCAACGCGCAGCCCGACGAGAACATCAAGCTGTACTGCGTCTACGTCGCGGTCGGCCAGAAGCGTTCGACCGTCGCGCAGTTCGTGAAGGTGCTGGAAGAGCAGGGCGCGCTCGAATATTCGATCATCGTCGCCGCCACCGCGTCCGATCCGGCGCCGATGCAGTACATCGCGCCCTTCACCGGCTGCACCATGGGCGAGTACTTCCGCGACAACGGCATGCACGCGGTCATCATCTATGACGATCTGTCCAAGCAGGCCGTCGCCTACCGCCAGATGTCGCTGCTGCTGCGCCGCCCGCCGGGCCGCGAAGCCTATCCCGGCGACGTGTTCTATCTGCACTCCCGCCTGCTCGAGCGCGCGGCGAAGCTGAACAAGGACCAGGGCTCGGGCTCGCTGACGGCGCTGCCTGTGATCGAAACCCAGGCCAACGACGTGTCGGCCTACATCCCGACCAACGTCATCTCGATCACCGACGGCCAGATCTTCCTGGAAACCGACCTGTTCTTCCAGGGCATCCGTCCCGCGGTGAACGTCGGTCTGTCGGTGTCGCGCGTCGGTTCGTCGGCGCAGACCAAGGCCACCAAGAAGGTCGCCGGCAAGATCAAGGGCGAGCTGGCGCAGTACCGCGAAATGGCGGCGTTCGCGCAGTTCGGCTCCGACCTCGACGCCTCGACCCAGCGCCTGCTCAACCGCGGTTCGCGCCTCACCGAGTTGCTGAAGCAGCCGCAGTTCTCGCCGCTGAAGATGGAAGAGCAGGTCTGCGTGATCTGGGCCGGCACCAACGGCTATCTCGATCCGCTCCCGCTCAACAAGGTGAAGGCGTTCGAGGACGGCCTGCTCTCGCTGCTGCGCGGCAAGCATGTCGACATTCTCAACGCGATCCGCGACAGCCGCGATCTCTCCGACGACGTTGCCGCGAAGCTGAAGGCTGTGGTCGAAGGCTTCGCGAAGAGCTTCGCGTAATCACGAGCCGTCATGGCCGGTTCGCCGGCCGTGATCGTTTCGCGAAAGGCACAACAACAAGAAGCGTGCCCGGCGCCCGGCCGGGCATCGCGGTAGGGACAGGCTAGCGGTCCGACATCGCGTCGAACCGCCGGGGTGAACGAAGAATGGCGTCACTTAAAGACATGCGCGTCCGCATCGCCTCCACCAAGGCGACGCAAAAGATCACCAAGGCCATGCAGATGGTCGCGGCCTCGAAGCTGCGCCGCGCGCAGACCGCCGCGGAAGCTGCGCGTCCCTATGCCGACAAGATGAGCGCGGTGATCGCCAACATCGCCAGCGCTGCCGCGGGCTCGCCCGGCGCCCCCGCGCTGCTGGCCGGAACCGGCCGCGACCAGGTTCATTTGCTGCTGGTCTGCACCGGCGAGCGCGGCCTGTCGGGCGCCTTCAACTCGTCGATCGTGCGCCTCGCCCGCGAGCGCGCGCTGGCCCTGATGAACCAGGGCAAGGAAGTGAAATTCTTCTGCGTCGGCCGCAAGGGTTACGAGCAGCTCCGCCGCCAGTTCGACAAGCAGATCGTCGAGCATCTCGATCTGCGCAGCGTACGCCAGCTCGGCTTCGTCAATGCCGAGGACATCGCCAAGAAGGTGCTGGCGCGTTTCGAGGCCGGCGAGTTCGACGTCTGCACGCTGTTCTACTCGCGCTTCAAGTCGGTGATCGCGCAGATCCCGACCGCCCAGCAGATCATCCCGCTGGTGGTCGAGGAAGGCGCTCCCGCCAGCACGACGTCCTACGAATACGAGCCGGAAGAGGACGAGATTCTCACCCGTCTTCTGCCGCGCAACCTCGCGGTCCAGATCTTCCGCGCGCTGCTCGAGAACAACGCCTCGTTCTACGGCGCGCAGATGAGCGCGATGGACAACGCGACGCGCAACGCCGGTGAGATGATCCGCAAGCAGACGCTGGTCTACAACCGCACGCGTCAGGCGCAGATCACCAAGGAACTGATCGAAATCATCTCGGGCGCCGAGGCCGTCTGATCACGGCGCATCGACACCCATCACACGCAACATCGCGGTCAGGCTGATCGCGGCTTAGAAGTTCGGATCGAAGGAGACATTCAATGGCAGCCCAGGTCGGTCGCGTCACCCAGGTCATCGGCGCCGTCGTCGACGTGCAGTTCGAAGGCCACCTCCCGGCCATTCTCAACTCGCTCGAGACCAAGAACGGCGGCAACCGCCTGGTGCTCGAAGTCGCCCAGCATCTCGGTGAGTCCACCGTCCGTACCATCGCGATGGACACCACCGAAGGTCTGGTCCGCGGTCAGGAAGTCACCGACACCGGCGCTCCGATCCGCGTTCCCGTCGGCGAAGGCACGCTCGGCCGCATCATCAACGTCATCGGCGAGCCGATCGACGAGGCCGGTCCGGTCAAGACCGCAGGCCTGCGCGCGATCCACCAGGAAGCGCCGACCTACACCGACCAGTCCACCGAGGCTGAAATTCTCGTCACCGGCATCAAGGTCGTCGACCTGCTCGCCCCCTATGCCAAGGGCGGCAAGATCGGCCTGTTCGGCGGCGCTGGCGTCGGCAAGACCGTGCTGATTCAGGAGCTGATCAACAACGTCGCGAAGGCGCACGGTGGTTACTCCGTGTTCGCCGGCGTCGGCGAGCGCACCCGTGAAGGCAACGACCTCTATCACGAGTTCATCGAGTCCAAGGTCAACGCCGATCCGAAGAATCCGGATCCGAGCGTGAAGTCGAAATGCGCGCTGGTGTTCGGCCAGATGAACGAGCCCCCGGGCGCCCGCGCCCGCGTCGCGCTCACCGGTCTCACCATCGCGGAAGACTTCCGCGACCAGGGCCAGGACGTGTTGTTCTTCGTCGACAACATCTTCCGCTTCACCCAGGCCGGCTCGGAAGTGTCGGCGCTGCTCGGCCGTATTCCTTCGGCGGTGGGCTATCAACCGACGCTCGCGACCGACATGGGCGCGCTGCAGGAGCGCATCACCACCACGCAGAAGGGCTCGATCACCTCGGTGCAGGCCATCTACGTTCCGGCCGACGACTTGACCGACCCGGCGCCGGCGACCTCGTTCGCGCATCTGGACGCGACCACCACGCTGTCGCGCTCGATCGCTGAAAAGGGCATCTATCCGGCGGTGGACCCGCTCGACTCGACCTCGCGCATGCTCTCCCCGCTGGTCGTCGGCGAGGAGCACTACGCGGTCGCCCGTCAGGTCCAGCAGGTGCTGCAGCGCTACAAGGCGCTGCAGGACATCATCGCCATTCTCGGCATGGACGAGCTTTCGGAAGAGGACAAGCTGACCGTGGCCCGCGCCCGCAAGGTCGAGCGCTTCATGTCGCAGCCGTTCCACGTCGCCGAAATCTTCACCGGCTCGCCGGGCAAGTTCGTCGACCTCGCCGACACCATCAAGGGCTTCAAGGGCCTGGTGGAAGGCAAGTACGATCACCTGCCGGAAGCCGCCTTCTACATGGTCGGCACCATCGAAGAGGCGGTCGAGAAGGGCAAGAAGCTCGCCGCTGAAGCGGCTTAAGCTC
Organism: Bradyrhizobium sp. CCBAU 45384; assembly: GCF_028128665.1. Taxonomy (NCBI): domain Bacteria; kingdom Pseudomonadati; phylum Pseudomonadota; class Alphaproteobacteria; order Hyphomicrobiales; family Nitrobacteraceae; genus Bradyrhizobium; species Bradyrhizobium sp. CCBAU 45384. The sequence continues at coordinate 137,662 of NZ_LBIZ01000106.1, forward strand.
TTCACTTCGTCATCGCCGGGCTTGACCCGGCGATCCATCTAAAGAGAATTTTGATGGATGGACCCGCGGGTCGAGCCCGCGGGTGACCAGCAAAGCAAGCGGAAACACCATGGCCACCTTCCACTTCGATCTCGTCTCTCCGGAAAAGCTCGCCTTCTCGGGTGAGGTCGACCAGGTCGACGTCCCCGGCTGGGAAGGCGATTTCGGCGTGCTCGCCGGGCATGCCCCCTTCGTGGCTGCGGTGCGGCCGGGCATCCTGACCATCATCACCGGTGGCCAGAAGCAGAAGGTCATCGTGACCGGCGGCCTTGCGGAAGTTTCCGACGATCGTCTCACCGTGCTTGCCGACGTCGCGACCTCGCTGGACGAGCTCGATCGGGCGCAGTTCGCCGACAAGATCGCGGAAATGCAGGAGAAGCTGTCCGAGCACGAAGGCTCCGAGCTCGATCTCGCGATTGCACGGCTCGACCATTACAAGAGCATCCAGCAGGAGCTCAACACGACCGCGATGCACTGACGCCGGCGTCGCGCTCGCGATCGCCGGCGTCGCACTCGCGATCGCCGCCGTCGCACTCGCGATCGCCGCCGTCGCACTTGCGATCGCCGCCGTCGCACTTGCGATCGCCCGGGCCGCACTCGCGGTCACGCCGACACTTCAGAATTCCGCAATAAAATCAGCGCTCGCCACAGACCGTGGCGGGCGCTGAAACTTTGTTGCACCGCGCCGGCGATAGCGGCATTCTGCCGCGGCGAAGAGGTTCCAGGGCAGGTCGCAGATGAAGCGCAAGATCGCGGCGATTTTCGCGGCCGATATTGCCGGCTACTCGAGGCTCGTTGCGGAAGACGAGGAAGAGACCCTGCGGCGCCTGGCCTCCTATCGCTCCGTCATCGACGATTTCATCGCAAAGGCGAACGGCCGCATCTTCAACACCGCAGGCGATGCCGTGCTCGCGGAATTCCCGAGCGCGGTCGACGCGGTGCGCTGCGCGATCGACATCCAGGAGTCCTTGCGAACCCGCAACATGGCCTATCCGCCGAGCCGGCAGATGTCGTTTCGCATCGGCATCACCATCGGCGACGTCGTCGAGCGCGACGGCGATCTGCTCGGCGACGGCGTCAACATCGCGGCCAGGCTCGAGGGGCTCGCGGAGGTCGGCGGCATCTGCATCTCGCGCGCCGTGCATGAGCAGGTCGCCAACAAGCTGTCGGTGCAGTTCGCCGATATCGGCGCACAGGAAGTGAAGAACATCCCGACGCCGGTGCACGCCTACATGGTCGCGATGCGGCGCGAGGACGGGACTTACGCAAGACCGCAGCTGAAGAAAACGATCAAGGCTGCGCCGGCGCCGAACTGGATGTGGCCGCTGGTGGTTGGCGTGGTCTCCGTTGTCGCCATCGGCGTCGGCGGCTTCCTCTATTTCACCAAGCTCGAGACGACCAGTCGGGTCACGTCCAGTCCCGCGACGTCCACTGCCGCGGCACCCGCGCCGGGTTCGCTCACTGCGCCGTCACCCAGCCCGACGCCCACGATGGCGGCGAAGGCGCCTTCGCCGGTGCCGACATCGACGCCGACCCAAGCGGCTGCCGCGACACCGACGCCGATGTCGTCACCGCCCGCTGCCTCCACCGGCAAGATCGCGGTGGACGCGGTGCCGTTCATCGGTGAGCGGCAGCGTTCATTTCTCAGCAACGAATATGCGGCGGCCGCGGATTTCAAGGCTTACGCCCTGAACATTGGCGGCTTCTTCGGCTCCGCTCTCAATAGGCCGACCGAGGAGGAGGCGCGCAACGCCGCGCTCGACCAATGCCAGAAGCGGGCGGACGCCGCCCAATCGCAGCGGCGCTGCGAGCTCTATGCCGTCGGCAACAAGGTGGTCTACGGCCATGGGGAGCCGCCGATGCCGCCGAAGCCCTGGTATCGGCACGACGCCATCACCGAGCGCGCGTTCGTGCCGAAAGATTTTCCGATGCTGCGTGATCAGTTCAAGACCCGGCTCGAAAACATCTACATGACGGCGGCGAAATCGCGCACGATAGCGCTCGGTCCCGCCGGACAATATTTCATGGGGCTTGGCGGAACGTCGATCGACGATTCAGCGCGGCGCGCGCTGGAATCCTGCGGCGCGATCGCGGGCTCGGCCTGCATGATCGTGGCGGTCGACGACGTGTTCGTCGTGCCGATCCCGACCCTGCTCAGGGTCACCGGCTTCTTTCACGCCGCGACCAATCCCTCGATCGTGGCCGATGCGCGCGACGAGGTCGTGCGCAAGCTCGGCGACGGCACGGGCTGGAATGCGGTCGCCGTCGGCACCGCCGGCCGCCCCGGTCTCGGCCTGAAAGCCGCCGACGAGCAGACCGCGGTCAACACCGCGCTCGCCGACTGCGCCAAGCACGACAGCGATTGCCACGTCATCGCGATCGGCCCGTTCGCGGTCGGGCCGATGAATTGATACAGCGAGGCTATTTGGCGAAGGGTGCGAACTGCTCGGCCACCGTCCGGTAGACCTCGCGGCGGAACGGCACCACGAGGTCGGCGACGCGGTCGAGCTGCTCCCACCGCCACGCGTCAAACTCCGCGGGCTGGTCATTGCGCGGCGTCAGCGGGTCGATCTCGTCGTCCCTGCCGGTGAAGCGCAGTGCGAACCACTTCTGGCGCTGGCCGCGAAACTTTGCCAGCCGGTGCGTCTGCGGTCCGTCATAGGGCGGGAATTCGTAACTGACCCAGTCGGTCTCGCCGAGATAGCAGGCGCTGACGACACTGGTCTCCTCCCACAGCTCGCGCATGGCCGCATCGCGCAGGTTCTCGCCCTCGTCGACACCGCCCTGCGGCATCTGCCAGTCGAGCCCGGGCAGGATGATCTCGGGGCCGTCGCCCTTGAAGCGGTGCCCGATCAGCACGCGGCCATCGGCGTTGAACAGCGCGATCCCGACGTTCGGGCGGTAGGGTTTTTCATCGTTCACTTGCAAATATCTCTCGTCGTCATTCCGGGGCGATGCGTAGCATCGAACCCGGAATCTCGAGGTCCCGGGTTCGATGCTGCGCATCGCCCCGGGACGACAATAAGGATCAACCATCCGCCAGCGCGGAAAATTCCTTCACCACGCGCTCATAGACCGGGCGCTTGAACGGGATGATCAGTGAGGGGAGGTTCTTCATCGGCTCCCAGCGCCAGCTGACGAATTCGGCCTTGTGGCCGCCGCCGCCGGGATTGGCGACATTGATCTCGCTGTCCTTGCCGGTGAAGCGCACTGCGAACCATTTTTGGCGTTGGCCGCGGTAGCGGCCCTTCCAGGCGCGCCCTGCGACCGTGCGCGGGATGTCATAGATCAGCCAGTCCGGCACCTCGCCGAGCCGCTCGATCGAGCGCACGCTGGTCTCTTCATAGAGCTCGCGCTTGGCGGCTTCCCAATTGTCCTCGCCAGGATCGACCCCGCCCTGCGGCATCTGCCAGACATGGTTGTCGTCGACATGCTCGATGCCGCCGGCTCTGCGACCGATGAACACCAGGCCTTCCTTGTTGAGCAGCATCACCCCGACGCAGGTTCGGTAGGGCAGATCCTCATAACGCGCCATTCCGCCAAACCTCTCGCGTGCTGCCGGCCGGGCCATCGGGAAGCCCTGCCGTACCAATTCTTTGATTTAGCTGGATTTTGATTTCAGCATCGCGGTTGTCAATGGCACCAATAGAATACCCCGGTCGTTCAATGTCTTGATCCAGGCCCCGATCCGCTCGATCGAGACCGGCAGGGCCGAGGCCGTGCCGATGGCGACGCCGCGCTCCCGCGCCGTCGATTCCAGCTTGTTGAGGGCGCGGTCGATCTCGGTCGGGGTCGGCACCGCGTCGAGCGCGATGTCGCCCCTGCCGAACGGCACCGCGAGGCTCCCGGCCGCCTGTAAGGCGATGCTGCGGGGCGAGGAGCCGTCATCGAAGAAGCCGAGGCCGCGCCTACTGGCCTCGCGAATGATCGGCTGCATCGCCGCGTCCGTCGCGATGAAGCGGGCGCCCATGAAATTGGTGAGGCCGGCATAGCCCTGCATCCGGCTGAGGTGCCAGTACAGGCGGTCGGTGTTCTGGTCTGGAGTCAGCGAGGTCAGCAGCGTCTGCGGGCCGGGATCGTTGTCGGGGAAGTCGTAGGGCTCCATCGGGATCTGAAGGAAGATCTCGTGGCGCTGGGCGCGGGCGCGCTCGGCGAGCTTGCCGGGATCGGACCCATAAGGCGTGAAGGCCAGCGTCACCGCGCCCGGCAGCTTCATGATGGCGTCGGTGGTCTTGGCGGCGCCGACGCCGAGGCCGCCGATCACGATCGCCACCACAGGCATTTTCGCGGCCTTAGCCCGGTCAGCCTCGGCGGCATAGACGTTGAACGGCTTGAGGTCGCCCGAGATGGCGGGGATCATGCCGTAGCGGGACTTCTCCAGCAGCTTTGGATCGCCCCCGTTCATGACGGGCGGGGCTGCGGAAGCCGCCTCGCCTTTGTCGGCAGCCTCGCCCGCGCCGATCACCACGTCATGGCGTGCGCCGGTGGAGCCGTCGATCATGGTGACGGTCTTCTGCTCGCTCGCCTGCTTCGGCGCCTCCTTGGTCTCCTGCTTGCCTTCCTGCTTGATCTCCTGGCCATGACCGGAGGCGACAGGCTTCTCGTCGGTGGCCTTGGGATCGCGGATCGCGATCCGCATCATCGGCTCGCCGCCGAGCGGGTCCTTGTTGAAGATGGCAAAGCCGGCAAAGGTGACCAGGAACAGGCCGAGCATGACGGCGATCAGTTGCATGGCGGTGAACGGCAGCCGCAGCCGCCGTTTCCGGCGCGGCTTGTCCTGTCCGAGCGGCGCGCTCAGATCATCGGCCGTTTCAGTCATGCGAGATCCCGAATCACTCGACCCGACGATACCACGTCGAGGTCAAGCGGCGGCAGGCCGGGATAGGCCGGGGAGACCAGGAGTTCCCAAGCAAAAAGGGCGGCTTCCTGAAGCCGCCCTTTCGTCAGATCGGATAGGTGTGCCTAGCTCGCCGCCCTGGTTGGCTGCCTTAGTTCGCTGCCTTAGTTCGCTGCCTTGGGCTTGTCCGCGGGCGCGGCCTTGTTGTCGCTGCCAGGCGTCGGCGCTGCGGAGGCGCTGTTCTTGATACCGTGGAGCAAATCGTCGGCCATCTTGAGCGCCTTGTCGTCCTTGGCGTCCGGCGGGACGTAGGATTGCGAACCGGTCTTCTCGTCGCCGTCGTTCTTGAGGTGACCGCGCAGCGAAGCTTCGCCCTTGGTATCGGTGCGCGCCTTCAGCTCATCAGGCACGTCCTGCAGCACTTCGATATCAGGCACGATGCCCTTGGCCTGGATCGACTTGCCCGACGGCGTGTAGTAGCGCGCCGTGGTGAGGCGCAGTGCGCCGTTGCCGCTTCCGAGCGGGATGATGGTCTGCACCGAGCCCTTGCCGAACGAGCGCGTGCCGACGATGGTCGCGCGCTTGTGGTCCTGCAGCGCGCCGGCGACGATCTCCGAAGCCGAGGCCGAACCTCCGTTGACGAGCACGATGACAGGCTTGCCCTTGGTGAGGTCACCCGCGTGCGCGGTGCGGCGCTGGGTCTCCTCGGCATTGCGGCCGCGGGTCGACACGATCTCGCCCTTCTCCAGGAACGAATCGGACACGGTGACGGCTTCCTCGAGCAGGCCGCCCGGATTGTTACGCAGGTCGATGATGTAGCCCTTCAGCTTGTCGCCGATCTGGCTCGAGAGGTTGGCGACCTCTTTCTTCAGGCCTTCGGTGGTCTGTTCGTTGAAGGTGGTGATGCGGATATAGGCGATGTCGTCGGCCTCGACGCGCGCGCGCACCGAGCGGACGCGGATGTTGTCGCGCACCAGGGTGACGTCGATCGGATTGTCCTGGCCCTTGCGGATGATCTTGAGCTTGATCTTGGTGTTGACGGGGCCGCGCATCTTCTCGACCGCCTGGTTCAGGGTCAGGCCCTGCACCGCTTCATCGTCGAGATTGGTGATGATGTCGTTGGCCATGACGCCGGCGCGCGAGGCCGGCGTGTCGTCGATCGGCGAGACCACCTTGATCAGGCCGTCTTCCATCGTGACCTCGATGCCGAGACCGCCGAACTCGCCGCGGGTCTGCACCTGCATGTCGCGGAAGCTCTTGGCATCCATGTAGCTCGAATGCGGATCGAGGCCCGAGAGCATGCCGCTGATCGCGGATTCGATCAGCTTGGTGTCGTCGGGCTTCTCGACATAGTCGGAGCGCACGCGCTCGAAGACGTCGCCGAACAGGTTGAGCTGGCGATAGGTGTCCGCTGTCGCGGCTCGCGCGCTGGAGCCCATGAACACCGCGCGCGGCTGGGTCACGAACAGCGTCAGCGCCGCACCGGTGGCCGCGCTGAGGAGGATAACTGAAGTCTTGCGCATCATCCGCGAACCTTCTCGCCTTCATTTGCGGCCCACCATGGGCCTGGATCGATTGGAGTGCCGTCTTTGCGGAACTCGACATACAGCACAGGTTGACTCGCGTTGGTGGCGAGAATGGAGGCGACTTGAGATGTCGACCCCATGGTCGCGACCGGCTCCCCCGTGAGCACAAACTGTCCGATGTTTACCGAAATGCGCTCCATCCCGGCGATTAGGACATGATACCCGCCCCCGGCATTGAGGATCAAGAGTTGTCCATAGCTGCGGAACGGGCCGGCATAGACCACCCAGCCGTCGCACGGCGTCGTGACCTGGGAGCCGGGCTTGGTGGCCAGCGAAATGCCCTTCTGGACCCCGCCGACCCCGTCGGAACCGCCAAAGTCCCTGATCTTGTTACCGTTAACCGGCAGCGGCAGGAGCCCCTTGGCCGAGGCAAACAGGATCGCCGGGCTGGTCCGGGAGCGGTCCTTGAAGATGGCCGGGCCCGGTTTGGCATTGGCCGCCGCGTTTGCAGCCGCAGCGTTGGCCTCTTTGGCCTCCTTGGCCTCGGCCTGCCTGGCGGCCTCGGCGGCCTTCTCGGCCGCCTTGGCGGCGCTTTGCAGGTCCTGCTCCATCTTGGCGATCAGCCCCTGGAGATCGCCGACCTGCTTTGACAGCGTGATGGCGCGCGAATTCTCGGCGTCGAGGTCCTTTTCCCGCGAGGCCTGCTGGCGCTGCCGCTCATCGACCAGGGCGGTGAGCCGGGTCTGGTCGCTGCGGATCCTGTCGCGGTCGGAGGCGAGCTGGTCGCGTTCGCTCGCGATGGTCTTGCGCAAGGCAACAAGCTCGCCGAGCTCGCTTGCGATCGTCTCGGCGCGGCCGCGCAATTCCGGCACGACGGCGCCGAGCAGCATCGCGGTGCGCAGCGATTGCAGCGCATCTTCGGGCCGCACCAGCAGCGCCGGCGGCGTACGCCGTCCGGCGCGCTGCAGGGCCGCCAGCACCTCGACGATGTCGGCGCGACGCGAATCGAGCGAAGCGCGCGCCTGCTGCTCGCGGCCGTTCAGCGTCTTCAGCCGCGCCTCGGCCTCGTCGATCTTGGTCTCGACGGTGCGGACATTGGCGGCGGTGTCGATCAATTGCTGATTGAGCTGGGTGCGGTCCTGGCCGAGGGAGGCGATCTCGGCCTTCAGCTTGGCCTGCGCCTCCTCCGCGCTCTTCTGCCGGGCGCGCGCGGCTTCCAGCTCCTGCTCGCGCTGCTTGATCGCGTCGGGTGAGATCGCCGCGGTCTGCGGCGCCGGTGCGATTGCCTGACCTTGCGCCTGAGCTTGCGCGAGGCTTTCTTCAGCGAAGAGGCTTGCGCCGGCGCAGCTCGCCATCAGCAGCAAATTGAGGATCGGCGCTCGCATCTGTTGCGCAAGGTGCTCGTTGTGGCGCGAATCACGCGCGATGATAGGGGTGGCCGGCCAGAATGGTGGCGGCCCGATACAGCTGCTCCAGAAGCATGACGCGGACCATTTGATGCGGCCAGGTCGCAGAGCCGAACGCGATCGTGAGCTTGGCCTTACGGCGCAATTCGGGCGAAAGTCCGTCCGCCCCTCCGATCGCGAAGATAGTATGACCGGCGCCCTCGTCGCGCCAGCGTCCGAGATTCCGTGCGAATACGGTGGAATCGAGGTTTTGGCCGCGCTCGTCCATCGCCACCAGAATCGATTTTTCGGGAATGTGCGCCGATATCGCCGCGGCTTCCTCGGCCATGCGCGTTGCGGTGTCGCGCGCGCGGCTCTCGGGGATTTCGTGGATGGTCAGCTCGCGGAATCCGAGCTTGCGGCCAACCTCGTCGAACCGCTCGAAATAGCGGTCGGCAAGCTCCCGTTCGGGGCCCTGCTTCAGCCGGCCCACCGCAATGACTGCAACACGCATGAGGCTTCAGAGTCGTGTTTTCATGACCGCGCGCATTCCGCGCGCGCACGACGCTAGCATGCGCGTCAGCCGATTCGAAATCGGCCAAGCCGGCCTACCGGGTCGAGCCTAGATCGCCTTCGCCGCCCCTGGGCCCTGCGTGTACAACCGCTCGAGGTTGTAGAACTCACGGACCTCGGGTCTGAACACGTGCACGATCACATCGCCGGAATCGATCAGCACCCAGTCGCAATTGGGCAAGCCCTCGACATGGATGTTCTTGATGCCGCTTTCCTTGAGGCTCTTCGTCACGTTCTCCGCGATCGCGCCAACGTGCCGGTTCACACGGCCCGTGGTGACGATCATGTAGTCGGAGTATGCCGATTTGCCGCGAAGGTCGATGGTGACCGTCTCTTCCGCCTTCATATCCTCGAGGCGGGAGAGGATCAGGCTCAGCGTCTTGTCGGCGTCGGGTTGCGCCTTCAAGGCCGCAGCTTGGGTCGATGTTTTACGCGTAGGCTTGGCAACCTTGGGTAAAACAGACTTGGACAATACAGACGTGGTCAGGGACCATTCCTTTCACTGTATCGCGAACGCGAATCCGGCGTCCACTGGCTACACTACATCATGTGGGGTTAAGGGTTTCAATATGCCAGAGAGCCCGTAAATCCCCACATTGCGTCTCACTTCGTACCTTTCCAGCTTCCGTCCGGGTTCCTCAAGCCCGTCGAGGAGAGATTGAGCTTCAATCCGGTCAGAAAGACCCAGGCCGGCGCCGGCCGATCCGCAAGCAAGGCGGCTTCATTCTCCGGCAGGCGATAGCGCGCGAGCGCCTGGGCAGCGGGGGAGGCGAGGGCGCGGAAACTCTGCGGCGGACGGTCGATCACTGCCATCGGGACCTGGGCGGCGATGCGCCGCCAGTCCTGCCAACGATGGAATTGAGCGAGGTTGTCGGCGCCCATAATCCAGACAAAGCGCAAGCCCGGGAAGCGGCGGCGCAAGGTGTTGATCGTGTCGATAGTATAGCGGGTGCGAATGACGGATTCGAGACAGCTCACCTCGATCCGCGGGTCATCAGCGACGTCGCGCGCCGCCTGCATGCGCTCGCCGAGCTCGTGCAGATTGCCGTTCTCCTTGAGCGGATTGCCTGGGGTCACCAGCCACCAGACGCGATCGAGTTGCAATCGCGTCAAGGCGAAGCGGCTGATCGCGCGATGCGCCTGATGCGGCGGATTGAACGAGCCGCCGAGCAGGCCGATGCGCATGCCCACGGTATGGGGCGGGACCGCTTGCGCCACGAAGCGCGGCACGACGAAATTTTGACTCAATGCCCCGCGCCTCGCGACATCGCTTACGGCCGCGTCTGTCCGGTGCCGTGAACGCGATATTTGAAGCTCGTCAATTGCTCGGCGCCAACAGGACCACGGGCGTGGAAGCGGCCGGTGGCGATGCCGATCTCGGCGCCAAAGCCGAACTCGCCGCCGTCGGCGAACTGCGTCGAGGCGTTGTGCAGCACAATCGCGGAATCGACTTCGCTGAGGAATTTTCTCGCCGCAGCCTCATCCGAACTCACGATCGCATCGGTGTGGTGCGAGCCGTGGTCCTGGATATGCGCGATCGCGCCGTCGACGCCGTCGACCACCTTTGCGGCGATGATCGCGTCGAGATATTCGGTGTCCCAATCGTCTTCGCTGGCAGGTTTTACGCGTGCGTCGGTTTTTTGCACGGCATCGTCACCGCGCACTTCGCAGCCGGCCTCGAGCAGCATCTCGACCAGCGGCTTCAGAGCCTTGCCAGCAGCTGCGCGATCGACCAGCAGCGTTTCAGCGGCGCCACAGACGCCGGTGCGGCGCATTTTTGCGTTGAGCACGATCTCCTTCGCCATGGCGAGGTCGGCGCTGGCATCGACATAGACGTGGTTGACGCCTTCGAGATGCGCGAACACGGGCACGCGCGCTTCCTGCTCGACGCGCGCGACTAGGCTCTTGCCGCCGCGTGGCACGATCACGTCGATCGAGCCGTTCAGTCCGGACAGCATCATGCCGACCGCTGCGCGGTCGCGCGTCGGCACCAGCGTGATCGCAGCTTCGGGCAGGCCGGCTTCGCGCAGGCCCTGGACGAGACATTCGTGGATCGCGCGACAGGAGCGAAAGCTATCCGAGCCACCGCGCAGGATCACGGCATTGCCTGATTTCAAACAGAGCACGCCGGCATCTGCCGCAACGTTGGGTCGGCTCTCGAAGATCACGCCGACGACGCCGAGCGGCACGCGCACGCGCTCGATGGTCATGCCGTTGGGTCGCTGCCAGCTCTCGGTGACGATGCCGACGGGATCGGCGATGCCGCGCACGATTGCGATGCCCTCGGCCATGCCGTCGACTCGCGCCGGCGTCAGCGTCAGGCGATCGATGAAGGCGGAGGTCGCATCGCCCGAGGCGCGGGCTTCCGCAACATCCTCGGCATTGGCGGCGAGGATCGCAGCTGCGTTGGCGCGGATCGCTCGTTCCATGGCCTCCAGCGCCCGGTTCTTCTGCTCCGGCGGCGCCAGCGCCAGCACGCGCGCGGCGACGCGGGCACGGCTAGCGAGATCGGACATCAGCGCCTGAAGATCGGCATTGCCGTCAACGGCTTTGAGGGGGGCGGCCATGGGAGTTCAACCTTCTGCTAAGGCGGTGTCCTAGCACGGAAATCCCGCTTTTGCGAAGGGTGGGGAGGTATGGCAGGGGCCCAGCTGGCGCCGCCACGTCGGCCAATGGCCTGGTCATGCGCAAGCTCGGACGGAGCCTTGCGAGGCGCCCAAATATCAATAAATATCACTATCTGATAACGGAGCCGTCCCATGGCGAGCAGCTACAGCATTGGCAAGCATTTCGAGGACCTGATCGACAATCTGGTCGAGAGCGGCCGCTACGCCACCGCGAGCGAGGTGATGCGCGAAGGCCTGCGCCTCGTCGAGGAGCGCGAGGAGCGGCGCAAGGTCAAGCTGGAAGTGCTGCGGGAGGAAATCCGGAAGGGGTTTGACAGCGGACCGATGGAAGAAGTCGGTGACATGTTCGAGCGGATCAAGTCAGAAGGTCGGAAACGTCTGGCGGCCAAGAATGGCAAAAAGACCGCTTAAGAGTCCGCAGACAGAAATCGACCTTACGGCGATCTGGGATTATATCGCCGCAGATAATCCGCGAGCGGCCGACGCGCTGCTTGATCGCATCGACGCAACATTCAATATGTTGGCAGGCACACCATTTGCCGGCCGCGATCGCAGCGAATTACGCGCCGAGCTGCGTAGTTTTCCGGTCGGCAACCATTTGATCTTCTACATACCCACAGCTGACGGTGTTGAAGTTGTCCGAGTGATGCACGGCCGGCAGGATATCGGCGCCGACGACATGCAATAGTTGGCGGCCAGTTCGCCCTTACCCGCCCACCACCAGATCATCGCGGTGGATCATCTCCGAGCGGCCGCTGATGCCGAGGATGGTCATCACGTCAGGCGAGGAGCGGCCCTTGATCCGCTCGGCGACCTCGGCGTCATAGGCGATCAGGCCGCGGCCGATCTCGCTGGTGTCGGGGCCGCGGACGATGACGGCATCGCCGCGGGCGAACTGGCCCTCGACCTTGATCACGCCGGCCGGCAGCAGGCTGGCGCCGGCGCGCAGCGCGGTCACCGCGCCGGCGTCGATCGTCAGCGTCCCCTTCGGCTCGAGCGTGCCGGCGATCCAGCGTTTTCGCGAGGTGATGGGATTGGCTGGCGTCAGGAACCAGGTGCAGCGGCCGCCATTGGCGATCGCCTGCAGCGGATGCTCGATCTTGCCCGATGCGATCAGCATATGCGTGCCGCCAGTCGTGGCGATCTTGGCGGCCTCGACCTTGGTGCGCATGCCGCCGCGCGACAGCTCGGACTCGGCGTCGCCAGCCACCGCCTCGATCTCCGAGGAGATGCTCTCGACCACCGGGATCAGCTTTGCGTTCGGGTTGTTCTTCGGCGGCGCGTCGTAGAGGCCGTCGATGTCGGACAGCAGCACCAGCAGATCGGCGCTCGCCATGGTGGCGACGCGCGCGGCGAGGCGGTCATTGTCGCCGTAGCGGATCTCGGTGGTGGCGACCGTATCGTTCTCGTTGATGACGGGGATGGCGCGCCACTCCAGGAGCTTGCCGATGGTGGAGCGGGCATTGAGATAGCGACGGCGCTCCTCGGTGTCCTGGAGTGTCACCAGGATCTGTCCGGCGCCGATGCCGTGGGCCCCGAGCACCTCCGACCAGATCCGCGCCAGCGCGATCTGGCCGACGGCGGCGGCGGCCTGGCTCTCCTCCAGTTTCAGCGGGCCGCGCGGCAGCTTGAGCCGGCTGCGGCCGAGCGCGATCGAGCCGGAGGACACCACGAGGACGTCGCGGCCCTCCCTGTGCAGCCTGGCCATGTCGTCGGCGAGCGCGGCGAGCCAGGAGGCACGCACCTCGCCCCTGTCGGAATCGACCAGCAGCGCGGAGCCGACCTTGACGACGATGCGGCGGAATTGACTGAGTTCGGGGCTGGCCATGTGCGTATGTTTTGGCGCTACGGAAATTGTTCGGGTGAGGCCCGCTTTTGCAGCAGGACGATGGCCGGCGCAAGGCGGGCAGAACGGTAAACGGCGAAGGTCGGCCTTGTCTTGCCGGCCAGCCCGGTTCTAATGCCGCCAACCAATCGCGGGCTGGACGGGAAACGAATGGATCGCCGTAAATTCATGGCCGGATGTCTCGGTCTGCCGCTGCTGGCGCAGCAGGCGGGTGAGGCGCACGCGCAGGCTGGCCTCACCAAGATCATCTTCCCGTTCGCGGCGGGGGCGGGCGGCGACACGCTGTGCCGGCTGATCGCGCAGGAAATCGCCCCGATGCTGCAGCGGACCGTCGTGGTCGAGAACCGCACCGGCGGCGACGGCCTGATCGGCATCAAGGCGGTGAAGGGCGCGAGCCCCGACGGCAGCATGGTGCTGGTGACCACGGGGCCGACCATGTACCTGCTGCCGATGGTGGAGACGACGCCGAGCTTCGACACGGCGAAGGATTTCATGCCGGTGTCGCTGCTGGCGCGGTTCGAGTTTGCGCTGGTGGTTGGCCCGGCCATGGATGTCGCTGACTTCAAGGGATTCGTCGCGTGGCTGAAGGCGCATCCCGACAAGTCCTCGTTCGGCGTGCCGAGCAACGGCACCATTCCGCACTTCGCCGGCTCGAAGCTGGAGAAGGATCTCGGCATTGCCCTGACGCGCGTGCCCTATCGCGGCAGCGCGCCGATCCTCAATGACATCATCGGCGGTCATATCTCATTCGGCATTACGACATTGGCGGATGCGCTGCCGCAGCATCGCGCCAAGGGCGTCAAGATCATCGCGATCAGTAGCGCCGAGCGTTCGCCGTTTGCGCCCGAGGTGCCGACGCTGAAGGAGAGCGGCATCGATCTCGTTGCCGATGCCTGGTACGGCATGTGGCTTCCCGCCGGCAGCCCGCCGGAATTCGCCAGCAAGCTCGGCGCCGCCGCGAGTGCGGTGCTTGCCAAGCCCGAGGTGAAGGAGAAGCTCACGGCGATCGGGCTGATCCCGGTCGGCAGCAGCGCGGATGCCCTGACCAAGGAGCTCGCCGCCAACATCGCACTATGGCAGCCGATCGTGAAGGCGACGGGGTACAGGATCGAGAATTGAATCTCTCCTCCCGTCATTGCGAGGAGCTCGCGACAAAATTGCGTAGCAATTTTGCGCTGATGCGACGAAGCAATCCAGCGCCCCTCCGCGGAGAGATTCTGGATTGCTTCGCTGCGCTTGCAATGACGGTGCGTCTCACATCTTCGCGCGCTGGGCGATGCCGTCCTTGATCGCGGCAAGCTCCGCTTCGTCCCAGATGCCGATCAGGATCCCGCCCTTCACCTGGAGCTGGTTGTCGGCATAGTTCGCGATCCTCTCGCGCGGCGTGGTGATGTGGTCGTTCGGATGCAGCGCCCAGTCGAACAGGTCGGCCTGGAGCCGCGAGATGATCGCAGCGCATTCCGGATCGTCGCCGCGATCGACATATTCGTCGGGGTCGGTTTCGAGGTCGTACAGCATCGGGCGGAAGCCGGAGGCGTGGATGTATTTCCAGCGGCCGTCGAACACCATGAACAGGCGGCAGCGCTCGATCGGCTGGTTCAGCTTCAGCCGGACGTCCTGCATGGAATAGTCGTATTCGGAGAACGCCACCTTGCGCCAATCGGCTGGCCTCTCGCCGCGGAGCAGCGGCAGCAGCGAGCGTCCTTCGAGGATGTGGCCCGGCACCTTGCCGCCGAAATAATCGACGAAGGTCGGCGCGAGATCGATGCCCTCGACCAGTGCATCGCTGCGCGTGCCCCGCGTCGCGTCGGCCTCCTGCGAGGGATCGATGATGATCAGAGGGATCTTTGCGGACTGCTCGTGGAACAGATCCTTCTCGCCCATCCAGTGATCGCCGAGATAGTCGCCATGATCGGAGGTGAACACGATCATGGTGGTTTCCAGAAGGCCGCGCGCCTGCAGAAACTTCATCAGTACGCCCATCTGGTCGTCGATCTGGGTGATCAGGCCCATATAGGTCGGGATCACCTTCTCTCTCGCCTCGTCGCGCGCCATGTTGCGGGAGTAGCGCATGTCCATGTAGGCGCCGAACACCGGATGCGGATTTTGCCGCTCGCGCATCGAGCGGATCACCGGGATCATGTCCTCGGTCGAATACATGCTGGCATAGGGCTCGGGCGCGATGTAGGGCCAGTGCGGCTTGATGTAGGACAGATGCAGGCACCACGGCCGGCCATCGGTCTCGGCCTCGCGGATGAAATCCATCGCGCGCCGCGTCATGTAGGGCGTCTCGGAATGCTCGTCCGGCACGCGCGCGGCCTTGTCGGCATGCACCAGCAGCCAGCCGTTCTGCAACGAGCCATCTTCGGCTGCGCCTGAATTGGCCCAATGCTCCCACGGATTGGGGGCCTCAAAACCGTGCTTTCGCAGATATTCGTCGTATCTCGGGCGTGGCCGGCCGCTCGGATGCAATCCGTCGTCGCGCTCATAGGGCTCGAAGCCGCATTCGGCGACATGCACGCCGATGACGGATTCCGGCGGGATGCCGAGCGCCTTCATGCCTTCGAGGTCGGGCGCCATGTGGGTCTTGCCGACCAGCACGTTGCGCACGCCGATCTTGTTGAGGTGATCGCCGAGCGTGGGCTCACCGACACGCAGCGGCCAGCCGTTCCAGTGCGAGCCGTGCGAGCGCATGTAGCGGCCGGTATAGAACGACATCCGCGAGGGCCCGCAGATCGGCGACTGCACGTAAGCCTTGGTGAAGAGCACGCCACGCCTGGCCATGGCGTCGATGTTCGGTGTCTTCAGCGTCGGATGGCCGGTGCATCCGAGATAATCGTAGCGAAGCTGGTCGCACATGATCCAGAGAACGTTCTTCGCGCGCGCCATGCGTCATCCCTGAAATTTCTTGATTGTTGGATGCTGCGCTATCGAGGGCGCGAAGACAAGCCAGCGGTGCGCGTACTCTCGGCCACGCATTCCAATCTCAGGCCGACCACGGCTCCGCTTCGGCCGCACTCTTGGCCTTGGCTGACACCGGGGCCTCGCCGATCACATCGACCAGCGCGCGCAGCGCTTCCTTGACGCCCTGGCCCGTCGCGCCCGAGATCAGCAGCGGCGTCTTCTTTGCGGCGCGCTTCAGCCGGTCCTTCTGCTTCTTCAATTCGTCCGGCTCGACCGCGTCGATCTTGTTCAGCGCGACGATTTCGATCTTGTCGGTGAGCAGCCCGCCATAGGCGTCGAGCTCCTTGCGCACGGTCTTGTAGGCCTTGCCGGCATGCTCGCTTGTCGCGTCGACCAGATGCAGCAGCACGCGGCAGCGCTCGACATGGCCGAGAAAGCGGTCCCCTAAGCCGGTGCCTTCATGCGCGCCTTCGATCAGGCCGGGAATGTCGGCGAGCACGAATTCGCGGCCGTCGGCATTCACGACGCCGAGCTGCGGATGCAGCGTGGTGAAGGGATAGTCCGCGATCTTCGGCCGCGCGGCGCTGACCTTGGAGAGGAAGGTCGACTTGCCGGCATTGGGCATGCCGACGAGGCCGGCGTCGGCGATCAGCTTCAGCCGCAGCCAGATCCAGCGCTCTTCGCCCGGCTGGCCGGGATTGGCGTTGCGCGGCGCGCGGTTGGTCGAGGATTTGAAATGCGCGTTGCCGAAGCCGCCATTGCCGCCTTCGGCCAGCACGAACTTCTCGCCGACCTTGGTGAAGTCGTGGATCAGCGTCTCGCGATCCTCGTCGAAGATCTGCGTGCCCAGGGGGACCTTCAGCACGATGTTCTTGCCGTTGGCGCCGTGGCGGTCCGAGCCCATGCCGTTCTCGCCCTTCTGGGCCTTGAAGTGCTGCTGGTAGCGGTAGTCGATCAGCGTGTTGAGGCCGTCGGCGACCTCGATGATCACGTTGCCGCCGCGGCCGCCATTGCCGCCGGAGGGACCGCCGAACTCAATGAACTTCTCGCGGCGGAACGCCACGCAGCCGTTGCCGCCGTCACCGGAGCGGATATAGACCTTTGCTTCGTCGAGGAATTTCATGGGCCATAGGTAGGCCAGCCTGACACCCGGGGCAACCCGGGTTTGCCCGCAAATCGGCCGAAATTTGAGCGATTTAGGCCCCTCGCTTAACCAGCCGGCCGGCGCCGGATCAGGAATTTCTGGGTGCCTTCCAGCACCAGCTCCTTGCGCTGGTTGAACACCGTGCTGCGAAGCGTCACCGTGCCGGTGGTGCGGCCGGGCACGAGCTCGGTGACCTCGAGCGCGGGATAGATTGTGTCGTCGGCGAAGACGGGCTTGAGGAACCGGCTCGACTGCTCGAGGAAGCCGACCAGGGACTCCTCGACCATGAATGGAAACAGCCCGGCGCCGGGCGCGGTATGGATCAGCGTCTGGAAGCCGTGGGCGAGCAGATGCGGCGTGCCGCGGGCGCGGCAATATTCCACATCATAGTGCACCGGGTGGGTGTCGCCGCTCGCGGTCTGGAAGGCCGCGAACACCGCGCTGGTCTGGGTCCGGCTCGGCAGCACGAAGCGCTCGCCGACAACGAAATCCTCAAACCAGCGTTGCGCGGGCATCATGCGGTGCTGGGCCGGGTCGAAATCCATCATGACGCAAGCTCTTGTCTCGGTGAGGTGCTTATCGCTACCGCGATGCGACGGGTGCGACAATCCGTTCAATTCGGCTTGTGCGGGCTTGTCGCGGCGGCTCACAACATTAAAACGACCTCAAGCAACGCTATTCGCCGAATCCTGATGCTCTCTCCCCGTCATTGCGAGAAGCGAAGCGACGAAGCAATCCAGACTGTTTCCGCGGAAGGACTCTGGATTGCTTCGCTTCGCTCGCAATGACGGCCTTTCGCAGCCCGTTCAATGCCCTTCTTCAAGAAACTCTCCGCCTATGACGACCGCTCGGCGCGCCTCGCCGGCATCGCTCTCATGGTGCTGTCGATCTCGATGTTCTCGTTCGGCGACGCCATCGGCAAATTCCTGGTCGGGACGTATTCGGTGGGGCAGCTCCTGTTCCTGCGCGCAAGCGCGGCGCTGTTGCTGCTGTCGCCGATGATCTGGCGGCAGCGTCATCAGTTCCTGCATCTGGAGCGGCCGGGCCTGCAGCTGTTTCGCGTCGTGCTGTCGACGCTGGAGGTCGCCGCCTTCTTCCTGGCGACGGTCTACCTGCCGCTCGCTGATGTCATCACCTATTATCTCGCCGGCCCGATTTTCGTCACCGCGATGTCGGCCATTTTCCTCGGCGAGAAGGTCGGCTGGCGGCGCTGGACCGCGATCCTGGTCGGCTTCTGCGGCGTTGTGATCGCGCTGCGGCCGTCGGCACAGACGGTGAGCCTGCCGGCGCTGATCGCGCTCGGCGGCAGTCTTTCCTTCGCAACCTTGATGCTGATCACCCGCAGCCTGCGCAAGACGCCCGACATCGTGATGGCGTCCTCGCAATTCATCGGCACGTTCTCGCTGGGGGCCGTGCTGTCGGCCTTCCACTGGGTGCCGCCGACGCCAGGCAGCCTGGTGTTCTTCGTGCTGGCCGGATGCATCTCGGTGACGGCGCTGTTCTGCGTCAACCGCTCGCTGAAGCTCGCGCCGGCGAGCGTCGTGGTGCCCTATCAATATTCGATGATCGTCTGGGCGGTGATCTTCGGCTTCGTCGTGTTCGGCGACGTGCCTGAAATCGCCACCATCGTCGGGGCCGCGGTCATCATCGGCGCAGGATTCTATATCTATTTGCGCGAGCGCGATTTGGGTCGCGCAAGTGAAGAGGTGAATCCACCGGTGTAGCCACAACCCCGCTGTCGTCCCGGCGAAGGCCGGGACCCATACCCCCAGGCAGCGGTTTGGCGAAGACTCGGGGTGGGAGCCTTCGCCTCACGACCATTCGTGGTTATGGGTCCCGGCCTTCGCCGGGACGACACCGTGAATGGAGCAGGCAGCAGGCCTACCTCACCCGTCTCGCGCTGCTCCAGCTCTTCAGCGACGACCACACGCCGCGGGAGAGGCGGAAGCAGTCGACCGGGGTCGAGGAGCCCAGCGCCAGGAAGCGATGCAGCTGCACGCCGCTCCACTGGAAGCCGCACTTCTCCAGCACGTTGCGCGAGGCCGGATTGGTGACGCGCGCACCGGCATAGAGATGGTCGTCCTCGAACTCCTCGAAGAAGAAATCGATGGCGCCGCGCGCGGCCTCGGTGGCAAAGCCCCGGCCCCAATGCTCGACGCCGAGCCAATAGCCGAGCTCGGCATTGTCGGGCGTGGAGCGGTCGATGCCGACCATGCCGATCGGCCCGCTGTCGTGCTCGATCAGGAACACGGTCTCAGCTCCGAGCGCGGCAATGTGCCTGATAAAGGCGACGGCATCGTCCAGCGAATAGGGATGGGGCAGGCGGCGGGTGTTTTCAGCGACACGGCGGTCGTTGGCGAGGCGGGCGATGGTGTGGGCGTCGGCAAGGGTCGGCCGTCGCAAGGTCAGCCGTTCGGTGGCGACGACGCTGGGTCTCGCCTCGGCCAAGGTCACGCCTAGAAAGTCCTGCAACATGTCCGGCTCCGCTGGAAGTCACTAAGTCAAAAGTGATTTGGTCAAACGAAAAGGGAGGCCGGTTTCCCTGCCTCCCCTGGAGCCTTCGATCTGTTCGATCTTTCGGACTCCGCCGGTTCGGTCAAGGACCCGGCGGACTCCATATGATCCACCGTCTATTCAGCCGCCTCTGCGAGCGGGAGCACCGCTACGAAGGTGCGTCCGTTGGCTTTGGCCTGGAATTCAACACGACCCTCGATCTTGGCGAACAGAGTGTGGTCCGTGCCCATGCCGACGTTGAGGCCGGGATGCCAGGTGGTGCCGCGCTGACGCGCAATGATGTTGCCGGGAATCACGCGCTCCCCGCCGAACACCTTGATGCCAAGGCGCTTACCCTTTGAATCGCGACCGTTGCGCGATGAACCGCCTGCCTTTTTGTGAGCCATGGCTCGTCTCCGAAATCCTGCGTATCTTCTAGGTCAATTCCTTGACGGAATCATTTCAAAACGTCGCACGCCTCAATTCGTGAATGGGCGTGATCGTTTCAGGTTTACTCGGCAGCTTCCGCTGCAGGCGCCTTGGCAACCTTTTCCTTCTTCGGACGCGGGCCCTTGGTGGGCTTGGCGCCGTCGGCCAGGATCTCGGAGATGCGGAGCACCGTGATCTCGTCGCGATAGCCGCGCTTGCGGCGCGAATTCTTGCGGCGGCGCTTCTTGAACGCGATGACCTTGGGGCCGCGCTTGTGGTCGAGCACCTCGACCGCAACGGAGGCACCGGCCACCGTCGGAGCGCCCAGCACCGGCGTGTCGCCGCCGAGCACCAGAACTTCATTCAACTGCACGATCGAGCCGACTTCGCCTTCGATCTTGCCAACTTCCAGGACATCATCCGGCACGACGCGGTATTGCTTGCCGCCGGTTTTGATGACTGCGAACATCGTTTTTTTCCTTCGTGTTCAATCCCGGCCTCATGACTATCTGCCAGGGGCCGGCTTTTTGTCAGTCGCTATGGGTTTAGGCGTTTTGTGCGGGCGGGAGTTATCCCTTTGAAAACCCACGCAAAAACATGCGGCGCGAGAAACGCCCCGCGCCGGTTGTGCGGACTTATAGCCGCAAGTCGCCAAGAGTCAAGGAAAAGCGGGCGAAAAAGGCCCGGATTAGAAGGATTTGGCCAGACCGCCCGAATTGCCGCAGCCGAGCAACCAACCGGTTCCCTCGCCGTTGTCTTTCCAAATCCGAAAACGCGGGCAAGGGCATTTCATGGCAACGGACGAACTGGTCAAGACCACGGGCATCGCCAATCACGGCGGCGAGCGGCTGCCATCGGTCGATATCGACAGCTTCAATATCGAGTTGAAGGACGACGACGGTTTTCTCGGCGACCGCGCCAGCAAGGGCGCGTTCCGCGAGATCCTCGAGCGCTGGCGCAAGCCGCTGCGCAAGACCGGCGAGGACCCGTTCGGCAAGGAGCCGTCGGAGAACATCAGCAAGAAGACGCTGGATTCCATCCTGATCAGCGACGACGTCGAAGCCTCCGCCGTGGTGCACAGCGCCATCGAGGAGTTCGCCCAGGAGCTCGCTTATGTCACGCGCCGGTTCCTGAAGACCAAAGCCTGGGCCAAGACCGAGCGCATCGTGGTCGGCGGCGGCTTTCGCGATTCGCGCCTTGGGGAGCTCGCGATCGCGCGCGCCGAGATCATCCTGAAAGCCGAAGACTTCAAGATCGACATGGTGCCGATCCGGCATCACCCCGATGAAGCCGGCCTGATCGGCGCGCTGCATCTGGCGCCCTCGTGGATTTTCGAGGCCTATGACAGCATCCTCGCGGTCGATATCGGCGGCACCAACATTCGTTGCGGCCTGGTGGAGACGGGCTGGAAGAAGGCCAAGGACCTCTCGAAGGCCAAGGTCGTGAAGTCAGAGCTGTGGCGGCATGCCGACGACGAGCCGACGCGCGAGGGCGCGGTGAAGCGGCTCACCAAGATGCTGAAGGGGCTGATCACCGAAGCTGACACCGATGGCTTCAAGCTCGCGCCGTTCATCGGCATCGCCTGTCCCGGCGTGATCAACGCGGACGGGTCCATCGAAAAAGGCGCACAGAATCTGCCGGGCAATTGGGAGAGCAGCAAGTTCAACCTGCCGGCGAGTTTGATCGAGGGCATTCCTGCGATCGGGGAGCACGACACCGCGATCGTGATGCACAATGACGGCGTGGTTCAGGGCCTCTCCGAGGTGCCGTTCATGCAGGACGTCGATCGCTGGGGCGTGCTCACCATCGGCACCGGCCTTGGCAATGCGCGTTTCACCAACCGCCACCGCGACAGCGGCCAAGGTAAAGATAACGGCAAGGACCGGGATGCTGCGGAGGGGAAGAAAAAGCCCAAGGAAAACAATAAGGAAAACAACAAGGACTCTGCCAAGGCGGACTAGCCAGCGTTTGGACACCGGTTCGCGTCAAGAAAACGCGTCAACCAGGGTAACCTTGACTGGTTAGGTTAAGGACAACTTTGCGTTGCAGTTCCCTAAACGCACGCTAGGGTGGAACCGTCGCCTCACGCAGGCCTGCGAAGCCGCCCTTCCTGGCCAGCATTTCGATTGAAGCGGCACGGGACCGCCAGTGTTTACCGCGTCTGGCGGTCCCACCCCGTTTTCAAAGCAATGATGGAATGAGGCCGGTTCGCGCCCGGAAACAGGTGCGTTCCCTCCCCCCTTGTGGGGAGGGCTAGGGAGGGGGGTGGCCCAGGAAACGGTGCCGGTTGTTGACGATGCGAGGGTGGGCCACGGAGAGAATCCCCGTGTGGCACCCCCCTCCCTGACCCTCCCCCACAAGGGGGGAGGGAACGGAGACAGCGCTCGTGTGAGACGAACGCGATTCGACTCGTCTCGCCAGTTGCCTCGCCCCTCAACACCACCCGATCCGCTCAAAGAACCCCGCGATCTCCGCGGCCGCCCGATCCGGATCCTCCCGATGCGGGAAGTGCCCGACGCCGGGAAACATCGCGAGATCAAGATCGCTGAACGTCTCCCCCAGCCGATCCGTCCATTCATACGGAAACAGCGGATCGTGTTCGGCCCAGCGTACGCAGGTCGGCACATGAATCGGCGGCATCCGCGGCGCCTCCCCCTTCATCATCGCGATGCGCCCGGCATGCGAGGCGCGATAATGCGCAAAGCCGCCGGCGAGATTGCCGTCCCTGAAGTAGGTGTCGCCGAACAGATCGAGCACGTCGTCGAAGGCGTCCTTGCGATGCGCCCAGCCTTTAAGGAAGTGCGCGATATAAAGCCGGCAGCTTTCGCGGCTCGCGCCAACGAGCCGAGGGGCCATCTCCATCTGCTGGAACGACTGGTACCAGATGTGGTTGAGCCTTTCAGGCGCCGCCATCCGCGGCCCGATCCCGGGATAGACGAAATCGAACAAGAACAGCCCGGCCAGCCGCTCCGGCACCTGTCGCGCCAGCGGCTGCATCACCGCGCCGCCGACATCGTGGCCGACCACGCCGAATCGCTCGATGCCGAGCCCATCCATCAGCGCCAGCATGTCGGCGGCGTGGCCGTCAGGCCCGTAAGCGCCGTCAGGCTTGTCGCTGTCGCCAAAGCCGCGCAGATCCGGCGCGATCAGGCTGAAACGGTCCGAAAGCCTTGAGATCACCGGCTCCCAGGTCAGCCAAAACTCCGGCCAACCATGCAGCAACAGCAGCGGTTTTCCCCTGCCGGCGCGGACCACATGGAATTTGGCGCCATTGGCGGAGATGGTGAGGTGCTCCATGGCAGTTCCTCCGGCTGGCAAGTGCTCTGTTAGACCATGATGAGATGAGGTTTCATTCGCCGCGACAAGGCAGGTGCGCTCCCTCCCCCCGCTCTTGTCTCGCCGAAGCCCGCCTTCGGGCGAAGGCGGATGCGGGGGAGGGTTGGGGAGAGGGTTTCTCCGCAACGGGACACTCCCCCGGAGGAAAGGGCGGGAGGTACACCAAGCCAGCAACGGCTCGATTCAACCCAATCTCATCGCGCTTTAGGGGGGCGTAGCTGGTGCGGGGCTGAAACAGGCAGCGGATTTTCCCGAATCGCGCCTTGTCTGGCCCGCCATCCTCGCTTATGAACGCCCCCAACCACAGGGGCCCTGCTCCTATATGGCGCCTTCAGGAGAGGTGGCAGAGTGGTTGAATGCACCGCACTCGAAATGCGGCATAGGTGCAAGCCTATCGGGGGTTCGAATCCCTCCCTCTCCGCCAGTTACTGAAATGCTCCTCTCAAATCGCTAAAATCCTTCGCGTTGAACATCAATGGTATCTCGATGCGTTGCCCGGCAAATTTCTGGGCAAAGGGCTCCACCGAAGGTTGCTTGTTCCAAGTGCATTCACTAATTTCGAGTCGTTGGTAGCCGTTTCTTACCCGAGACGACCTCCAGACGGTGATCTGTCAGTTGCCCAGCGGGTCGCGCGTCAGCGTGGCAGCCGCGAAGCTCCACCTGCCAGCACAAGCGTCCATGACGCTGCGTTGGCGCGACAGAGCAACGGAGGGACCGATGCCCAGGGTGCATAAACATAAGAGCAGGGCTGCGGGCCTTTACGACGAGGCGGCGAAGGGGCGGAAACGGAAAGCCGGCATCACGTGTTCGCGATTTGTTCTCATCGCGAGCTTGGCGGTGATGGCCTGTCTGCAGGTCCGACTTGACCTCCAGACGGTCATCTGTCAGGGGCCCAGCGGGTCGCGCGTCAGCGTGGCAGCCGCGAAGCTCCACCTGCCAGCACAAGCGTCCATGACGCTGCGTTGGCGTCCCGTTCAATCAGGCTTAGGTGCTGCACCCACATAGCTCGACCCTAGGCCTGGGAGAACGATGTCCGCCTCAACGCCGAGCCGCATCCTTTCGAAATCAAAGCTGATGCACGCGTGGCGGCTGTCACCCGATAGCACGTCCAAAGCTGGCGCCCCAGGAGTCGATGGAATCACTGCAGCTCAATTTGCGGCCCGGCTTGAAACCAACATAGCCTCTCTCGCAAAGACGATCCGCGATCGACAGTATGGTCCATCGAAGTTGAGAGGAGTGGCGATACCGAAATCAACGTCTAACGAAAAGAGATTGATCTGCATTCCCACGATCAAAGATAGGATCGTTCAACGAGCGCTCGTGAAGCACTTCACCGCGGGAAAGAAACTCCCGATCTACAACTCTTCGTCTTACGGCTTCATCGAAGGGCGCGGCACGAAGGCAGCGATCACTCGGGCACTTGAACTTAGACCGCAATTCGGATGGTGCCTTAAAACAGATATAGAAAGCTTTTTCGATCGTATTCCTCGTGGTCCTCTCAAGGACAAGGTAGACCGCACTCTGCATCGTAGTAGCGTCGCGCCTTTGGTCAAGAAGTTCATCGACTGTGAAATCCGCGAGGAAAGTCGGTTACGTCCGATTCTCAAGACGCGTTGTATTAAGCCAGGAGTCGGGCTTCGCCAGGGAATGCCGCTCTCTCCAATTCTCGCCAATCTAATCTTGTCGCCGTTCGACAACGATGTCCAATCCGTGAAGATGGAGATGATACGCTACGCGGACGACATCTTGCTCTTCTACGAGACAGAGCAGAAGGCCAAGGACGGGCTCAAGTTCATAACGGATCGTTTGAATCGCCTCGGCTTCTCGATACCCGAGCTGGCCGATCGATCGAAGACCCGCCTCATCGGACCGCAGCAGCCAGTCGATTTCTTGGGGCGCCAAATAGTCTTTCTCACCTCCGAGCAGCAATTCGTCTCCAAGATTTCTAGAGCGCACATTGCAAAGATCAGAGAGTCCCTAGAAGACCAATTCAACTTTGAAACCCGATCGAAAGAGGGGAGTGACTTTCAGGAAACCATAGTTGATCTCTCAAGGTCCGTCTCTGCGTACCTCGGAGCTTATCGAGACGCCTACAACTTCATTGCGCTGCAATCTGAATTGAGTTTTTGCACCCGGAAAATCATGGAAGGTATTTACGAAGATGTGTTTGGGAGGTCGATACTGGACAACGTGACAGAGCGGGGACGAAATTTCCTGGGGATCGGAAGCCTTGATCGCGTGGAGCTATCGGCTGATTTCGAGGATTGGGACTAGCGCTTCGTCAGTCCTGTTGAGTATCTCGATCCGATACACGATACCTTGCTAAGCAGGACAGCTTCGGACCAAAGTTTCATAATTTCGAGTTTGACATGATTGATCCTTCCGTACGTGCCGTTTTGCGGAGCAAATACTCGATCCGTCGCTTCTTCGCGATATTCGGCGCTTTGCTGCTAATTCTTTTGCTTTTGCTTTGGCTCATTACGACGAGCTCAATGCCAGCGTCTCTTCGCGATGCATCCACAAATTTTCTAGGAAACTTCGCCGCAACGGTCGCGATATTTCTGTGTACGTACGCCTTCTACATTTTTGTGACGTCTCCCGAGTTGCGTAATGCAGAGGTAATTCCGCTACGAAATGTGGAGATCGGCGATGAGATCATCGATCTTCCTCAGGGCGCCTCCGATTATTGGTTTTGGGGACGAACGGGATCATACTTCCGCACGGCGGTCCTGCCACGCCTAGACTCGCTTGCGCGTGCTGAACGAAAGCGAATCAAGCTTCGGATTATAGTTCCCGATCCCGATCGAGAAGGAAGTGCAGAGCTCTATAAAAGCTTCAAAAAGGGCCTAGGTGAAGATGCCGACAACAATACCCTGGCAGCCAACGTAATCCTAACTATAGCCACATCAGTGGCGACAGTTCTACGCAATCCGTATCTATCAATCGAAATCGGCCTGTGCGCTAGTGTGCCGGTCCTCCGGTTTGACATCTCGACGTCCGGAGTGCTGATCACCCGCGACGCTAAGGATCTACCAGCAATCCTCACCAACTCTGGAAATCCATTCTTCGAGATGTTCAAAGATGCACTAGAGAACGAGTTGTCGCAGTCTAGGAAAATTCGGTGGGATGATTCGGTTGGACCGCCCCTCGAAGGCCAAGAGCTAGACCCAGAGTTTCTTGACTCAATCTCCGGGTTGCCGCGCGTCAATCAGGAGATACTGAAAGCAGCCAGTGCGATTCAGGCGGGCGCATCACACCGTTATGCGGGATAAATTAATAGAGCTGCTCACCACGGAATCGGTGGCAAGTCCCATTAACTTGCCCATCCGTCAGGTGCAGGCCTTCTTCCGGGATCGATTCAAGGCGATGCTTGCGAGCGCCGTCCGGCATCACCCCTTAGGATTTCTCTACATGTCGGAGCAAATAGCCGAGGGCACGCACTTGAGATATCACTTCTGGCCTGAAGACTGGCTGATGCCCTCGCTCGAACAGGGTAAAGAGGATCACGATCATAGCTACAGGTTGACCTCAATCATCGTTGCCGGCGAGCTGCGACATCAGACCTTCGAAGCCGCGCACGACGCCAACGGAACCCACGAGATTTTTGAGGTGTGCTATTACAGTGGGGACTCAGCGCTAGTTCCTACCGGTCAGGTTGTCCGCGTCGCGTGTTCCGGTGATCAAACCTATTCAGCTGGGGAATGCTATACGTTGAGTCCCGGGGTGATCCATCGCGCGACCCCAATCAAGTTGCCGACGGCGACGATCGTCGTCACAGTCGACGCAATGAACATGGGTAGGCCGAGGGTTCTTGCTGAAGTCGGAGATGCAATCGCCGCGAGCTCGTTCCATCGAGGGGGGTTGACTGCATCAGAAATCGAGAAGGTTTCCGCAGAACTAGTGCGGTGCCTTCCCGCGTAGTCTCTCTCGCAGTCTGTTTGCCCGACGGATCAAATGACGAGACGCGTTACTAGATACCCGTCGGCACCAGGATCAATTCCCGTCATCTCCGCCCCTTAGAGGATTCCATCACCCTCGCCGCCGGCCCGTAAAGTGCCTCTCATTCCGGGTCACCACGTCAGATCATGCGCCAGCGCCGTCGCCGCGATCAGGCCGCAACAACAGGAACCGACCTGACTGCCCTGATTGCTTCCCCATTGATCCGATACGGCGCTGTCGATCCCGACCGTGATCGCCCTCCCGCAGACCTTGCAAACCAGCAAAATCATCAGGATGATCGGTGCGTCGTAGCATCGCTCGCGAGGTCTTCATGCGAAAATGCGAAGTCGCCGTGCTGGGTCTGGGGCTCATGGGCGGAGCAGCGCTGGGCGCATTGCTGGATGCCGGCGTCGATGCGCTCGGCTTCGATCCGGTCGCAGCAGGCTCGGATCGAGGCTCGTCACATGGTTCATGTCGCATTTTCCGTCGCTTCAATTTCGAAAACCCCAACTACACCAGCCTGAGCGACGAGGCTCATGCCGGCTGGCTCCGGCTGCAGGCCGAAAGCGGTCAAACGGTTCTGACGGAAACCCCTATTTTGGAGGCCGGCCGCGCCGGCTCCGCCATGGTGGCGTCCTCGCGCGCGGCGGCGATCGCGAAAGGGCGCCCGGATCCGATGATGACCGCTTCTGTGGCGAACAAGGAATTTCCGGCTTTCAACCTGCCTGATGACTGGGACGTCGTCGTGCAGGACGGTGGCGCGATTCTGCACACCGCTACAGTCATGAAGCTGATGCGCGCACGCGCCGGCAATCGCGCGATTGGCGAACACGCGAGCTTCACGCCGCACCCGGACGGCGTGTCGATCCGCACGGCCAGCGAAGAGTTCTTCGCCGAGCGCGCGATCCTGGCGCTTGGCCCATGGCTCGGTCGGGCCCTCCCGCAACTCACCGCGCTGCTCAATGTGACCCGACAGGCGGTCGGCTGGTTCAAGCCCGCGCGCCCCGAGACTGTGGTTTCAGGTCGTTTCCCGATCTTCATTCTGGACCGAGGTCCTGACGACATGGTCTACGGCTTTCCGGACTTCGAACAGCGCGGCGTCAAGGCTGCGCCCCACAACCACGGGCCCGTGGTCGGCCCCGACGATTGGGGTCCGCAGGCCAGCGATGCCGAACTCCACCCCATCGGCGAAGCGCTGGCCGCGCTCGTCCCCGGCGCGGCTGGGCCCATCATCGATCGAGACGTCTGCCTCTACACCAACACCGCGCCCGCCGACCGCCTGCCTGATGCGGGCGAGGAATTCATCATCGATCGCTGGCCGGAGTCCCGCCTGATCGTCTGCTCCGCGTGTTCAGGCCATGGTGCGAAGTTCGCGCCCGCCATCGGGCAAAGGCTCGCTCGCCTTGCCACCGATCCGTCCTACCAGGCAGAACCCTTCTTTCAGCTGTCCCGATATTCTCAATTCGCCTGAGCGGATGCTGGATATTGCGCCCTGCCTGTCGAACCTCCCGCCATGATGCCATCATGCACCTGTTTTGCCCGACGGAACAAGCGCAATTTCTGGAATTCCGTAATCGTGTGCCAAAGTCCTTGACCTGACGGAGGTTGGCTACTGTGCATGGGGTTGTTTTCGACTTTCTTTCCGCCCGGCAAACGGAAGCTTCCGGCGCCGTGGCCGTTTGAACCCGCCGCCGCCGCGTTCCGACCAATAGCCCACGGCCGGCAGTCGGCCCGCTGATCCACGACCATGTGATCCCACGACGATGTTCGACAAAGCTTACCGGCAGCGCCTCGAGGCTGACCTTGCGCAATGGGAGGCCGATGGCGTGATCGCGCCGGCGGCGGCTGGCGCCATCCGCAATGCGTTGCCACCGCTCTCATCAGGCATCAACATCGCCGTCGTCGTCGCCATCGTCGGCGGCCTCTTGATCTCGGCCGCGTTCCTCGCCTTCGTCGCGGCGCACTGGACCGAGATCGCGCGCCTGCTGCGGTTTGCGATCCTGCTCGCCGGCATGTGTGTTGCCGGCGGCCTCGGCGCGTGGTTCGCAGCATCGGGCCGCAATATTCTCGCCGATCTTTGCGCCAGCATCGGTGCCATCATCTTCGGTGCCGGCATCGCGCTGGTCGGCCAGATGTATCATCTCGGCGACGATTTTGCCGGCGGCATGCTGCTGTGGTCGATTGGCGCATTCGCCGCGGCGCTGCTGACCGGCTCGCGCGGCGCGCTTGCGGTCGCCCTCGTCGCCGCCGGCATCTGGACCTGCATGCGCGTCTATGACGCGCCCGATGTCCTGCATCTTCCGTTCCTGCTGCTCTGGCTGATCGCCGCCGCGCTTGCGCTCGCCTGGAATTCCCGCGTCGCGGCCCATCTCGTTGCGATCGCGCTGCTGCCGTGGTGGATCGCGACAGCGCTTCGCTTCGATCTCGATGGCATGCAGCCGGCATTCGTGCTGGCTGATGGTGCGGCTCTGCTGTTCGGCGCCGGCCTTGCGATCGCCGCTCACGCCTCGCCGCGGGCGCAGCGGCTTGGCAGCGTGCTGTCGATCTACGGCGCGTTTGCGCTTGGCCTCGTTGCCTCCCTGGAGGTGATGACAATCGACGACATCTTCCGCTTCCGAACCGGCACGGCGCCAGCGCAGCCGCCATGGGCGATCCTGTGCGGAATGGCCGGCGTGGTTCTTGCGCTCGCCTCCGCCGGCGTGACAAGGCGCGCAGGTGAAATCCTCGCGGCCTGTGCCATCGGCCTCGTGCTGGTCGCCGCGCCGCTCTGGCCGGCGTCCGCGGCCGGCGAGCCCTGGTTCGCCTATGCCGCGCTGCTCGCTGCCATGCTGTGCCTCGTCGTGTCAGGCGTGCTCGATGACGTGCGGCCGCGCATCGTCGCCGGCTGGCTCGGCATCGCCGGTGTCATCGCGGGGATCACCTGGGCCGTGAAGGGCTCGCTGCTGCGCCGCTCGGCCTTCCTGGCCGCGGCCGGCGTCATCGCCGTCGTGTTCGCCTCAGCGCTCAATCGCATGCTGCCGAGGGCCGGGCGATGATGAAGCTCTCCGCACTCTGGCAGCGCATCCCGAAAGCCGTGCTGTTCGGCGGCGCGATCCTGCTGCAATGCGCGCTGTTGATCCTGATGGTCGCTGATCGCACGCAGATCCTGCGCGAGGGGCGCGAGGTGACCTTGCAGACCCGGCCGGTCGATCCCCGCGACCTCCTGCGCGGCGATTACGTCACGCTCGGCTACGACATTACGCAACTGCCGGCGGGTGCGCTTGCCGGCCAGCCGTCCGCCGAGCGCAATCCGGTCGTGTTCGTCAAGCTGGCGCCCGATGCCGATGGCCTCTATCGGGCCGTCTCGGTGCATGCGGCTCCTGTCGCGGTCACGGCGTCCGAGGTGTTGATCCGCGGCCGCGTCAGCTATTCCTGCGGCTCAACCGGCCGCATCTTCTGCGACAGGCTGACGATCAGGTACGGCCTGGAAAGCTATTTCGTGCCGGAAGGCGAGGGCAAAAAGCTCGAGCAAGCCCGCAACCAGCAGAAGCTGCGCGTCGTCGCCGCCGTGCTCCCCTCGGGCCGCGCCGCGATCAAGCGGCTGCTGCTCGACGGCGAGCCCGTGTATGAGGAGCCGTGGTACTAACCAGCTTGCGCCTTCAACGCCCGCCGCAGCACATCCCACATGCGCAGATCATTCATATGCGCGACGTTGAAGCGCAGGAAGTTTTGCGCGGTCTGCGACACGCTGAACACATTGCCCGGTGCCAGCACCACATCCTCTTCGAGCGCAGCGCGCGCAACCGCGGTGGCGTCCTGTCCGTGGGCGAGGCGGCACCACAGGAAGAAGCCGCCGCGCGGCATCAGCCAGGGTTCGATGCCGAGCGCCCCGAGTTTTCGCGCCACATCGCGACGAGCCCGCGTGAGCCTTTGCCGGAGCTCGTCCATGTGCTTGCGATAGCTGCCGCCGACCAGGACTTTTACGATCATCTCGGTCGCGACCGGGCTCGGGCCGCCAAAGCTGGTTGCGACCTGGAGATCGACGAGATGCTCGACCCAATCGGCCCGCGCGGCGATGTAGCCGCAGCGGACCGAGGCGGAGAGTGTCTTGGAGAAGCTGCCGATGCGGATCACACGGTTCAATCCATCGAGCGCAGCCAGGCGCGGTGATCGCTCCGGCTCGAAATCGCCAAAGATGTCGTCCTCGATGATGGTGAGATCGTGTGCGGCAGCCAGGGTCAGAAGCCGGTGCGCGGTCGGAAGCGAGAGCGTCGCGCCGGTCGGATTGTGCAGCGCTGAATTGGTGATGTAGAGCCGCGGCCGTTCGGCGGCGAGGATCTGCTCGAAGCTGACGACATCGGGGCCCGACGGCGTATAGGGCACGCTCACGATCTTCGCCTGATGTGCGCGCAGCAACGCACGGAAATTGAAATAGCAGGGGTCGTCGACCAGCACGGCGTCGCCGGGACGCAGCAGGAAGCGGCAAATCAGATCGGTGGCCTGCGTGCCGGAGCCTGTCAGCATCAGCTGATTGATCGAGGCCTCGATCTCGTCTTCCGCGAGGCGCGTGAGCAGCAGCCGGCGCAGCGCCAGCGACCCGGAGGTCGAGCCGTAGTTCGTCAGCACGCTGGCGTCGCTGCGGGCGAGCGCGCGGGTGGCACGCCGCAGCGCCGCGTCCGGCATCCACTCCGGCGGCAGCCAGCCGCAGCCCGGCTTCGGCACGCCCGCATCCGTATCGAGCGATTGCCGGGAGACCCAGAACGGATCGACGGCCCGGTCGCGGCGCGGCCCGGCTTCGGTCAAGGCGAGCGGCGGCGTGACAGTCGGTGAGACATAGAAGCCAGAGCCGCGGCGGGCGCGGATCAGCCCTTCGGCGGCGAGGCGATCATAGGCTTCGACCACCGTGGATGGCGAAACACCCATCGCCGCGGCCAGGCTCCGGATCGACGGCAACCGGTCGCCGACACCGAGCGCGCGGCCGGCCACCTTGGCGCGGATCGCGCTCATCACGTCGACGGTCCGCGTGCCGCCACGCCCCTTTGTCTGCGCCCCGCCATCCAAGGTGTATGACCTTCCATGCCCATACAGTTTTGCGGGATTGTATGGGATTGTCGCTGGTTTTGCCATCGGCCCGGACCGAAGGTCGTCGCCCAAAAAGGTAAGATGGACATGCAATCCGCGGGCAGCGGCTGGGGCAACGGGCTTCTCGGCGTCATCATCTTCAGCGGCTCACTGCCGGCGACGCGCGTCGCGGTCGGCGGCTTCTCCGCGCTATTCCTGACCTCGTCGCGCGCGATCATCGCCGCGCTGATCGGTGCGGCCGTGCTCGGCCTGCTGCGTCAGGCTTGGCCCGAGCGGAAGGATCTCGCCTCGCTCGCCATCGTCTCCGTGGGCGTCGTGCTCGGCTTCCCCCTGCTGACCGCGCTCGCGCTCGAGCACATCACCTCGGCGCATTCGATCGTCTTCATCGGCCTTTTGCCGCTGTCGACCGCGATCTTCGCCGTGCTGCGCGGCGGCGAGCGGCCGCGGCCGCTGTTCTGGCTGTTCGCCATCCTCGGCAGCGCCACGGTCGCGGGCTTTGCGCTGTCGAATGACGGCTCGGCCTCGCTCACCGGCGATTTGCTGATGGTCGCTGCGATCGTGCTGTGCGGGCTCGGCTACGCCGAAGGTGCCGCGCTGTCGCGCCGGATCGGCGGCTGGCAGGTGATCTCCTGGGCGCTGCTGCTGGCGCTGCCGCTGATGCTGCCCGTCATGATCTGGGCCTGGCCTCAGGCATGGAACGGCGTCGGTCTGCCTGCCTGGATCGGTCTCGGCTATGTCTCGATCTTCAGCATGTTCGTCGGCTTCATCTTCTGGTATCGCGGCCTTGCGATCGGCGGCATCGCGCGCGTCGGCCAGTTGCAACAGCTCCAGCCGTTCTTCGGGCTCGCGCTGGCTGGCTTCCTGCTGCACGAGCCGGTCGCATGGAGCATGATCGCCGCGACCGCGCTCGTGGTCGTCTGCGTCTTCTTCGCGCGAAGATACGCCTGAGCGCTCTCGTCTCACCCCTGGGCCATCACCGGCCGAGTCTGCGCGCTTCTGGCAAACTTCTTCAGCGGCATCGGCTTGCCGAACAGATAGCCTTGCACGAGGTCGAAGCCGAGCTCGTTCGCGGCCATCAGGTCGGCCCGGCTCTCGACACCTTCCGCGACGGCGCGGGCGCCGTAGCCGCGCGCGAGCTCGACGATGTGACGGCACACGGTGCGCTTCAGGCGGTCATTGCCGCAGCCCGTGACGAATTGCCGATCAGCCTTCAGCTTGATGAAGGGAATTTTGTCCAGTCCCATCAGCTCCGGCCAATTGGCGCCGAGATTGTCGACCGACAGGCCGATATTATGGAAGCTCATCTCGCGCGCGACATCGGTCAGGAAAGCGAGGTCGTGGATCGCTTCATTGCTGGCGATCTCGATCGTCAGCCCGCCAAAGGCGGGATGCATCGGCATGCGGCGGCAGAGATCGCGCACGGCCTGCGGCTCCTTGAGATAAGGCGCGGGCAAGTTGATCGACAGATCGACCGCGCTCTGCTGTTCCAGGAGATAGTGCCAGTCCTGCACGGCGCGCTCGATCACGAATTCAGACAAGTCGCGGAAATGCGGGTCGTGCTCCTCCGGGATGAAATAGGCCGGTGGCACCACACCCCAGGTTGGGTGGCGCATTCGCACCAGCGCCTCGGCGCCGCGGCGAACCAGCGAGCGCGCATCGATTTTCGGCTGGTACCAAAGCTCGAGCCAGCCCGCATGCAGGGCCTCGCCGACATGCACGGCCGGGCTCGGGGCCGGCTCCTCCGGCAGCAGCATCGCAACACGGTCGCGCAGCGTGTCGGCGGCAAAGGGCGTGGTGAGCGGCGGCAGCATCGTGAGCCCGTACTCCTCGCCGACCTGCTGCACGGCTTTCACGATGATCGAGTCGCGCGCGCCGACAGCGAGCACCTTGCCGTCGAAGCCTTCGCGCACCAGAACCTCCAGGAATTGGCCGGGCTCGATGCCGTCGGCGGCGATGCCGAGCAGGATCAGGTCCGGCAGATCGGTGGCCAGCGTCGCCTGCAGCTCGCTCGCACCGCTGCATTCGCTGGTGACGAAGCCAAGATCCTCGAGCACCTCGCTCATGAAGGCACGCAGATGGCGCTTGCTGTCGGCCACGCATGCGCGCGGCATTATTTTCCGTCGTCCGAAGGTCCTCAGCCGCCCCCCGGCGAGCTCACCAATCCCATCGTTCATCGCAGACCGCTCCCATTCCGTTACAGTCGAGTTAACGGAATGTGGGGCGTTATAGTATGGAGAGCTTCACACGAATCTTGAATTATCCTGATAACGTTAAAGCTCGCAACATTTGTAAAATTGTCCGAATTCTCTTCGAGAAATTTTTACCTCCGCCTGCGCGCTGCGTGCAGCTATGCGCTAAATCCGGTGAGAGTTTGCGAGGAGCGCATCGCCGATGCGCGCAGCCGGTGTCCCGCAATTGGACGAAGCCGGCGCGCACTTCGCCCAATTGAATAACGCCGGCCTCAATTGGCTGTGGCTTTGTCGTGTTCGGCCATGCCGACCGCCTTGTAGTCATAGGTCGGATAGAATTCCGTGCGGTACGGACCCCACGCTGTATCCTCGATGATGCGGTTGACTTCGCGTAGGCGCGAGGCCGGCAGGCGCAGCGTGACCACCTGGCCGATGCCCATCATCACGTACCAGCTCACGACCTCCACGCCCGCGGGTGGAAAGGCTTTGCGAAAGCCCTGCTTGTCCAGCTGAGCGTTGAGCTCACTGAGTGGACGCGACTGATCGTGCTTGAAGAAGATTGTGAGCAGGACGGCATTGTCGGCGGTCGGCGCGGAAGTGCCCGGAGGCGGCGCCGTCTGCGCCATCGCCGCTGACGCGATCGCGCCCAGGAGCCACGTCATCTCGGTCAATGTCAGGCGGAGCGATTTCATTGCCAATGTCCTTCCATGCGGCATGCGATGGACAGGAGGATAGAAGCGATACGCCCAGTCCACGAATTCATTTTCGCTCATTTTCGCGCGATGCGCGCAAGTTCCGTCGCCGCGCGTGACGGTTATGCGGCAAACTCACCCGGTCCGACGGCAGACGCGTGTGAAGCACCTCACACGCCTGATGCCGCCCATGCGCTATTGCTGCGCGCGGCCGGTGGTGGGCTATCAGGGATTGCAGCTATGTCGATGCGGCGGATGATCTACTGGTGGTTCAGATTCGTGATGTCGGGGCGATTTCTCGATCGCTTCCTGACGCTGCCGCACACGCCCGAATAGAATCTCGAGGAGTCAGGTCACCCCGATCAATTTGCGAAACGCCGCTGCTCCATCCTGCACGGCGTCCCGGCCCTTCCAGGCCAGATAGCTCAGCTTGCCGCCCAGCGTGTCCTGGCTGCGCAGCCGCCGCGAGCCGAGAATGTGACCGACATTGGCGGGGAAGCGGCTGACCTCGGCCGCCACCAGCGCCGCGATCGCGTCCATCAATTGCTGAAGCCGGACGCCCCATTCGCATCGCTCGATGCCGTCGATCCGGACCTTGAGCGAATGTTCGGCGTCGTAGATTTCGGTGAGCAGGTCGCGCGCGACCAGGAACCGGTTATGGCGGAGCGCGATCCTCAGGGCGAGGCGCTTGTCGTCGAGCCGGTCGAGCACCATGGGAACGACGCAGGCATAGGGCGCCGCTGCAACCTCGTCCGCGCTCTTGGTCGCGGCCCCCTTGGTTGCAAGATATATGAGCCGCCAGAACGTCTTCAGGCGCCTCGCCACCAATGCGAGCGCAAACGGCAGCGCATCGGGATAGGCCTTCTTGAAGCCGTCGAGTTGCGCGGTGATCTGCGCGACCTGGCCGTCGTCGAATTTCGTGATGGTGTCGGGCAGCTTCGCGTTGAATTTCGGAAGCGCGTCGCCGGCGCGCAGCACCTGCAGCATCTTCTTCACGTCGTCGAAGGCGGTGCGCGAGGCCGTGTATTGCGCGAGCTTGGCGCGCGCGAACTCTGTGCTCTCCGGCGAGGCGAGCGTGTTCTCGAGCACCTTGACGACCTTGCCCTGGAAGTTCGTTGCGATCTTCAGCACTTCCTTGGGATTGTTGGCGGTGACCTGGTCGTTGATCGCCCTGACGTAGTCGCGCGCCATGGTCGGCAGCAGGTCGCGGCAGATCCATTCCCAGATCGGGGTGAGCGTGTTGCGCGAGATCCGTCCCGCATTGGCATGCTCGGGCGCACCGTCGATCAGCAGCAGCTCGAGCGGTGCGAAGAAGTAGCGCGATGGATTGGTGGCGCGCGCCTGGTTCGATCCATCCTTGCGGAATTCGGCGCGCAGCTTGGCCTGGATCTCCGCCGAGCCCGGCATGTCGATGCCGCAGGCTTCAAGCCGCTCGAGTTCGCTCAGCAGACAGCTGCGCGACAACGGCGTCAGCTTCTGCAGGAACTCCGAAAGCTGGTCGATCTCGTCCATTGCACGCAGTCTCTTGCAACGTTTCCAGCAGGCCTGTCGGCCCGATGCATGGAGGCATTCGCGCGCTCTCAATTGTGACAAGAGAAGCAAGCCGCCGTTAATTTATCCGTAAAATGGGGGACGCCGGGCCGGCCGGTGCTGATCTCCTTAAGGATGTCTTTGGAGGTTGCCTACGAATCGGGCAGGCTCAGCAACTTTTGCGAAGGCTTGAGCGACCGGACGCAAGCATAAATTGTGCCTGTGCCGGCGTTCCAGCACAAAACCGACAAAATCACCGTAGTCTTACGGAGCAAAAAGTTAACCACAGAAGGCCTCGGGTTCCGCTAAACGAATCACATGGGGTCACAGAACGATACGGTTGCTGATTCGCGGCCGTCGGAAAGGTTCGAAAGCAGCGCTTCTGCGCGTGAAGAGCTCGATTTCGTCCGTCTCAATGCCGCCCGTGCCAAGGCGGCTGACGAGATGGCCGCGGCCATCGCGCGCGAGCTCAACGGCCCCCTGACCGCGCTGCTGCTCTATATGGGCGAAATCAAGCATCACAGCGACCAGCTTGCGCCCGCTTCGAGCGAACGCGCCTATTTGCAGCAGGTGGTCGCGAATGCGCTGACCCAGACCGAGCGCGTCTGCGGCCTGGTCAAGCAGCTCGCCGGCTCCCACAAGGCCGGCTTGCCCACTTCGTCCATCACCGAGGTTCCCGAGCTGCAGGCCGGCCACGCGTTGCAAGTACCGCGCGAGGCAGGCTCCGAGCTCTCGAGCCTCTCGGGCAAGCGGCTAACCAAGCGCGAGCGCGAAGTACTGAGGCTGATCAGCGAGGGTTTTTCGAATAAGCAGGGCGCGCTGCGGATGCAGATCAGCCCACGGACGTTCGAGAGCCATCGGGCCGAAGCGATGCGCAAGCTCGGCGCACGAAACACCGCCGACCTCGTCCGCGCTGCGCTGCTGCATTCGATCGATTGAGCTTGTCGTCTGGCGCCGCCTCTGCGGCGGCGCCATTGCACCTAGAAATAATCTTCGGCGAAGGGGCGCACACGCGAAGTCGGCCGCAGCATCTTCGGCTCTTCCTTCGGCGTATTCGGGATGATGGTGATGGTCCAGCGTGGCGGGATGGTCGATTCCTGCTCCAGCACGGAGCGGACAAAACCCGTCACCGTGGACTCGCCTGCCTTCACCGTAGCCATCCGGCCGTTGAACTGGGCGATGCGGAAGCGACGGACCTCTTTCTGATCCGCGGTCTCATAGGTGAACATGGAAACCCTCCTGGTTTCCGGGGACTATCGCCAGCTATGATTAGTCATCTGTGAAAATTGCAAACCGTATAAGTACGGCGAGGGTATCCGGGGGCCGTCAATCGCGCGATTCCTGCGCCTTTGCGCCGGCAAAGGCCGCATCCAATTGCTGCAGAAGATCATCAAATTCAGCGGCGCCGAGTGCATCGGCCGTGCTTTCCAGCAGCGAGGCCAGCGACGCGAGCCTGACATAGCCAAACGTCCGGGCGGTGCTCTTCAGTGAATGCGCCTCGCGCCCGATCCTGGCCCGGTGCTGGTCGAGCGCCAGCGTGCGAAACAGTTTGAGCCGCGCGATAGTCTCGCTCCAGAACACCGTCCGCACCTCGCTGGCGCCGTCCTCGCCGATTTCGCGCACCAGCGCGTCGAACGCGCCGGCCTCGCGCAGCGGTTCGAGCTCGCGCTGGGACGCGGTTCCAGGCGCAGGCGCGAATGTGGTGTCGAACATGGTTGTCCCGGTCCCCGTTTGGCGGCGTCCGGGAGATTTACGTCATTCCGATTGCAGTTCTGGTCACGAGAAGCGCGGTGTTTGACGGCTGAGTTAAGCACTTGCTTTACCATCCGCCGCTCCGTGCGCGCCGTCAGGGTCCGAGCAGTCGATCGTACTGGGCTTTGACCGTGGCATAGCATTCGCACGCCGTCTGGCGCAGCCCGTCCAGATTGAGGATCTGGATGTGTCCGCGGCTGTAATGGATGAAATTGGCCTGCTGCAAAGTATTGGCGACCAGCGACACGCTGTTGCGCCGCGCTCCGATCATTTGCGCCATGGCCTCCTGCGTTAGCAGCAGCCGATAGTCGCCCGACAGATCATGGGTGTGCAGCAGACAGCGGGAGAGTCGCGACTCCACCGGATGCGCCGCGTTGCAGCCGGCGGTTTGCTGGACCTGGGCGTAGACTGCGAGGCCGTGGCGAAGCAGCAGCGTTCGCAGGCTGGAGCTTTGCTCAGCCGCCACGCGCAGCCGGTCGAGCTCGATCACCGATGCGACGCCGGGAATGAGCACGATGGCGGTGTTCAGCGCGCATGCATCGCCCATGGTCGAGAGCGCGCCAAGCAGGCTGTCGCGGCCGATCATGGCGACTTGCACATGCTCGCCCTTGGCGAGCTTCACGACCAGCGAGATCACGCCGCGGTGCGGGAAGTAGGCGCGCTTGAGCGTCTCGCCGGTCTCGACCAGCACGGCGTCATGCGGCAGATCGACCGTGCGCAGATATGGGCGGATCAGTTCATAATCGTCTGTCGACAGCGCCGACAGGAGACCGTTGGAGGGGCGCACCATCGTTTCCAAAGCTGCCTCCCGTCTCGTCAATCAAACAATCTTGGTTCGAAATCGATTCCTCGCTCAATAACAAGTTCCATCTTGTTCCCCGCAGGATAAGTTGGCAATCACAGACCTTACGGACAGCGCGATGTTTTGTTTCTTTGATGGCTTGTGTGCACTCCGGAATACAACGGGTTGAGCTGTCGACGGCGTCAAGGCGGGAGTCGCAGCAGCCGCGCGTGATGAGCCCTTACGGCGGAACAACAGTCGCAGGATGTCGCCTCCAGGGCGCACAGATCGGTGATTTCGATCTGGCCCCGGCTGTACCGGATGATTCCGGCGCGTTGCAGCTCATGCGCGACCAGTGAAACGGCGTTACGTCGTACGCCCATCATCTGGGCCAGGGTTTCCTGGGTCAGCGGGAGGGCTTTCTTGTTGGACAGATCATGGGCGCGCAGCAGCCAGCATGCCAGCCGCGCCTCGACAGGATGAAGCGTATTGCAGAGCAGGGATTGCTGTGCGCGCGCGAACAGGGCTTGCTCATGCCTGATAACCAGGCCGCGGAACCGGGCACTCGCGGCAGCAGCGTTGCGAAACGCCGAGATTTCAACGGCGGATGCGGTCCCGGGAAAGAGCGCGACGGCATCTGACAGCGCGATTCCGTCAGCGAGGGCTGCGCCGCCGGCGACGATGCTATCGCGTCCGATCATCGCCACCTCGATGGTCTGCCCTTCGGAAGGGCCTACGGTGATCGATACGGCTCCGTCATGTGGAAAGTAGACATGTCGCAGCGCCACATCAGCTTTACTCAAGACAGTTGTTCTGGCCAGTTCAATCGTGACGAGGTGAGGGCGCAACAGCTCGAAATCTGCTGCATCGAGCATTTGCAGCAGCTGGTTGGGCGGTCGGCCGCTTGCGGTCATATGGGCGCAATCCCACGCATGCCATGAGATGTGTCGCGCCCTCGACACCCAGTTGCGCGGCGGCTAAATTGTATTTTATTGGTTGTGTTGCTGTCCATATACCTGTTGGAGGGCACCTGCGACGCCGCTGATTGCGATGTCCGGCTATTCCTTCGCGGATCTGAATTCGTCGGCGCCGGACTTTCTGAGGATGGCGCTCGAACTCGGCGCGGCGCGCTGCCTGCGCAAGCCGTTCACGCCGGATGCGCTGCTGGCCGCGATCAATGACTGTTTCGCAGAGCACCATGCGGCCGCTGCGCGGCTCGGTTAGCGCGTTACTGTTCGCGACGCCGGGCGGGTAAGAATCCGTTTACGGCGAGTGCGCGTCTTGCTGATGTCATCGGCACATCGACCAAACGCCGCGCATGCGATGCCAATCGCCGGTGATTTGATTCAATTGGTGCGGCCCTTACGTATCCGCCGACATTGGCGGAATTTTTTTGCGCCCGTCGTGACGCTGTTATCCTCGCATTTACCTGTCGCGTTTCGGGGCCGAAGCTCCGTGCCGGACTTGCCGAAAGCCGCAGTCGCGCGTCCGTCGAATCGAAAACTTCTCTTCAATATCCGTATTAGCACGGAGGATGAAATTAACGGGACCGTGAAATGGGTTGTCTAACGATCTCGGAGCGGATTTCCGCCAATTGCTGGCGGCGCGGACGTCGGGGTCCAGCTCAGTAAGGCGTAGC
>NZ_LBIZ01000107.1:0-216437 GCF_028128665.1 Bradyrhizobium sp. CCBAU 45384
AACGTTGAAGCTTCGCAACCTCAGCTTCCTCGGTTCAGACCAGATGGACAACCTCCTGAAACACCAAAGTTAGCCGAAGGCGTAACCCACCATGCTTCCGCGCACGCCGAACGAAGTTGGTGGGTTACGCTGCGCTAACCCATCCTACGGCACCGTCGTCTAGAACAACGAGCCCTGCCCGTCATCTGATGACGCAGCAGCGACCTTCCTCACGACCTTCTTCGGCTTCGCCGCCTCCGCTTCTGCCGCCATCTCCTCCGCGCTGATCGGCAACAGCAGCTGCTCGTCGTCATTGGCAACGCGGTTGACGCGGGTGGAGACCGGGTGCCAGGCGAATTCGCCGACGCGGGGCGCCGTCATCAGCGGCAGGATCGCATCGATCTCGTCACCGCGGCAATCGAGCCAGCGCTCGAAATCGCGCGGGCTGATGGTGACGGGCACGCGATCATGCAGCGCGGCCAAATCTTCGCCGGCGGCGGCCGTCACGATCGCGACCGTGTCGAGCTCCTCGCCGTTCGGCCCGATCCAGGTTTCGAACACGGCGGCGAAACCCAGCGGGGCACCGTCGGCGTGATGGATGAAAAACGGCTGCTTGCGGCCGCCCTCCGCTTTCCATTCGTAATAGCCGTCAGCCGGAATCAGGCCGCGCCGCCGGCGGATCGCCTTTTTGAACGCGGGCTTTTCCAGCACCGTCTCCGAGCGGGCATTGATCAGGAGCGTAAAGCCCTTGGGATCCTTGACCCAGCCCGGCAGCAGGCCCCAACGCATCAGGCGGAAATGGCGTGCGCCATTCTCGACCAGGACGACCGGAACAGGTTGCGTCGGAGCGACATTGTACCGGGGCGGGAAATTCGGCTGCTCGATATAGCCAAACAGTTGCCGTAAGGCCGCGGGGGCCGAAGTTATGACAAAGCGTCCACACATCCTTGCGCCAATATAGGGTCCGTTGAGGTCCTTTTAACCCCGAACGTTAACACTGCGGCCGATGAGCTCAATGGCCTCCCAACCCGCGATGCGCGCACAGACGGGCCCCGAGGCCGTGGCCTGGGCCGAGCGGCTGCGCCTGGCCAATATCAACCCGCGGACCGGGCTTGCCACCGACTATCTCAACCATTTCAATGAAGCCGTGATGCTCCTGGAGATGATCCCGGATATGCCTGAATGCGCCGAGGATTTTCTGACCTGGTCGCCGCTGTCCTATGCCGAGCATTTCACGGCGTCGAATTTCAAGGCGCGGGATCTCGCCATTGAGGCCTATGAGAAAGCCGAACCGTCCGTGCGCGCCCAGTTCGACCACATCACCGACACCATGACCTCGATTCTCACAGCGGTCGGCTCGGCCATGCGCGAGGTCGAGAAGGACTCAACCCGCGTTCGCCTCGCCGAGCAGGCGACGGCCTGGGTCAAGCCGCTGATCGCGGCCTGCGGCGGCATCATCAACGGCGGCGCGGAAGCCGACGTCGATACCATCATGGCGAACTAGGCCAAGTCTTGAAGATATGGCCACGCTCGTCCAGCCCACCCATCCACAGATTGCCGTCAGCGCCGCGATTTTCCGCGACGGCAAGGTGCTGCTGACCCGACGCGCCCGGTCCCCCGCCAAGGGCTTCTATTCGCTGCCAGGCGGCCGGGTCGAATTCGGCGAATCGCTGCATCAGGCCGTGAAGCGTGAGGTCGACGAGGAAACCGGGCTCGCCATCGAGATCGTCAGCCTTGCCGGCTGGCGCGAGGTGCTGCCGGCCGCCCCCGGTGCCGGCCATTACCTGATCCTGTCCTTTGCCGCCCGCTGGCTGGCGCGGGAACCCACCCTGAACGACGAACTCGACGATTTCAGGTGGATCGCCCCTGATACGCTTGGCAGCCTCGGCGACCTCAAGCTGACCGGGGGGCTGGAGGAGATCATCCAGTCCGCCGCGCGCCTGATCGGCCCGTGACCGGCCCGCCTTGCGTCATCAGCTCGGAGGGGGCATACAGCCCGCGATGTTCCCGCGATTTCTGGCCGTTTTTGCCCTGATCCTCGCCTGCGCGTCCGTGCCCGCCCGGGCCCAGGACGTGGCAGCGCCGTTCGACGGCGATTTGCAGCGGCTGGCCGAGATC
Source organism: Bradyrhizobium sp. CCBAU 45384 (assembly GCF_028128665.1). Classification (NCBI taxonomy): domain Bacteria; kingdom Pseudomonadati; phylum Pseudomonadota; class Alphaproteobacteria; order Hyphomicrobiales; family Nitrobacteraceae; genus Bradyrhizobium; species Bradyrhizobium sp. CCBAU 45384. The sequence goes on from NZ_LBIZ01000107.1 coordinate 2,098, forward strand.
CTGGGCGGCCTGCATTATCTTCGCGGCATCTGCGGCGCCAACGAGGGCAACAAATGGCGGAGCGAGATGCAGGCGCTGATCGATGCCGAAACCCCTGCCGGCGAGCGGCGCACCCGCATGATCGCCGCCTTCAACCGCGGCTATAACGGCTTTCAGCAAACCTACCGAAGCTGCACGCCGGCGGCGACGGTGGCGATTCGTCGTTACATCGACGAAGGCTCGAAGATCTCGCGGGATCTGACGGCGCGCTACGCGAACTGAGTCCTCGATTCGTCATTCCGGGGCGCGCGTGGCGCGAACCCGGAATCCATCAAGCTTCAGAGTTGGTGGCCCGATGGATTCCGGGTTCGCGACTTCGTCGCGCCCCGGAATGACGAGGATCTGGAACCCTGTCATCGACTTTGTTCACAGCCGTTAACCGTTCTTAAAGATGTGGCCTAGCGGTCGTTAATGTGCGTGCTACACCTCTCGCACAGCGCATCGCCGTGGATCGCGCCCCAGCCCTGATCGAGTTTCATGAGCCAGCCGATTTCCTACGCCCCCGCCCGCGCGCCGCTGCCCGACCATGAGCAGAAACAGGCCGCCCTGAGCTATCTGAACGAGGCCTGGGCCGAAGCGCGCCATGACGGCGTCGATGGCGATTGCCTGGCGCAAGCGAGCCTGTTCGCGGCGCTGGCCGAGCTCGTCGGCACCTATGGCGAGGACGCGGTGGCGAAATTCGTCGAGGGTTTTCCCGCCCGCATCCGCAACGGCGAGTTCTCCGTCAGCCTGGCACGGCAGTAAGCTTCCGTTCGAACAGGAACCGACCTCAAGGCAGGGTTTTCATCAAGGCTCGATCTTGAGCGTCGCTTTCATGTTGGGATGATAGCGGCAGTAGTAGTCGACCGTTCCCGCCTTCTTCAGAACTGACGTCGCCGACTTGTTCGGCGGCAGTGTCACGTCGAAATCGCCGTTCTGCGCGGTGGCGGTGTGGGCGAAGATGTCCTTGTTGATCCATGTGATGGTGTCGCCGACCTTCGCCGACACCTCAGCCGGTGAGATCACGAGATTCTCCATCGTGATCTCGATCGTTGCGGCCTTTGCAGGGACGGCCATGACCGCGAAAACAAGGGAAATCGAAGACAGTCGTCCCGACATCGTCGCACGCTCCCTATTTCAGTTCCGACGCGACGTGCTCGGCGTGCTGCTGATGGCCCTGAAAGATCTTCAGGCCGGTCTGTAGCAAGCTCTTCAATTCGGCATTGCTGGCGGACGGAATGAGCTGCGTCTCCAGCGCGCCATTGACCGTCTTGTGATAGGCAACCTCGTTGGCGACATAGGCCTTGTCGAAGGCAGCGCCATCCAGCTTGTCGAGCTCGGCCAGCTTGTCGCTTGCCTGCTTCGACAGTGCCTTGCTGGTGTCGTTATCTTCGGGCGTGACGTTCAGCTTCTTGACCAGCGCGAGCGCTTGCTTGTTGACCGCCTCGTGGTCGCGCAGCATGTCCTCGGCAAATGCCTTGACGTCTTTATTCTTGGCCTTCTTCTGCGCCTGCTTGGCCGCGTTGATGTCGATCACGCCCGCGGTGTAGGCGATATGGGCGATCTGCGGATCGGTGAGCTTTTCGGCGGCTCGCACACCGTGCATCAGCACGGGGCTGGACAACAGAATGGTGGCGGCGATCGCCGCGCTCCAACGAATGAACATGGTCTGACACTCCTGTGCGGCCGGTTTGCCGGCGTTGCTTCACAGGAATTGGATGGGCGTTCTGCGCAAACGTTCCCAAAAAAATCAGCTGCCGATTCCGAGGCGCTTGAGCACTGCCTCCGTCAGGTGCTCGCAGCGCCAGCCGGCGAACGGGAACGCGTCCATCATGACAGGACCGATCTCCTTTTCGACATTCTCGCGCAGCATGGTACGGGCGCGGTGCAGTCGCGTCTTCACGGTCTCGGGCTTCACGCCGAGCAGATCGGCGGTCTCCTCGATGTTCATGCCCTCCATGACGCGAGCGACGAAGACCATGCGGAAGACGTCAGGCAATTCGTCGATGGCGCGCTCGACGACGCGCTGGATTTCACGTTGGGCCATGGTCCTTTCCGGATCGCCTGCGGGAGAAACGGGGAATTTGATGATCTGCGCCTCGAGCGCCTCTTCCGGCACTGCGCCGAGCTCGACATGCGGCCTGGCGCTACGCGCCCGGCCAAGGGCTTCGTTGATGGCGATGCGGGACAGCCAGGTCGACAGCGCGGACTCGCCCTTGAAGCGATCGAGATGGGTGAAAGCGCGGACATAGGTTTCCTGCACCACGTCCTCGGCTTCGCTGTCGCTGCGCAGGATGCCGCGCGCGAGGCGGTAAAGCCTGCGGTTGTTGGCCTGCATGATCTCGCGGAGCGCGGCCTCGTCCCGGCCCCGCGCCCGGTCGATCAGCTCGGCTTCCAATAGCCTGAGGCCGGCGGACAGGCCGGCAGCGGTCCGTTGCATGGCGATCACCTGTCTCCGTTGCTTCCGGATATTGGATGCAAGCGGGCAGCAAAGGTTCCCGATTTATTACCCTCTACTGGAGGGCAAGATTCACCCCTGATCCGTCTCGATCGGCAGCGACGCGTCCCTCGCCCATTCGCCCATGGAGGCATCATACAGCGTCAGCTTGTCGTAGCCGAGCTGCGTCAGCATCAAGAGGTCGACCGTTGCCGAGATGCCGCCGCCGCAATAGAGGATCACGTTCTTGTCGCGCGTGACGCCGGCCGCGGCGAATTTGGCTTCGGCATCGGCGAGCGAGGTCAGCGTCTTGTCGGCATTGACGAGGGTTGCAGCCGACACGTTGACGCTGCCGGGCACGCGGCCGGGCCGGCCGTAGCGGCTCGGCTCGAGTCCTCTATGAAATTGCGGTCCGAGCGCATTGACGATGACAGTCGCGGGATCGCCGATGCGCTCCTTCACGAAATCTTTGTCGACGAAGAAGCCTGCGCGCGGCGAGGCTTTGAAGGTTGTCGCCGGATAACCCTTCGGCGCACCCGTCTCGACCGGCCGCCCCTCGTCCTTCCATTTGTCGAGGCCGCCGTCGAGCACGCGCGCATCGACGCCGAGGGAACGCAGCATCCACCAGAACCGCGTCGACCACATCATGGTGCCGATGCTGTAGAGCACGATGATCTTGCCGGCATCGAGCCCGTGGCGGCCAAAAGCGGCCTCGAGCTGGGCCACATCGGGCATCATGAAGAATTGCTGCGCGGAAGTATCCGAGAACTCGCCTTGCAGGTCGAGATAATCGGCACCCGGGATGTGTCCGGCGGCAAATGTCTTGTCGCCGGGGACGGCGCGATAGGGCACGTCGCTGCCTGGCGGCACCGGCTCGTTGTAGGTCGTGCAGTCGTAGAGGCGGAGATTGGGATCGGCGAGGATCGCGGCAAGTTGCTCGGTGGAGATGAGGGCGGTGGGCTGGGACATTGCGCTCTCCCAATCTAAACTGGCGCTTCGTGGCACACTGTCATTGCCCGCGAAAGCGGGCAATCCGGTATTCCAGAGGCCGCAGCCGTGTCAGACAACTATCGCCGCGGCGTACTGGATGCCCCGGACAGGCCGGGGCATGACAGCGGTGCAGGAAGCTAATCTTGCTGCTACTGCTTCAGCGTCTCCAGAAACCGCACCGCCTCGCCTTGCGACGGCGTCACCAGCTCGCCCTGCCACATCACGCGCCTGCCGCGCACAAAGGTGCCGACGGGCCAACCCGTCACGCGGACGCCGTCATAGGGGGTCCAGCCGGCCTTGGACGCCACCCATTTGCTGGTGATGGTTTCGCTGCGCTTGAGGTCCACCACGGTGAAGTCGGCGTCGTAGCCGGCGGCGATGCGGCCCTTGCAGGCCATGTTGTAAAGGCGCGCCGGGCCGGCGCTGGTGAGATCGACGAAGCGCGCGAGAGAAAGCCGGCCGGCATTGACATGATCGAGCATCAGCGGCACCAGCGTCTGCACGCCGGTCATGCCGGAGGGCGAGGCCGGATAGGTCTTCTGCTTTTCTTCCAGTGTATGCGGGGCGTGGTCGGAGCCGAGCACGTCGATGATGCCCTGCTCGATGCCGCGCCAGATGCCGGCGCGATGATCGGCTGACCGCACCGGCGGGTTCATCTGCGCCAGCGTGCCGAGCCGCTCGTAGCATTCGGGTGCGACCAGCGTCAGATGATGCGGCGTCGCCTCACAGGAGGCGACATCCTTGTGGTCGCGCAGGAACTCGATCTCTTCCTTGGTCGAGATGTGCAGCACGTGGATGCGCTTTCCCGTCTCATGCGCGAGCTTGACCAGGCGCTGCGTCGCCATCAGCGCCGCAGTCTCGTCGCGCCAGACCGGATGCGAGCGCGCATCGCCCTCGATGCGGAGCGACTTGCGGTCGTTGAGGCGGTACTCGTCCTCGGCATGGAACGCCGCACGGCGGCGGATCACCTGGAAGATGCGGCGCAGGCTCTCGTCATCCTCCACCAGCAGCGCGCCGGTCGAGGAGCCAATGAACACCTTCACGCCGGCGCAGCCCGGGGCACGCTCGAGCACCGGCAGGTCCTGCACGTTCTCGCGGGTGCCGCCGATGAAGAAGGCGAAATCGCAATGCATGCGATGATGGGCACGCTTCACCTTGTCGGAGAAGGTGGCCTCGGTCACTGTGAGCGGCGAGGTGTTCGGCATCTCGAACACGGCGGTGACGCCACCCATCACGGCGCTGCGCGAGCCCGATTCGAGATCTTCCTTGTGCTCCAGCCCGGGTTCACGGAAATGCACCTGCGTGTCCATCACGCCGGGCAGGATGTGCAGGCCCTTGCAGTCGATCACCTCCGCCGCCGAGCCCTGCGACAGCGGACCCAGCTCGGCGATGCGGCCATTGATGATACCGATATCGCGAACGCCTTCGCCGTCCTGGTTGACGACGGTGCCGTCCTTGAGGATCACATCGAATCGCTGGGTCATGGGGCCTCTCTCATCCCCAAGCGCAGGGCCCGAGGTCTTGTCGTTTATGCCTTGCGGGCTTACGTTCCGGAGCACCATGTCGCAAGAGATTTTCACATGAAATCAGCGTTTCTTCCCGACCGGGGCGTGATCAAGGTCGCCGGCGAGGACGCACGCAACTTCCTCAACGGCCTCATCACCACCGATGTCGACAGGCTCAAGCCGGGCCTGGGGCGATTCGGCGCGCTGCTGACGCCGCAGGGCAAGATCATCGTGGATTTCCTGATCACGGAAGCCCCTGGCGGCCATGGCGGCGGGTTCCTGATCGACTGCCCGAAGCCGCTGGCCGATGGCCTTGCCACCAAGCTGAAATTCTACAAGCTGCGCGCCAAGGTCACCGTGGAGATCCTCGAGCTCGGCGTGCTCGCGGCCTGGGACGGCCAGCCCGCGACGCAGCCGGATCTCGCCTTCGCCGATCCCCGCAATGCCGAGCTCGGCACCCGCATCCTGATCCCCGAGGATCTCAAGCAAAGGCTGTCTGAATTGATCGGCGCCGAGCTAGTCGATGCGTCCGAGTACGAGGCGCACCGGATCGCGCTCGGCGTGCCGCGCGGCGGGCTCGATTTCATGTACAGCGATGCGTTCCCGCACGAGACCAACATGGATCGCCTCGCCGGCGTCGATTTCGACAAGGGCTGCTATGTCGGCCAGGAGGTCGTCTCGCGCATGCAGCATCGCGGCACTGCGCGGACCCGCAGCGTGAAGGTGCTGCTCGAGGATTCCGCGCCGGAAGTCGGCGTCAGTGTCATGGCCGGCGACAAATCCGTCGGCACCATGGGCTCATCGGCGAAGGGCAAGGGGATTGCGTTGGTGCGGATCGACCGCGTTGCCGATGCGCTCGATGCCGGCCAGCCGCTCACCGCTGGCGGGCTCGCCGTGAGGTTGGCAGAACCCGACGTCGTTCGCATTCCCGCAAAGCAGCCCATTGCATGAGCCGCGCTCCCCGCCTGCATCCCGACGGAAAGACCCGCTGCCCCTGGCCGGGCGAAGACCCGCTCTATGTCGCCTATCACGACACCGAATGGGGCGTGCCTGAATATGACGACCGCGCGCTCTATGAAAAGCTGATCCTCGACGGCTTTCAGGCCGGCCTGTCCTGGATCACGATCCTCCGCAAGCGCGACAATTTCCGCAAAGCCTTCGACGATTTCCAGCCGGAGAAGATCGCGCGCTACACCGACAGGAAGGTGCATGCGCTGATGAACGATGTCGGCATCGTGCGGAACAAGGCCAAGATCGAAGGCACGATCCTGAGCGCGAAGGCGTACCTCGACATCATGGAGAAGGGCCCGGGCTTTTCGAAACTTCTTTGGGACTTCATGGACGGCCGGCCCAAGGTCAATAATTTCAAGACCACGGCAAGCGTCCCGGCGTCGACACCGCTGTCGATGCAGATCTCCAAGGAGCTGTCCTCGCGCGGCTTCAAATTCGTCGGCCCGACCATTGTCTATGCCTTCATGCAGGCGACCGGCATGGTCAACGACCATCTCGTCGACTGCCATTGCCACGCGACCTGCAGCAAGCTGCAGCGCAAGCCGCGCCTCAAGGCCAAATGACGGCCAGGAAGAGCGCGCGCGCATCCGAATCCCGCGCCTGGCAGCGCATGCTGTCGGGTCGGCGGCTCGACCTGCTCGATCCCTCCCCGCTCGATGTCGAGATCGCCGACATCGCCCATGGGCTGGCGCGCGTGGCGCGCTGGAACGGACAGACCATCGGCGCGCACATCTTCTCGGTCGCCCAGCACACGCTGCTGGTGGAGACCGTGCTGCGGCACGAGATGCCGCGCGCTGACCAGCGCATCCGGCTCGCCGCGCTGCTGCACGATGCCCCTGAATATGTCATCGGCGACATGATCTCGCCGTTCAAGGCGGTGCTCGACGGCCATTACAAGGCGGTGGAGAAGCGCCTGCTCGGCGCCATCCACATCCGCTTCGGCCTGCCGCCGGTGCTACCCGAGGAGATCACGCTGGCGATCAAGGCCGCCGATCGCGGCGCGGCTTACCTCGAGGCGACCGAGCTTGCCGGCTTCAGCGAAAGCGAGGCGAAGCGGCTGTTCGGCAAGGATCCCGGCCTTTCCGACAATATCAGGCGCGACTATCTGACGCCCTGGACGGCGGCGCGGGCCGAGAAGCAGTTTCTGGAGCGGTTCGGGGCGGTGTTCGCGTAGCATCATCCTTTCGTAGGGTGGGGAAAGCCACCGGCTCGCGCGAATGCGCGCCCGATGACAGGCTCCGCGTGCCCACCAAACCGAATCAGTTGCGCAATTGCGAGGTGGTGGGCACGGCGCGATGCGCCTTTGCCCACCTGCGAGCGCTCGCTATAATCAATTAAAAAGGTCCGCCATGATCCACGTCTGCTCCCTCGCCGCCCTTCCCGAAACCGTTCGCCGCACCGGGGCCAGCCATGTGCTGACCGTGATGGCCAATGTCGAGCAGGTGGCGCGGCCGGTGTCGGTGCTTCCGGCCAATCATCTCAAGGTGTCGATGGACGACATCACCGAGGAGATGGACGGCTTTGTCGCACCGTCGGAGGCGCATATCGAACAGGTGCTGAATTTCGTGCGCGGCTGGGATCGGGCTGCGCCGCTGGTGGTGCATTGCTATGCCGGCATCAGCCGCTCCACGGCGAGCGCGTTCGCCGCCGTCTGCGCGCTCAATCCTGATCGCGACGAGATCGAGATTGCGAAGAAGATCCGTGCGGCCTCCCCGATCGCCTCGCCGAACCGCCGCATCGTCGACCTCGCCGACCGCGCGCTCGGCCGCAACGGCCGCATGCTGCGCGCGCTCGACGAGATGGGCCCGGGCGAGATGCTGGTTGAAGGCCGCCCCTTCGTGATCGAGCTCGAATGACAGTAGCGATCGTCATCGCATGAGCGACAAGCTGCTGACGCCGATCGAGATCGGCCTGACCGCCGCGATCGTCGCGATCGAAGATCATGAGCCGCTGGTCCTCACCGCGCACAGCAGTGACGGCCTGGCCGGGCTGCCGTTCGGTCCGTTCGATGCGCCGAGCCATCGCACCTTCGAGATCGGCCTGCGTGCGTGGGTCGAGGAACAGGTGGGATTGCGGCTCGGCTATGTGGAGCAGCTCTACACGTTTGGCGATCGCGGCCGTCATGCCGAGGCCGGCCACACCGGCGCGCATAGGGTGTCGATCGGCTATCTCGCGCTGACGCGCACCGCCGAGGGAGCTGCGAATGCCGCGAGCTTCGAGCCCTGGTATCGCTTCTTCCCTTGGGAAGACCGGCGCGAGGCACCGCCGGCGATCATCGCCCGTGACATCATCCCGGCGCTGACGGCATGGGCCGAGGAGGAGACGCCCGAGGCGACGCGCGCATTGCCGCGCAAGGATCGCGTGCGGTTCTATTTCGGCCTCGACGGCGCGGCCTGGGACGAGGAGCGCGTGCTCGACCGCTACGAGCTGCTCTACGAGGCCGGCCTCGTCGAGGAAGCGCGGCGCGACGGCCGGCCCGCGGCGCTGGCGCGCAAGTCCCTGCCCGCGCTCGGCACGTCCATGCGCTTCGACCACCGCCGGATCCTTGCCACCGCGATCGCCAGGCTGCGGGCAAAGCTGAAGTATCGCCCCGTGGTGTTTGAACTTTTGCCCGCCGAGTTCACACTTACGGAGTTGCAGTATACGGTGGAGGCGATCTCCGGCCGGCACCTGCACAAGCAGAATTTCCGTCGTCTGGTCGAAACCGAGGCGCTGGTCGAACCGACCGGCGTGATGTCGACACAGACGGGCGGGAGACCGGCGGCGCTCTATCGCTTCCGCCGCGACGTGCTCCAGGAACGGCCGGCGCCAGGCTTGCGCGTACGCTCCCGGCGCTAGATCAAGGATTGCTGTCGGCCCCTGCCCGCCGATTGCCAGGAGACCCCATGTTCGACGCCCCGTTCGACGTCTTTGCCGTGATGATTGCGATCGCCGCGTTCCTGATCGCGCTGAAAGCGTCGAACCAGGCAACCGAATTGCGCCGCCGCCTGGGCGCGCTGGAGGCCGAACTGCAGGCGCGCCGGGTTCAGCCTCCGCCACTTGTGCTCGTGCAGGCGCCCGCAAACGCGCCTGCGACGAGTGCAGCAGAGCCGCCGCCGCTTGCGCCGGAGGCCGAGACCACGCCGCCGCTCGTCACCGAAGAGGCTGCGCCGCCGCCGCTCGAAGCAAGTCCTGAAGCAAGTCCTGAAGCCAGCCCCGCAGCCGGCGCGCCGCCGCCGCTGCCCGCGCCCGCCCCCGCCCCCGGCTTGGAGGAACGGCTCGGCACCCGCTGGGTGGTGTGGATCGGCGGCCTGGCGCTCGCGCTCGGCGGCTTCTTCATGGTGCGCTATTCGATCGAGGCCGGCCTTGTCGGCCCCGGCGTGCGGGTATTCCTGGGCGGATTGTTCGCGGCCGCGCTGCTGGGTGCCGGCGAATGGACGCGGCGCAAGGAGAGCATCTCGAGCATTGCAGCGCTGCCGATCGCCAACATCCCCGCGATCCTCACCGCGGCTGGAACGGCGGTGGCGTTCGCGACCGTCTATGCGGCCTATGCGCTCTATGGCTTCCTCGTGCCGGCCACCGCTTTCGTGCTGCTCGGCATCGTGGCGATGGCCACGCTCGCGGCAGCTTTGCTGCACGGGCCGGCGCTCGCGGGCCTCGGCGTCGTCGGCGCCTTCGCAACGCCGGTGCTGGTCTCCAGCGGCAAGCCGGACTATTGGGCGCTGTACATCTATCTTGCCATCGTCACCGCCGCGAGCTTCGGCCTCGCCCGCATCAGGCTATGGCGCTGGCTCGCGGTGACGACGATCGTCTTCGCCGTGCTCTGGATTTTCCCGGGCCTCGATACCGGTGACCTGCACGTCGCGCCGCACGCGTTCCACGTGATGTCAGGCTTCGTGCTCGCTGCACTGCTCGTGGTCTGCGGCTTCATGTTCGGCCCCGATATCGAAGGCGGACAGATCGAGCCGGTCTCCTCGAGCGCGCTCGGCGCCTATCTGTTCGGCGCGATGTTAATCGTGTTGTCGAGCGCGCATGCTGACCTCGCGCTCATCGCCTACACATTGCTCGTTGCGGCCACGCTGTTCGTCGCCTGGCGCGCAGAGGCTGCCGTCGGCGCGCTGGGCGCGGCGGCGGCAACGGTGTTCATCGTGTTCGCCGAATGGGCGGTACGCGCCAATCCTGACATGCTGGTGCTGCCGGGCGGCCCCATGCCAGGCATCACGCCGAACGCGATCGACAGCGCGGTGACGCAGCATCTGGCGATGGCCGCGATCTTCGCCGCCGGCTTCGGCATCGCCGGCTTCTTCGCCCAGGGTCGCTCGCATTCGGCGATCATTCCCGTGGTGTGGTCGGCAGCAGGTGTCGCGACGCCAATCGCGATCCTCATCGCGCTCTACGCCCGCATCGCCCATCTCGACCGCTCGATCCCGTTCGCGATCCTTGCCGTGCTGCTGGCAGCTGCGTTCGGCGTTGCGACCGAACTACTCACCCGCCGCGAGACCCGGCCGGGACTTGCGATCTCGACGGCGCTGTTCGCGACCGGCACGCTCGGCGCGCTGGCCCTGGCGCTGACCTTCGCGCTGGAGAAAGGCTGGCTCACCATCGCGCTGGCGTTGATGTCGCTCGGCACCGCCTGGATTGCGCTGCAGCGGCCGATCCCGTTCCTGCGCTGGCTCGCCGCGATCTTCGCCGGCATCGTCACCGCGCGCATCCTCTATGATCCGCGCATCGTTGGCGATGCCGTCGGCACCACGCCGATCTTCAACTGGCTGCTGTGGGGCTATGGCCTGCCGGCCGCCTCGTTCTGGGCGGCGAGCCGGTTCCTGCGCCGCAGGGGCGACGATGCGCCGCTGCGCATGGTGGAAGCGGCCGCGATCCTGTTCGCCGCGCTTCTCGCCTTCATGGAGGTCCGCCACTTCGCGACCGGCGGCGACATGATCGCATCGCCCTCGCTGCTAGAGGCCGCTCCTCAGGTCTGCGTGGCGCTGGCGATGGCGATCGGACTGGAGCGGTTGCGGCTGCGCAGCCACTCTATCGTGCACAATGTCGGCGCCATCGCGCTGACGGCGATCGCCGGCTGCATCAGCGTGTTCGGCCTGCTGTTCCTGGAGAATCCGCTGCTGTGGCACATTGATGTCGGCGGCGCCGTGTTCAACCTGCTGCTGCTCGGTTACGCCCTGCCCGCGGTGCTGATGCTGCTGCTCGCCTACGCGGTCGTCGGCGCGCGGGGCAAGGTCTATGCGAACACGATCGCGGGGGCCGCGCTGGTGTTTGCGCTTGTCTATCTGACGCTGGAGATCCGCCGCTTCTATCACGGCCCGTTCCTCACCGGCGGCGAGACCACGGGAGCCGAGCAATACACCTATTCGATCGGCTGGCTCGCCTTCGGCGTGGTGCTGCTCGGCATCGGCATTCTCGCGAACTCCGAGCGGGCGCGGCTGGCGTCCGCCGCCGTCATCGCGCTGACGATCCTGAAGGCCTTCGTCATCGACATGTCGACGCTGACAGGCGTCTATCGTGCGCTGTCGTTCATGGGCCTCGGCATCGTGCTGGTCGCGATCGGCTGGCTCTACCAGCGCATCCTGTTCCGGCGACAGGCAATGCCACCGCCGGCTCCGCAGACAAGCTCGTAATGGAGGTCGAGTGTTCACCTTTCCCCGGCGGGGAGAGGTGAAGGCAACTTCGACCCGTTATTTAGGCCGCGCGGACCGACTCCAGGAACTGCGCGACCTCGACCCTGAGACGAGTGCTGTCGGTCGCGAGCGACTTCGCCGCCGACAGAACCTCGGCTGAGGCCGAGCCGGTCTCGATCGCCCCGCGCTGCACATCCGTGATGTTCGAGGAGACCTCCTGGGTGCCAACCGAGGCCTGCTGGACGTTGCGCGAGATCTCCTGCGTCGCCGCGCCCTGCTCCTCGATCGCGGCGGCAATCGCCGCCGACACTTCCGACAGCCGCTCGATGGTGCCGCCGATTTCCTGGATGGCGCTGACGGATTCCTGCGTTGCGGCCTGGATACCTGCGACCTGCGCCCCGATCTCGCCGGTCGCCTTCGCGGTTTGCTCGGCCAGCGCCTTCACCTCGGAGGCGACGACGGCAAAGCCGCGGCCGGCTTCGCCGGCGCGCGCCGCCTCGATGGTGGCGTTCAGCGCCAGCAGATTGGTCTGGCCCGCGATGGTGTTGATCAGCTCGACCACGTCGCCGATGCGGGCGGCCGCCTGCGACAGCTCGTTGACGCGCTCGTTGGTCCGCGACGCCTGCTCGACGGCCTCCGCCGCCATCCGCGCTGAGTCCTGCACGCGGCGGCTGATCTCGGTGATGGAGGACGACAGCTCCTCGGAAGCGGATGCCACAGCCTGCACGTTGGTGGATGCTTCTTCGGAGGCCGCGGCGACGACGGTCGCCAGCTCCTGCCCGCGCTGGGCGGTGTTGGTCAGCGTCGAAGCGGAGGCTTCGAGCTCGGTCGACGCCGACGACACGGTCCCAACGACCTCGCCGATCATGGCTTCGAACTTGCGGGTGATGGCGTCGACGCGGCGGCCACGCTCGATCTTGGCCTCGGCGTCGACCCTCGCGGCCTCGTCCGCCGCGCGCTTGGCGATCAGCGCCTCCTTGAAGATCTGCAGCGCATCCGCCATCGATCCGATCTCGGTCTTCTCGCCGCGGTGCGGCACCTCGGCCGAGAGGTCGCCCTCACCGAGCGACTGCATCGGCTTGATGATCGAGGCAATGCCACGCGACACGTCGCGCACGAGATAATAGGCCGCACCGATCGCGATCGCCACCGAGGCGATGATGATGCCGACCAGCAAGCGGAAGATGGTGGCGTAGCTGTCGGCCGCCTGCTTCGTTTCCAGCTCGGCGCCGTGATTGTTCAGCTCAATGCCTTTCTGGAGCAGCGGATCTGCCGCCTGGGCCATCTTCGCAACCTTGGTCTGCAACATCTCGTTGGCCTCTGTCGGGAATTTGCCTGGGCTCTTGCGCGACAGCGCCATCACGTCCTGCACGCCGTTCAGATACTCGCCCCACGCCGTGGTCCATTGCCCGTAAATGGCGCGCTCTTCGGCTGACGTGATCAGCGGCTCATAGGTCTTTCGGGTCTTCTCGATGCGCTCACGAAGCGAGGCGAGACGCTTCTCAGCCGCTTCCTTGCCTTCTGCGCTATCCTGCATCAGGTGCAGACGCAGCGCGACGCGCAACTCGTTGATGTCGGCGCGCATCGAACCCAGCGCACGGACGCTCGGCAGCCAGCTCTCTGCGATCTCGACGGTATGGGAGTTGATGTTCTGCATCGTGCCGATCGCCACGACGCCGACGCCGGCAAGCGACAGCACGAGGACCGACAGAACGGTCAGAAGCTTGAAGACGATTGACAATTTCGACATCATGACAAATCCCGATGAGACCTAAACCCACACGTCATCTGCGCCACAACCGTCACGGCGGACGGCAGGACGGAGTCATTCCATCAATGCTGGCTGGTTCCTACCCGGCAAGATTGCGCACATAGTTGCAAGCAGCCGTTAACAGAGGCCTACGTGGAACTACGGATGTGACAATGTGGCCGTTATTTCTTCTACAACCATTTGTTGCAACAACGCGAACATCCCGTCGTGCTACTTAGGCCGCTGCGGCCGATGCAACCCTGAATGCAAACGACCGCAGCGACCGCTATGTCGTTGATCGAGAGGGCCGCGCCGACCTTGTTCAGGCCGCGCGAACGGTCCCTAAGAACTTGCCGACCTCGAGCTTGAGGCGATCGCTGTCACCCGACAGCATCTGCGCGGCCGACAGCACCTGCGCGGAGGCCGATCCGGTCTCGCTCGCGCCGCGCTGCACCTGGGTGATGTTCGCCGATACCTGATGGGTGCCTTGAGCCGCCTGCTGCACGTTGCGGGAAATCTCCTGCGTCGCGGCGCCCTGCTCCTCGACGGCGGCCGCGATGGTCGAGGAAATCTCCGACAGCTTTTCGATGGTCTCGCTGATGCCCTTGATGGCGCCAACCGAGAATTCCGTCGCCGTCTGGATGCCGGCGATCTGCTGGCCGATCTCGCCGGTCGCCTTCGCGGTCTGCTCGGCCAGCGCCTTCACCTCGGACGCGACCACCGCAAAGCCGCGGCCGGCTTCGCCGGCGCGTGCCGCCTCGATCGTCGCATTGAGCGCCAGGAGGTTGGTTTGGCCCGCGATGGTATTGATCAGCTCGACCACGTCGCCGATGCGCGTTGCGGCCTTGGAGAGCTCGCCGACACGATCGGTCGTGGTGCGGGCTTGGCTGACCGCCTCGCTCGCCACCCGCGCCGATTCCTGCACCTGGCGGCTGATCTCGGTGATCGAGGACGACAGCTCCTCGGTCGCGGAAGCCACCGACTGGACGTTGGTGGAAGCCTCTTCGGAGGCGGCAGCGACCATTGTGGCGAGCCCTTGGCCGCGCTCGGCCGTCGAGGTCAGCGTCGAGGCCGACGCTTCGAGCTCGGTCGCGGCCGAGGATACGGTCTCGACGATCTCGCCAATCGCGGATTCGAAGCTATCTGCAAGCTTATGCATCTCGGCCTTGCGCTGAACGGCTGCGGCCTGATCCTGCCTGATCCTGGCTTCGGCTTCTTCGCGAGCCTTCTGCTCGGAGACGATCTTGAATTTCTCGACAGCCGCTGCAACGCCGCCGACCTCGTCCTTGCGGCCGAGGCCCGGCAGCACCACCGAGAAATCTCCCTCCGCGAGCCTCTCCATCGCGATCGTGAGCGCGCGGATCGGCCGGGCGATGGAGAGGAAGGACATCAGCCAGGAGCCGATCAGGATCATCATGGCGATTGCGCCGATGACCATCCCAGTCCGCTCGCTCGATTTCATTTGCGCTGTGGCCGCGGCACTCTCCGCCTCGGACTTGTGCCTTGCATAGTCGGCGATCTGCTCGATTAGCGCATCGATCTTGCCGGCAATGGGCAGGGTAACGTCGCGGGCGAAGCGAACCGCCTCTTCGTTGAGTTTGGTGGCGCGGGCCGCTCCGTCTGAGCCGCTCGACACTGCAGCAAGGGCTTCGCTGCGCATCCCCGCGATCTGCTGGGCTCCCTTGGCGTAGTCCGCCGCAAGGGATCTCAGTTGCTCCATCCTGGCGCGGTTCTCGGCGGAATGAGACAATCCCAGCATCGTCTCGATGTGCGAATTCATCGCCTTCTGTTGGTCGGCCAAGGCCTGTGTGGCCTTCTGCAGATCGGCCACGCTACTGGCCAGGCGAATGTCTCGGGCCGCGAGTTGCATCCCGCGAACTGCGACCTCGGTCGTGACCGCGCCGCGCGCTATCTCCTGCTGTGTGAGCACGCTCTCGTTGGCGTCGCGTACGCTCGCGTTACCCAGGAGCTGACTTCCAATCATCGAAACGACCAGGACGATGGCAAGTGCCGATGCGATCGCCAGCTTGGTCCCGATCCGCAAATTTCGAACGAGGCTCAACATGGGCAGGTTTCCCGACAGGAAAAGTGTGGTCGAGTCTTTGCCGGCCACTCTTGGCGTTGATCGCCTTTGCCTAAAATATGAGCGCCTGTCGTTCCGATTTGGTTAACAGCAGCCTCCGGGGAAATACCGGAATTCGATCAAAAAGGCCGACAAAACAAGCACGTAAAGCGTGCTTATCACGTTAATCACACGCTGGTCGGAGTTGTGGCGTCTAAGGCTCATTCCGAAGAGAGATGCACACAGAGGGCGCGCCGGCGCTTTCCGGAATTGCAGGTGCAGATTTCGTCAACGCCTGTCCGCACTCTTATCGCTGCAGCAGACGGCCTCGCTGACCAGGCTGACGCGAAAGACCTGCTTCTTGTTCTCGTCGAGCAGCTCCATGCTCCACTTCGCGTTCGGCATCAGATTGCGGGCGATGCTGCCGAGCAGATTGGCGCACACTTCGGTCATCTCGGTCCAGGCCGCGGCATCATCCTCGAACTCGTAGGGCTGATCAGCGGCGCCGGAATAGCGGCCAGAGCTGATGCGAAAGAAATACAGCGACATTGATGAACTCTTGCGTAGGACCGCCTCCCGGCCGTTACGCAGGCTGGGGCGACAGTCGCTACCAAGGCATAAAGACCGCGGGCCGTATGATTACGGCGCCACGGCTTCGCGTGCGATACTTTCGTCGAAGGCAGGTAAAGTGAGCGCAGGCTGCGCCCGACATCACTCGGTCGAGCGGCGCAGCTCCAGCGGACCTTCGTTCTTCGATTCCGCCTTCGGCTCGGACTTCGCTTCCGACTTCACAGGCTCGATCCGGCTGCTCTCGACCCGCGGCGTCTCGACGCGCGCGGCGACTTCGGTGCCCGGAGCATTGATCGAACCGGTCTGCTCGGGCGCCCGCAGCGAGCGGGGACGCGCAACCGCGCGCGCCATCAGCATCTGGTTGCCGCCCTGGTGATGGAAGTCGCAATAGGCGAAGCCCATGCCGGAGACCGAGCCGCGGAAGCTGCGATCGTCGGTCTTTTCCAGGTTGAAACAAGGCTCGAACGGAATGCCCTTGATCGAGGCGCAGACGTTCTGACCGCGGATCTGGAGCGTGTTGCCCGGCAGGCGAAGATGGCGCACCGGGCCCGAGCCCGAGAACTGCACCGCGCCGGCGGCGCCGAGATCGTCGAGGATCCGGCCTGCACCGCGGGTGCCGTCGAAACAGGTGAAGGCGAAGACCTTGCCGGCGACGAAGCGACGCGCCTCGTCGGCATTCATACTCCCGGCCAAGGCGATGGCCGGCGCAAACGTCACGACTGCCGTGACAGCCCCCAACACAATACGCGCAAGCATGCTCTACTCCGAACCAACCCCGCAGCGGGCGATGCCTTTATCTCTTTACCCGCTGCTTACCATACTAACCATGGCGACATTGAAGCAGCTTGGTTGGTAAAGTCTGAACGCCGTTAGACAATTTTTACCACGATGCGGCCGCGGACCTGACCGGCCAGGATTTTCGCGCCCCATTCCAGAACTTCGTCGAGTGAAATTTCCGTAGTGATTTCAGAGAGTTTTGTCCGATCGAGGTCGGAGGCGAGGCGCTGCCAGGCGGCTTTTCGCGGCTCAATCGGGCACATCACGGAATCGATGCCGAGAAGGCACACTCCGCGCAAAATGAAGGGTGCAACAGAAGTCGGCAGGTCCATGCCGGCTGCAAGACCGCAGGCGGCGATGGCGCCGCCATACTTGGTCATCGACAACAGGTTCGCCAGCGTGGTCGAGCCGACGCTGTCGACGCCGCCCGCCCAGCGCTCCTTGGCAAGGGGCTTTGCCGGGCCCGACAATTCATTGCGGTCGATCACCTCGGCTGCGCCGAGGCTCTTCAGGTAATCGGCCTCGGAGGCGCGGCCGGTCGAGGCGATGACGTGGTAGCCGAGCCGGGACAACACGGCGATGGCGACCGAGCCAACGCCCCCAGCCGCGCCGGTCACGACCACAGGGCCACTCTTCGGCGACAGACCATGCTTCTCCAGCGCCAGCACCGACAGCATCGCGGTGAAGCCGGCGGTGCCGATCGCCATGGCATCGCGCGCCGACAGGCCCTGCGGCAGGGCGACCAGCCAGTCACCTTTCACGCGTGCCTTCTCGGCATAGGCGCCGAGATGGGTCTCGCCCATGCCCCAGCCGGTGCAAACGACCTTGTCGCCCGCTTTCCATTGCGGATGGGAAGAGGACTCGACCGTGCCGGCGAAATCGATCCCGGCGATCATCGGGAAACGGCGCACCACCGGTGCCTTGCCTGTCAGCGCGAGGCCGTCCTTGTAGTTCAGCGTCGAGTATTCGACGCGGACGGTGACGTCGCCCTCCATCAGCTCGGCTTCGTCGAACTGCGTGAGCTGCGCGGTGGTGCCCTTGTCCGCCTTGTCGATCCGGATTGCCTTGAATGTGGCCACGGCTTGAACTCCCTGACTTGTTTGACCGGGATGTTTAGCCGATCAGGCAGGCTGCGCAACCGCTCGCTGAACCGGCTTCTCCACGATCGGGAGATTGATCAGCGCCGAGAGCACGCCGAACAGGATCGAGAGCCACCAGATCGGCGTGTAGGACCCGAATTTCTCGAACACGATGCCGCCTAACCAGACGCCGAGGAAGCCGCCGACCTGGTGGCTGACGAAGGCAAAGCCATAGAGCGTGGCCAGCCAGCGCGTGCCGAACATCAGCGCCACCAGCGCCGAGGTCGGCGGCACCGTCGACAGCCAGGTGAGGCCGGAGATTGCACCGAATGCGATCGCCGAGAACGGCGTGATCGGGAACGAGATGAAGGCAAGCGTCGCGAGCGCGCGGGTGAAATAGATGGCCGAGAGGATGTAGCGCTTGGGCAGACTGTTCTGGAGATAGCCGACGCTGAGCGAGCCCATGATGTTGAACAGGCCGATCGCCGCAATCACCCAGCCGCCGGTTTGCGTCGAAACGCCGCGATCGACCAGGAACGCCGGCAGATGCACGGTGATGAAGGCAAGCTGGAAGCCGCAGGTGAAGAAGCCGAGCACCAGCAGCACATAGGAGCGATGGCCGAAAGCTTCGGCGAGCGCGCGGGTGATGGTCTGCTCATCCGCAGGCGCTGAGCTGGCCGTGGTTGCGACCGGCGGCGTCGAGATCGCCAGCGACAGCGGGATGATCAGCAGCATCAGGAAGCCGAACACGGTGAGCGCCTGCTGCCAGCCGAAATTGTCGATCAGCGCCACGCCAACAGGCGCGAACAGGAACTGGCCGAGCGAGCCCGCCGCGGTGCCGGCGCCGAGCGCCAGGCCGCGCTTTTCAGCCGGCAAGAGTTTCGTGAACGCCGACAGCACCAGATTGAACGAGCAGCCGGCGAGGCCGAAGCCGACCATCACGCCCGCGCCGATGTTGAGCGACATCGGCGTCGACGAATAGCGCATCAGCAGGAGACCACCGGCATAGAGCAGCGCGCCCACACACATCACGCGGAACAGGCCGAAGCGATCGGCGACCGCGCCGGCGAACGGCTGACCCAATCCCCACAACAGATTCTGCACGGCGATCGCAAGGCCGAACACGTCGCGGCCCCAGGCGAACTCGTGGCTCATCGGCTGCACGAAGAAGCCCAGCGCCGAGCGTGGGCCGAAGCCGAGCATGCCGATCGCACAGCCGCAGAGGATGATGACGGCCGGGGTGCGCCAGTGAGAGGAACGAGAGGGAGCGAGTTCGCCCGCTTGTGTCGACATGGTTGTTCCCTCATTCGGCGTCGGCGATCCGCTAAATCGGCGACCGCATGTCCGCCGTTTAATGCAGATGCATGAAAATCGAAAGTCAAAAAGGGCTGCGTTCCACGGAGGGCTTTCGCGGGAGCATTGCGTTTCGTCGCGACCTCCTCCGGCGCCGCACAGGACCGACTTGACGGGAATGTGTGCGGCTGGGCCTAGCGGTCCGCCGCCGGCCGTGCTATGTCTGATTTACTCAGATTGAGTATATGTGGTTGACGAAATCCCACCGGCCCCCCTCGGCCGGATTTCTCAGATCTCATATATACTCATATTGAGCATAATTGACACGCATGGGAGGCCTCGATGCCGATTGCTGAAATTTACGGCCCAGATGATTTCGCCAACCGGCCGCAGGGCCAAGCCACCTCCACGCCGTCAGCGCCGGCACGATCCGAGCCAACGCTGCCGCGGCCGTCGCTGCAATGGACCAGCGAGGTCGAGCGCGCCACCGCGCCGATCTATGAGCGCGTCAAGCATGTGATCCCACCGATCGAGTGGCCGCTGATGGCGCCGACGATCCACGCGATCAACCAGCTCAAGCGCGAACGCAACGCGGTGATCCTCGCGCACAACTATCAAGCGCCGGAGATCTTTCACGGCGTCGCCGACATCGGCGGCGATTCGCTGCAGCTCGCCGTCGAGGCCACCAAGGTGAAGGCCGACATCATCGTCCAGTGCGGCGTGCACTTCATGGCGGAGACGTCGAAGCTGCTCAATCCGGACAAGACAGTGCTGATCCCTGACGCACGCGCCGGCTGCTCGCTCGCTGCCAGCATCACCGGCGCCGACGTGCGCCTGCTCCGCGAAAAATTTCCCGGCGTGCCTGTCGTTGCCTATGTCAACACGTCGGCGGAGGTGAAGGCCGAGGTCGACATCTGCTGCACCTCGTCGAACGCGGTGCAGGTGGTCGAGAGCCTGAACGCACCGAGCGTGATCTTCCTGCCCGACCGCTATCTCGCAACTTACGTCGCCTCGAAGACGGATGTGAAGATCATCGCCTGGAAGGGCGCATGCGAGGTGCATGAGCGCTTCACCGGCGAGGAACTGCGCGCCTTCCGCGACGCCGATCCCTCCGTGCAGATCATCGCGCATCCCGAATGTCCGCCGGATGTGTTGGCAGAAGCCGACTTCACCGGCTCGACCGCGCACATGATCAATTGGGTGCGCGAGCGACGACCGAAGCGCCTCGTGATGATCACGGAATGCTCGATGGCTGACAATGTCCGCGCCGAGCTGCCTGACGTGGAGATGCTGCGTCCCTGCAATCTCTGCCCGCACATGAAGCGTATCACGCTGTCCAACATCCTGGAGAGCCTGCTGACGCTCGGCGAGGAAGTGACGATCGATCCGGCACTTGCGGTACGCGCACGGCGCTCGGTCGAGCGGATGATCAATCTGAGGAATTGAGCACGAGTCGCCGCAACACACACGGGGTCGTTCCGGCCCCCCCGCGCGCAATTGCGCGCTAGGCCGGGACGACAGCCGAGAACTTGGAGAGAGTTATGACACACAACATCCACAACCTCACCCGCTCCACCGACGACGTCGTCATCGTCGGCGGTGGCCTCGCCGGATTGTTCTGCGCGTTAAAACTCGCGCCCCGGCCGGTGACGCTGATCTCGGCGGCGCCGCTCGGACAAGGGGCATCGTCCGCATGGGCGCAAGGCGGCATCGCAGCTGCCGTCGCGGGCGGCGATACTCCCGAAGCGCATGCTGCGGATACGGTCGCGGTCGGCGGCGGCATCGTCGATGAAACGGTCGCGCTCGGCATCGCCCGCGAGGCCGGCTTGCGGATACACGATCTGCTCGCCTATGGCGTGCCGTTCGACCGCGATCTCGAAGGCCGGCTTGCGGTGGGACGCGAGGCCGCGCATTCGGCGCGGCGGATCGTGCACGTGCGCGGCGACGGCGCGGGCGCAGCGATCATCGCGGCACTGAGCGAAGCCGTGCGCCGCACGCCGTCGATCCGCCTGATCGAAGGTTTTGTCGCCGAAGCGCTGCTCACCGAGGATGGCGCCGTCACCGGCCTTCAATTGCGCGAGGCGGGCAACTTTGCGGCAAGGCCCGTGATGATGGCCTCGCGCGCGGTCGTGCTCGCGACCGGCGGCATCGGCCATCTCTATGCCGTCACCACCAATCCGGCCGAGGCCAGTGGATCGGGCCTTGCGATCGCGGCGCGCGCCGGCGCCGTGATCGCCGATCCGGAATTCGTGCAATTCCACCCGACGGCGATCATGGTTGGCCGGGACCCGGCACCGCTCGCGACCGAGGCTCTGCGCGGCGAAGGCGCGACCTTGATCAACAGCGAGGGCGATCGCTTCATGCTCGCGCAGCATCCTCTCGCCGAACTCGCGCCGCGCGACATCGTGGCCCGCGGCGTGTTTGCCGAGATCGCGGCGGGGCGCGGCGCCTTCCTCGATGCGCGGCAAGCGCTGGGCCCCCGCTTCGCCGACAAATTCCCGACGGTGCATGCAAGCTGCATCGCCGCCGGCATCGATCCGGCAACGCAAGTCGTCCCGATCGCGCCGGCCGTGCACTACCACATGGGCGGCGTCGCGGTCGATGCACGCGGCCGTAGCTCGATCGACGGGCTCTGGGCCGGCGGCGAAGTCTCGTCCACCGGCATGCATGGCGCCAACCGGCTTGCGTCGAATTCGCTGCTGGAGGCCGTGGTCTATGCCGCGCGCATCGCCGACGACATCGCCGGCCGGGCGATCCCCTCACCTGCCCGCCTCCCCGAAGCACCGGTGGCGCCACGCGGCGGCGCGCCGGATGCAAGCGCCGTGAAGCGGTTGCGCGCGATGATGACCACGCATGTCGGTGTGATCCGCGAAGGCGACGGGCTGGCAGAAGCTGTCCGCAGTTTTGCCGGGCTCGAGCGCTCGGCAACAAGCATCGCAGTCCGCCACATGGCGACAGCGGCCCTGCTCGTGGCGTCCGCGGCCTGGAGCCGGCGCGAGAGTCGCGGCGCGCATTTCCGCTGCGACCATCCCGAGGAGGCGCCCGCGCTGGCGCAGAGAACGATGATGACACTCGCCCAAGCGCATGAGGTCGCGGACGGGCTGAGTGCGCAATCAACGCCGCGCATCGCGCAATCCATGATCGCCTGACGGAGTTTGTCATGATCACCCCAACCTCCCTGCTCCATCCCGACGCCTTCCTCTCTCCGCTCGCCATCGATGACGCCGTGCATCGCGCACTCGACGAGGATCTCGGCCGCGCCGGCGACATCACTTCGTTCGCGACGATCCCGGAAGCGGCCAAGGCGCAGGCCGTGCTGGTTGCACGCCAGTCCGGTGTCATCGCCGGCCTGCCGCTGGCGCTGGCGACGCTGCAAAAGCTCTCGACCGACATTGCGGTCCGCGCGCATATCCGCGACGCCGCGCGCGTCGCGCGCGGGCAGCAGGTGTTGACGATCTCCGGCCCGGCGCGCGCGGTTCTCACCGCGGAACGGACTGCACTGAACTTCGTCGGCCGCCTGTCCGGCGTCGCGACGCTCACGGCCGACTACGTCGCGCGGGCCGAGGGCACGAAAATGCGCATCTGCTGCACGCGAAAGACCACGCCCGGATTACGGGCGCTGGAGAAATACGCGGTGCGTTGCGGCGGCGGCTTCAACCACCGTTTCGGCCTGGATGATGCCATCCTGATCAAGGACAACCACATCGCGGTTGCCGGCGGCATCCGGCCTGTGCTGGAGCGCGCTCGTGCGCATGCCGGCCATCTCGTCAAGATCGAGATCGAGGTGGATACGCTCGCACAGCTGCGCGACGTGCTCGCCACTGATCTGGCCGATGCGGTGCTGCTCGACAACATGGACATCGCGACGCTGCGCGAGGCTGTGCGAATGACGGAAGGCCGGCTGGAGCTGGAAGCCTCGGGCGGTGTCACGCTGGACTCGATTGCGGCGATCGCGGCGACCGGTGTCGACTACGCCTCGTCAGGCGCCCTGACGCATTCGGCGCCGAATTTCGACTGCGCGCTGGATATCGAGATGTGAGGACGGCGCACCCAAAGCTTCCGCAACGTCATGGCCGGGCTTGTCCCGGCCATCCACGCCTTTCCCGCGGTACGAAGAACGTGGATGCCCGGGCCTTCGCCGCGCCGAAGCGGCTACGGCCGCGCAGGCGGGACAAGCCCGGGCGTGACGACCGCTTCTGACGACAACTACCTTCGCTCGGTGACGCCCATCTCGGCGGAGCTCTTGGCCGCCAGCGCGAGCTCGGCCGAGAGCGCGGCGGTCTGCGCCGGCGTGCCCCAGCTCGGCTCCTCAGCTCCATCGCCCCAATTGCGCGGCCGATAGAAAGTGTGCACGCCGGTCTTGTACATCTTCTTCATCTCGGCGACCCAGGACGGACGCACCCAATAGGCGTGGTAATGCGTCGATTTGCCCACTTCAGGCAGCCAGATCTGGCCGTCGAGCATGGCCTTCGAAATCTTCTTGGCGCGCTCCCACATCTCGGGCTCGCGGATCACATCGGGATTGTTGTCGCAGGCAAAGGTGAACTGACAGGCGAAGTGACGGTACTTGTTCTGATAGACCACGCCGCACACCGTATCGGGATATTTGCCCGAGAATACGCGGTTCATCACCACTTGCGCGACCGCGATCTGGCCGCGCACGGCCTCCCCGCGGGATTCGAAATAAACGGCTTCGGCGAGGCACTTCTCCGACTTCGCGCGCGATTTCTCGTCGAGCGCCAGCCGCTCGGCCGGAGATTTGGCGCGCTGGTTGTCGGCGTTGACCTCACCCTTCGGCGCGATGCTCTCGCCACTCTCGGTGATGCTGGCGGCGTCCTCGTTCGGCGGCGACAGCGAGGCCAGCTTCATGTCGGGGTCGGGCATCACGATCAGCGGCTCGGCGCCGGGCTGCCAGCTCTCGATGCTCTCGAGGTTACCGCCCAACGAGGAGCTGCCGAAGAACAGGTTCGAGGTCTTGACGCTGAAGGGGTCGCGCGGCGGAGCTGCTGATGTCGCCTGCTTCAGCGTGTTGAGCGGCTGCGCCGCGAAGGACAGCGCGTTGTCATCGGCCTTCGGCGGATTTGTATATTGAGCCAACGGCGGCGCACGCATCGCCTCCTGAAGCTCGGGATCGAGCGCGGCCGCTGACTCCGGCGACATCGCCTGCGGCTGCACGGCTGGCAGCTCGGCGGTTTTGGCGCCGAACACGGAACTGTTCGAGGTCGCGGGATCCTGCTGCGCGGGCGTCACGGCCGGAGCAGCCGGCTGAGGTACTGGCGCAGGTGTCACGATGGCGAGACGATCGCCTTTCAGCGCGCGATCAACCTTGGGAAAGTCGGAGGCCTGGTAACGCGCCGGCGCCTGCAGCACCGGATTGCGCGAAATGGAACCGGTGACATCGCGGCCGTCGAGGCTGGCGAGACGAACCATCGCGCTCTGCGGCGCCGACGTGCCGATCGGGGGCGAGAAACTGTAAGTGGCAAGCTGAATGGAGGAGGCCGCAGAGAACACCTGCTTCTGCCAGCGCTCGGCGACGCCGGGCTGACGCGCCAGCAGCGAGCCTATGTCCTGATATCCGATCTCTCTCGGCATCAATGCGAAGATGCAGAGACCGAGTCCGAAGGATGCGAACCGCGCACCCTTCGGATGGTTACGCAACACTGACATCGATACGCTCACGCTACGCTTACGCCCGTCCTGATCGAACTCAGTACATCCGTGCAATTCGATCCTTATCGTGAGTATCTAATTTAGGTTGCCGGGGCGTTAATCCGCGTTGCGCGCGAAACACACGCAAGCGATGTCAGGTGTTTTCACGGGGCGATGCGATGTGCCGGTAAAGGCCGCGTCGCGAGAAGCGGTAAACAATCGGTCAACGCGAATGGTGAAGGAACTCTTGCGCACGCGTATCATTTCGGGACGCGCCTGGTTCCTCCTCCGCTGTCATTGCGAGCGCAGCGAAGCAATCCAGACTGTCTCCGCTGAAAGACTCTGGATTGCTTCGTCGCAAGGGCTCCTCGCAATGACGAGTCGAGAGGGCGTCGCCCCAAATGAAAAGAGGCGGAGCAAGCTCCGCCTCTTTCGCATCACGTATGTTGCTTCGCCTTACGCCTGGCTCGCAATCGCCTTGCCGAGCGCGGCCTGGGCCGCCGCGAGCCGCGCGATCGGCACGCGATACGGCGAGCAGGACACGTAGTCGAGACCGACATTGTGGCAGAAGGCGACGGAGGCGGGATCGCCGCCGTGCTCGCCGCAGATGCCCACCTTGAGCTTCGCCCGCGTCTTGCGGCCGCGCGTGACGCCGATCTTGACGAGCTCGCCGACGCCTTGCTGGTCGAGCGAGATGAAGGGATCGATCGAAAGGATGCCCTTGGCGACGTAGGGACCGAGGAAGCTCGCCGCGTCGTCGCGGCTGATGCCGTAGGTCGTCTGCGTCAGGTCGTTGGTGCCAAACGAGAAGAACTCGGCGCTTTCGGCGATCTCTTCCGCGAGCAGACAGGCGCGCGGCAGCTCGATCATGGTGCCGACCTGATAGCCGATCTTGGTATTGGTCTCACGCATGACCGACTTCGCGGTGGCATCGATGCGGGCCTTGACCAGGTCGAGTTCGGCCTTGGTCGCGATCAGCGGCACCATCACCTCGAGGCCGACGGCCTTGCCGGTGCGCTTCTCGGCCTCGACCGCCGCCTCGAAGATCGCGCGGGCCTGCATCTCGGCGATCTCAGGATAGGCGATCGCGATGCGGCAGCCGCGGAACCCGAGCATCGGATTGAACTCCGACAGCTCGCGCGCACGGTCGGCCAGACGCCGCGGATCGGTGTTCATGGCACGCGCCACTTCCTCGACCTCGGCATGGGTGTGCGGCAGGAATTCGTGCAGCGGCGGGTCCAGCAGACGGATCGTGACGGGCAGGCCCTTCATGATCTCGAACAGCTCGACGAAGTCGGCGCGCTGCATCGGCAACAGCTTTGCCAGCGCGGCCCGGCGCGACTGCTCGTCCTCGGAGAGGATCATCTCGCGCACGGTGCGGATGCGGGTCTCCTCGAAGAACATGTGCTCGGTGCGGCAGAGGCCGATGCCTTCGGCGCCGAACTTGATCGCGGTGCGGGCATCGTCGGGCGTGTCGCCGTTGACGCGGACGCCGATCTTGCGGACCTGGTCGGCCCAGTTCATCAGCGTGCCGAACTCGCCAGACAGTTCCGGCTCGATCATCGGCATGCGGCCGGCCAGCACCTGGCCAAGCGAGCCGTCGATGGTGATGACGTCACCGGCCTTGAAGGTGCGCGAGCCGATGCTCATGGTGCCGCGGCCGTAATCGACGCGGATGGTGCCGCAGCCGGAGACACAGGGCTTGCCCATGCCGCGCGCGACGACCGCCGCGTGCGAGGTCATGCCGCCGCGCGTGGTCAAGATGCCTTCGGCGGCGTGCATGCCGTGGATATCTTCCGGGCTGGTCTCGATACGGACCAGAATGACCTTGCGCCCGTCGCCCTGGAGCTTGGCCGCTTCATCCGACGAGAACACGATCTCGCCGGAGGCAGCCCCTGGCGAAGCCGGCAGGCCGGTCGCGATCACGTCGCGCTTGGCGTTGGGATCGATGGTCGGATGCAGGAGCTGGTCGAGCGAGGCGGGATCGATCCGCGTCACCGCTTCCTTCTTTGTGATCAGGCCCTCATTGGCAAGCTCGACCGCGATGCGGAGCGCAGCCTTCGCCGTGCGCTTGCCGCTGCGGGTCTGCAGCATCCACAGCTTGCCCTGCTCGACCGTGAACTCCATGTCCTGCATGTCACGGTAGTGCTTCTCGAGCAGCGTGTAGATCCGCGTCAGCTCCTTGAAGGCCTCAGGCATCGCCGCTTCCATCGACGCCTTGTCGGAACCTGACTCTTTGCGCGCTTCCTCGGTGATGTCCTGCGGCGTGCGGATGCCCGCCACCACGTCCTCGCCTTGCGCGTTGATCAGGAACTCGCCGTAGAGCTTGCTCTCGCCGGTCGAGGGATTGCGGGTGAAGGCAACGCCGGTTGCCGAGGTCTCGCCCATGTTGCCGAACACCATGGCCTGCACATTGACCGCGGTGCCCCACGACTCAGGGATATCGTGCAGCTTGCGGTAGGTCACCGCGCGCGCATTCATCCAGGACGAAAACACCGCGCCGACCGCGCCCCAGAGCTGGTCATGCGGATCCTGCGGAAAGTCCTTGCCGGTCTCGCGCGCGACCGCGTCCTTGTACTTGCCGACCAGCTCGACCCAGTCCTCAGCGGTGAGGTCGGTGTCGAGCGTATAGCCCTGGCTGTCCTTGAAGGTGTCGAGGATTTCCTCGAAGTGATGATGCTCGAAGCCGAGCACCACGTCGGAATACATGGTGATGAAGCGGCGATAGCTGTCGTAGGCGAAGCGACGGTCGCCGGAGAGCTCCGCCAGCGCTTCGACCGTCTGGTCGTTGAGGCCGAGATTGAGCACGGTGTCCATCATGCCCGGCATCGAGGCGCGCGCGCCTGAACGTACGGAGACCAGCAGCGGGTTCTTGGTGTCGCCGAACACCTTGCCCGTCAACTTGCCGACATAGTCGAGCGCCTTCTCGACCTGCGACTGCAACTCCTTCGGATAGGTTTTGCCGTGGGCGTAGAAATAGGTGCAGACCGAGGTCGGGATGGTGAAGCCCGGAGGCACCGGCAGGCCGAGATTGGCCATCTCGGCGAGGTTCGCGCCCTTGCCACCGAGCAGGTCGCGCATCTCCGTCCGGCCTTCGGCCTTGCCGTCGCCGAAGGTGAAGACCCATTTGTTGGCCGGGATCTTTGCCGGCGCGCTTTTGGCCGCCCTGGCCGCAGCCTTAGCGGCCGGCTTGGCCGCGGCCTTGGCGGCAACCTTGGCGACCGGCTTCGGGGCGCTCTTCACAGAACTCTTGGGGAGCGCCTTGCGGGCCGCCGGCGCGGCTTTCGCCTTGACGGAAGGCTTTGATTTCGCTGGCAGTTTCTTAGGCTTCGAGGCGGCTTTGGCCATAGCTTGCACACAACCTTCGAGAGGAATGGGAAATCGCGCGCCTTACACCACTTTGAGCAGGCCCGCGCAAGTCGAAGAGTTCCGGAAAATGAAGGCCTAGAGATGGAGCCATTTCAGCAAACCGAGCCCGATCGCACCATTGAGGATGAGAAAAATCGCCACGATGAAGTTGAGCAGGCGCGGCATGACCAGGATGAGAACGCCCGCAAGCAGCGACAGGAGCGGCGAGATGTGGGCGACGGTGAGGTGCATGAATTATCTTTCCGTGGGGTGAGGCGAATCGCGGCGGATCATAGCGGACCCGGTTTCGTCCGTAGAGACGCGGAGGGGTCGATACGGGTTCCCGGCTTCGCAAAAACTGCCCGAAATTGCCGCGGATGCGGCAGGCTTTTTCCGGAACATCGCGCGCGGCGCAGCATTGGCAAGCGGTCGCGTCATTGGCGCGGGCTGAAGTCAATTCGAAGGAGTTGCCCATGCGAAACAGGATTCTCGCTCTCGCAGTGCTTGGCGCCGCGCTCAGCGCGCCCATCGCGGCGCAGGCGCAAACCGGGATCACAGTGGGACGCGCACCCGTGGCGGTTGAGGAAAGCCCGACGATTGCGGTCGAGCAACGGCCGGCGTTCCGTGACTATGTCGTCGAGCAACGTGTGCCAGCCTTCCATATTCCCGATCGCGTCGTGGTCGGTGCCACCTTACCCGAAACCGGCATCACTTATTATGACGTGCCGCAACGTTTCGGCGCGACGACGTATCGCTACACCGTCGTGAACGGCGAGACCGTGCTGGTCGAGCCGCGCTCGCGGCGCATCGTCGAGGTGATGGACTAGGAATCTTGCTGTTCAACTAGATGTCCGGCGCGCCGCATCAATCAGGCTGGCGCGAGCAGTGTAATCGGACATCAGGCCCCGCCCGGTCTTCCCCCCGCCGGGCGGGGCATTTTTCTGTCCCGTCATTTCGGGGCGCGCCACTTGGCGCGAGCTCGGAATCCATTCTCGACGTCACGTGCGGGACGTCACGTGCGGCACGATGGATTCCGGGCTCGCGCTACGCGCGCCGTCATTGTGGCGCGCCTCAATCCTGGATCTTCGAGAAATCCGCCACTGCGCGCGTGGCGCTGCGGATCTCGTTCAGCAGTTTTAGCCGGTTCTCGCGGACCTTCGGATCGTCGTCGTTGACGCGCACCTTGTCGAAGAACGCATCGACCGGTGGGCGAAGCTTCGCCATCGCGCGCATCGCGGCGGCAAAGTCCTCCTTGGCGACGGCGGCACTTGCTTCCGTCGTCACCTCGCCGATCGCCTTCGCAAGCGCCTTCTCCTCTGCGAGGCTGTAGAGCGCAGCATCCGGCGCGCCGTGGAAGGTGCGCTTGTCCTTCTTCTCCTCGATCGAAAGGATGTTGCTGGCGCGCTTGGTGCCGGCGAGCAGGTTCTTGCCGTCGTCGGTGTCGAGGAATTTGCCGAGCGCATCGACGCGGCGAACGATCATCAAGAGATCATCCTGGCCGCCGAGCGCGAACACGGCGTCGACGAGATCGTGACGCGCGCCCTGCTCACGGAGCTGGACCTTCAGGCGATCGGCGAAGAAGGCGAGCAGATCGCTCGGGAGCTTCTCCGCATCGGCGGGCTTCACCGACAAGCCCGCGAGCGCGGCCGCTGCCACCTTCAGCAGCGACAGGCGCAGCGCGTTCTCGGCGATCAACCTGATAACACCCAGCGCCGCTCTCCGCAGCGCATAGGGGTCCTTCGATCCCGTCGGCCTCTCATCGATCGCCCAGAAGCCGACCAGCGTATCGAGCTTGTCAGCGAGCGCGACTGCGATACTGACCGGATCCGTCGGCACGCGATCGGCCGGCCCTTGTGGCTTGTAGTGCTCCTCGCAGGCCGCCGCGACCGAGGCATCCTCGCCCTGCGCCAGCGCATAATACTTGCCCATCAGGCCCTGCACCTCGGGGAATTCGCCGACGACTTCCGTCAGCAGATCCGCCTTCGCCAAATGCGCCGCACGCGTGGCCTTGGCAACATCGGCGCCGACCAGCGGCGCGATCTCGGCGGCGAGGCGCTCGAGGCGCTTGATGCGCTCCGCCTGCGTCCCGAGCTTCTCGTGGAACACGATCTGCTCGAATTTCGGCAGCCGATCCTCGAGCTTGGTCCTCAGGTCGGTCTCGTAGAAGAAC
The DNA here is from genome assembly GCF_028128665.1 of Bradyrhizobium sp. CCBAU 45384. NCBI lineage: Bacteria > Pseudomonadati > Pseudomonadota > Alphaproteobacteria > Hyphomicrobiales > Nitrobacteraceae > Bradyrhizobium > Bradyrhizobium sp. CCBAU 45384. Next base: position 32,369 of record NZ_LBIZ01000107.1, read on the forward strand.
TTCGCATCGCTCAGCCGCGCGCGGATCACGCGCTCGTTGCCTGATACGATGACCTTGCCGCCGTCGATGGCCTCGATATTCGCTGTGAGGATGAACTTGTTGGTCAGCCTCCCGGTCTTGGGATCCCTAACCACGAAGCATTTCTGGTTGTTGCGGATGGTGGCGCGGATCACCTCGTCGGGCGTCTTCAGGAACTCCGGCTCGAACGAGCCCATCAGCACGACCGGCCATTCGACCAGGCCCGAGACCTCGTCGAGCAGGGTCTGGTCCTCGACCAGTTCGAAGCCTTGGGCGAAGGCCAGCTGCTTGGCGTCGGTGAGGATCGCGTCCTTGCGCCTGTCGGGGTCGAGCACGACCTTCGCATCGAGGAGCTTGGCTTCGTAGTCCTCGAAGCGGCGCACGGAGATAGCCGACGGCGCGAGGAAGCGATGGCCATAGGTGGTCTGGCCGGCCTCGATGCCGTCGATGGAAAACTTCACGACATCGGGCTCTTCGGTCTCCAGGCCAAAGGTGGCGGTGATCGCGTGCAGCGGACGCACCCAGCTCAGCGAGCCCGGCTTGGCCGAGCGCGCGCCCCAGCGCATCGATTTCGGCCAGGGGAAGGTTCTGATGATGACGGGCAGGATTTCCGCGAGCACGTCGATGGCGTCGCGGCCGGGCTTCTCGATCAGTCCGATGTAGAAATCGCCCTTGGGGTCGCGCTGGATCTTGGCTTCGTCCAGCGATTTCAGGCCGGTCGCCTTCAAAAAGCCCTGCACGGCCGCATCGGGCGCGCCGACTTTCGGGCCGCGGCGCTCGGTCTTCAGGTCAGGCTGGCGCGCGGGGATGCCGTGCACGGTGAGCGCAAGCCGGCGCGGCGTCGCGAAAGCTTTCGCGCCCTCGTAGACCAGGCCTTCGGCGACGAGCTTGTCGGTGACCAGACGGCGCAGGTCGTCGGCCGCCTTGGCCTGCATGCGCGCGGGGATCTCTTCCGAGAACAGTTCAAGCAAAAGATCGGGCATCAGGCCGCTCCACCGGCTTCGGTGTGCACCCAGGCTTCGCCGCAGGCTTTCGCCAGCTCGCGCACCCGGAAGATGTAGCTCTGTCGCTCCGTCACCGAAATCACACCACGCGCGTCGAGCAGGTTGAAGACATGGCTCGCCTTGATGCACTGGTCATAGGCCGGCAGCGCCATCAGATGCGCCTCGCGCTTGCCGGACTCCGAGTTTTTTTGCCAGCCGGCGTCGAGGTACTTCCGGCACGCCGCCTCGGCCATCTTGAACTGCTCGAACAGCATCGCGGTGTCGGCATGTTCGAAATTGTGCCGCGAATATTCCTGCTCGGCCTGGAAGAACACATCGCGATAGCTGACCTTCTCGGCGCCTTCGCGGCCATTGAAGTTCAGGTCCATGATGCTGTCGACGCCCTGCAGATAACAGGCGAGGCGTTCGAGACCGTAGGTCAGCTCGCCCGCGACCGGCGCGCATTCGACGCCCGCGACCTGCTGGAAATAGGTGAACTGGCTGACTTCCATGCCGTCGCACCAGCACTCCCAACCCAGGCCCCAGGCGCCCAGCGTCGGGCTCTCCCAATCGTCCTCGACGAAACGGATGTCGTGGATGGCGGAATCGATGCCGATGGCGGCGAGCGACTTCAGGTACAGCTCCTGAAGGTTCGGCGGCGACGGCTTGAGGATCACCTGGAACTGGTAATAGTGCTGGAGCCGGTTCGGGTTCTCGCCGTAACGGCCATCCTTGGGCCGGCGCGAGGGCTGCACATAGGCGGCATTCCACGGCCGCGGCCCGAGCGCGCGCAGGGTCGTCCCGGGATGGAAGGTGCCGGCGCCGACTTCCATGTCGTAGGGCTGCAGGATCACGCAGCCGTAATCCGCCCAATAGCGCTGCAGGGCCAGGATCAGGCCCTGGAACGAGCGGTCCGGGCGCATATGGGCGGGCAATGAGGCGTCCATCGTCAGATCAGGCTCTCGCGGGGGGTTTTGAATCGCGCGGGACCGTATCGACGGCGGGGATGGGAATCAAGGCAAAGGGAAGCGGATTCGGGCTTAACGACTGCCCTAGGAAAGGTGCCGTAGGGTGGGCAAAGGCGCGCTTGCGCCGTGCCCACCATCTTTCCCGGATTACGGCGCGGTGGTGGGCACGCTTCGCTTTGCCCACCCTACGTGGAAAAAGCTATCCCGGCCGATACGCTCCCGTCACGGGGTCACGCTTCAGTGTCTGGATATTCCCCATCTGGGCGGCTTCAGTGACGCGCGACAGGCGCATCTCCTCCAGCTCTTCGTTGATCCTGAGTGCGGTCTTGTAGGCCCAGCGGACCACGGCAAGCCCACCCAGGACGCCCGCGAATGCGACGAACGGCGGCATCGGTCGATCCTTGTGTCGTGCTCAGCCCCCACACGCATTCTCGCGCAGTCCGGGCTGCGCCGCAATTGGCTCAGCACGGACCAAACGGCGCGGGGGAGCCGGACCTAGAACCCGAATTTCGCCCAAATCGCCCGGGTCTCGACCGCCGAGATCAGCTCGTCCGGCAGCCCGGCCATTGATTCCATGGCCGAAAGCTGGCCCGCGCCGGGCGATTTCCGCCCCAACAGGCCGGACAGAAGTCCGGTCGGCTGCGCGATCACGGGGGTGAGAACCTTCTCGCCATAGCGGGCACGAAGAGTTGAGCGGATATCGCCAATGCCGTCAGCGAGCCCGAGCGCGATCGACGTCTCGCCGGCCCAGTACTCACCGGTGAACAGGGTGTCGTCCGCGCCCTTGAGTCTGGTGCCACGGCTCTCCTTCACCAGTGCGATGAAGATCTGGTGGATCTCGCGCTGGAGTGCCTTCAGCTTGGCGACGTCATCAGGGTTTTCGGGGAGAAATGGATCGAGCATCGCCTTGTGGGCGCCGGCCGTATAGAGACGCCGCTCGATGCCGAGCCGCTTGATCGCCTCCTGAAAACCAAAGCTGCCGCCGACCACGCCGATCGATCCCAGGATCGAGGACGGATCACAGAAGATCTCGTCGCCGGCGCAGGCGATCATGTAGCCGCCGGAAGCCGCGACGTCCTCGACGAACACCAGCACTGGCAGTTTCTTCTCCGCCGCGAGCTGCTTGATGCGCAGATAGATCTGGCGCGACTGCACCGGCGAGCCGCCGGGCGAATTGATCACAAGCGCGACCGCCTTGGCGTTCCGGTATGAAAACGCCCGCTCCAGCACCCGGGCGACGCCCGCCAGCGTCATGCCCGGACGCAGCGGCGTCACCGCGCCGATGACACCTGACAGCCGCACCACCGGCACGACCGCAGCACCGGGGCGGAAGCGCGCCGGCAGATATTGCAAGAGCTTGTCGGCCAGGCCGGAATTCTCGGGATCGTTCAATTGTTCGGCCATGCCGTCACCTCTGGTTAACCTTTATTTATCACGTGACTGTCATTGCTAGTGCCTGGAACGTGTTTTGCAGAATCCCGGTTGGGAAGCTGCAATGAGGCAGCGGAGGGAACGACATGAAGATTTATCTGCTGTTGATGCTGATGGGCGCGCTCTTTACGGCGATTCGCTTTACGTCCCAGCCGGAACAGCAGTCGGAATCGCTTCCCCAGTAAGCCGTCACGGCTCCACCAGCGGCAGGACCGCTCTCCCTTCCAGAATATTCCGCACCTCTTTTTTAGGCACGCGTGACTCATCATTGAGCATGAGGCCCGGCAGCAATCGCGTCGGCGCTCGGCCGCCCTTGACTGCGCGCACCAGGACGCGGATCGCAGGACGTCCCGCTTCGCCATGAACCGGCAGGATCGACAGGCTGCCGAAACCGCGTGACAGCGCTGCCAAGGCATCTGCGATTCCGTCAGCGCGCCAGATCAGGGTGAGCACACCGTTCGATCGAAGGATACGCCGCGCCGCATGCACCCAGGCATGCAGCGTCTCGTCGGTCGCGACATGCGCCGTGTGACGCGCCTGGTCCGGCGAGCCGCGGTGCCGCGCGGGATCGTTGAAGGGCGGGTTCATCAACACGCAATCGGCGCTGTCAGGCGTGAGCCCATGTGCTGCAAACGCCTGCGCGTCAGCAGTGACGTCGAGCACGATCACCTCAGCGGCAATCTCGTTCGCGGCCGCATTGGCGCGCGCGAGCGCGGCGAGTTCCGGATCGATCTCGACGAGGCAAAGATCGATGCCGCCAACGCGCCGGGCCAGCGCGAGGCCAGCCGTACCGATGCCGGCACCGAGATCGACCACACGGTCGCCTTCCCGGGCCCCCGTCGCAGCCGCGAGCAGAACGGCATCATGCCCTGCCCGGTGGCCGGTCCGCTTCTGCTTGAGCAGCAGCTGGCCGCCGAGAAAGGCGTCCTCGGTGAGATCTGTGACGACGTCAATCATCGCCGCGCAGTTCGTGGCTGAGGCCGGCGTCGGTCAGCAATTGCCGGGCCTCGCTGGCATCGTCCTCATGGACCAGGATCCGCCTGGGCAGGACGCCAAGCGAGCCCTCTATGATGCTCATGTTCTGGTCCAGCACCAGATGATGGATGTTGGCGCCGTCGAGCAGCGCGCCGATCGCCGACACCAGCACGATATCGTTGGTCCGAACCAGTTCACGCAAGACGAGCCTCCTGGGCTGAAAGGGGTCAAAGCGGCAAATGTCAATGGTTCCACAGGCCTTGCCGCATCCCCGTCCAGTTTCTATTGTCTTTCCATCAGAATAGCCCTTCCGGGGCAAATATTGGAGACCGGCGTGGCCGTCATCGTACCTTTCGAAACCCCCGGCGCGTCGATCGAAGAGCTGGTTGCCCTTGTCGCCCCTGACATGGAGCGCGTCAACGCCACCATCCTGTCGCGGACCGGATCTGACGTGACCATGATCCCGGAAGTCGCCAACCACCTGATCTCCTCCGGCGGCAAGCGGCTGCGGCCGATGCTGACGCTCGCCATGGCTAACCTCGCCGGCTACACCGGCGACGGCCACATCAAGCTCGCTGCCTCTGTCGAGTTCATGCACACCGCCACGCTGCTCCACGACGACGTGGTCGACGAGAGCGAGATGCGCCGCGGCAAGCTGTCGGCGCGCATGCTCTGGGGCAATGAGGCAAGCGTCTTGGTCGGCGACTTTCTGCTCGGCCAGGCCTTCCGGATGATGGTCGAGGTCGGTTCGCTGCGCGCGCTCGACATCCTGTCTGCTGCCGCGGCCACCATCGCCGAGGGCGAGGTGATGCAGCTTGCGGCCGCCAAGAACACCGCGACCACCGAGGACGAATATCTCGCCGTGATCCGCGGCAAGACCGCCGAGCTGTTCGCCGCGGCCTGCGAGGTCGGCCCCGTGATCGCCAACCGCCCGAAGGCGGAGCAGACCGCCTGCCGCTCGGTCGGCATGAATCTCGGCATCGCCTTCCAGCTCGTCGACGACGTGCTCGACTATGGCGGCAAGAGCGCCAAGCTCGGCAAGAACACCGGCGACGATTTCCGCGAGGGCAAGATCACCCTGCCCGTCGTGCTCGCCTTCCGCCGCGGCAACGACACCGAGCGCGCTTTCTGGATCAAGGCGCTCGAGCGCGGCGAGATCAGTGATTCCGACCTCGATCACGCCATCGGCCTGATGAACAAGCACCGCGCGCTCGAGGACACGCTGAGCCGCGCCCAGCACTACGGCGCCATGGCGGTGGACGCACTCGCGCTGTTCCCGTCGTCGCCGATGAAGAGCGCGCTGGAGCAGGTGGTGGCGTTCTGTTTGGCACGGTCGCATTAGGCGCGACGCGCGTTCCGCCTCCGCTATCAATTCCGTCACCCTGAGGTGCTCTCCATGGGACGCAACGCGTCCCATGGAGAGCCTCGAAGGATGCACGGCCGAGATGCATCCTGGCCGTTCGCCCTTCGAGGCTCGCTGCGCTCGCGCCTCAGGGTGACGGGAAAGATTTGTTGGCATCGCTCTCTCCACATCATTGCGAGCGCAGCGAAGCAATCCAGAATCCCTCCACGGAAAGAGCCTGGATTGCTTCGCTGCGCTCGCAATGACCGAGTATGGCGCGCGGCCGTCGCTCAACTTTCGTGTCCCGGACGCGCAGCAACGCCCTTCGCGTTGCCGCGTCCGGGGCACGCAATTGACTAGCAAACGCCCACCACATAACTGGCAGTCTTAATCTCACCGGTAACTTGCATTTTGCAAGTCACTCCCCTACCTTCCTCGCCATGCAGCCCAAATCCCCTTCCCTCCAGGAATGCCCGGTCGGCCGCGCCGTGGAGACGGTTGGCGAATGGTGGAGCATCCTGATCCTGCGCGATGCCTTGCAGGGCTCGAGCCGGTTCGACGAGTTCGAGCGCAATCTCTCCATTGCGCCGAACATCCTGTCGCGGCGCCTCGCCCATCTCACCAAGACCGGCATGTTCGTCCGTCGTCGCTACCAGGAGCGGCCGCCACGTTACGAATATGTGCTCACCGATAAGGCACGGGATTTCTTTCCCGTGATCGCGACGCTGCTCGCCTGGGGCAACAAGCATCTCGCGCCGAAGGGCGAATCCATCCTGCTGGCGACCCGCGACGATCGTCGGCCGCTCGATCCGGTCGTGGTCGATGCGACCGATCGGCAGCCGATCACGCTCGCCAATGCCGTGGTGATCGCGGGTCCTGCCGCGAGCCGCCTGATGCGGCGGCGGCTTACCTCGCTCAAAGCCATGAATCCGGACCTCGCGCCGGCTGGAGACTGACATGCCTCGTATCGTCGTGACGGGAATGGGGGCGGTGTCGCCGCTTGGCTGTGGTGTCGAGATATCCTGGCGCCGGCTGCTCGCGGGGCAAAGCGGGCTGCGCCCGCTGCCGCAATGGTCGCAGGCATTGCCCGCGCGCATTGCCGGGCTCGTGCCCGACAAGGCCGATGACCCCGAAGGCGGCTTCGATCCGGCGAAGGCCGCTGCGCCAAAGGACCAGCGCAAGATGGATCGCTTCATCCTGTTCGCGCTACTCGCCGCCGCGGAAGCGGTCGCGCAGGCCAAATGGGCGCCGCAGGATGTGGCGTCGCTGCAGCGGACCGCAACGATCATCGGCTCTGGAGTCGGCGGTTTTCCCGCGATGGCGGAAGCGGTGCGCATCACCGAGCAACGCGGCCCGCGCCGGCTGTCGCCGTTCACGATCCCCTCCTTCCTTGCCAACCTTGCCGCCGGCCACGTTTCGATCAAATACGGCTACAAGGGCGCGCTGGGCACGCCCGTCACGGCGTGTGCCGCCGGCGTGCAGGCGATCGGCGACGCAGCGCGCATGATCCGCGCGGGCGATGCCGATGTCGCGATCTGCGGCGGCGCCGAAGCCTGCATCGATATCGTCAGCCTCGGCGGCTTTGCGGCGGCTCGCGCGCTGTCGAGCGCCTTCAACGACCAGCCCACACGCGCCTCGCGTCCGTTCGATCGTGACCGCGACGGTTTTGTCATGGGTGAAGGCGCCGGCATCCTGGTAATCGAGGAGCTGGAACATGCGCTGGCGCGCGGCGCGACGCCGATCGCCGAGCTTGTTGGATATGGCACCACCGCCGATGCCTATCACATGACGTCGGGTCCGCCGGACGGCGACGGCGCCCGCCGCGCCATGGAGATCGCGCTCCGGCAGGCGAACCTTGCGCCCGGCGATCTGCAGCATCTCAACGCGCATGCGACCTCGACGCCCGCCGGCGACGACAGCGAACTCGGTGCCATCGGCGCGCTGTTCGGCCGCAACAAATCCATCGCGGTCAGCGCGACCAAATCGGCCACCGGCCATCTGCTCGGCGCCGCCGGCGGACTGGAGGCAATCTTCACCGTGCTTGCCCTGCGCGACCAGGTCGCACCGCCGACGCTCAATTTCGAAAACCCGGATGCGGGCGCGGAAGGGATCGATATCGTTGCCGGTGCTGCACGTCCGCTACCGATGCAGCACGCGATCACGAACGGGTTTGGCTTTGGTGGAGTCAACGCCAGCGCGATCTTCCGCCACATGGGCTAGCGGGCGCGGGAGCTCGGCGCATCGGCCGATGCCTGGCGACGGAACGATTCCGAAGCGAACGTGAGCGATCGCTTGTCGAATGCCCGGCAGCAGGCTAGTTCAGGACATCTGCCGTCAGTCCAGGGGATCGCGACCCGATGCTCGACCCGCAAAGCCGCTTCTACGAATCTCACGGCCTGCGGCTGCATTATGCCGATTGGGGCAACGCAGGCGCGCCGACGCTTATTCTGGTTCATGGCGGCCGCGATCATTGCCGGAGTTGGGACGCCATCGCCCGCTCGCTGCATCCGCACTTCCATGTGATCGCGCCCGATTTACGTGGCCACGGCGATTCCGACTGGACCAGAGGCGGCAGCTACGCGCTGACCGAATATGTCTACGATCTCGTCCAGCTCGTCCGCAGCATCGCAGCGCCTCGCGTGACACTGATCGGCCATTCGATGGGCGGCATGGTGAGCCTGATCTTCTCGGGATCGTTCCCCGAACTGGTCGACAAGCTCGTCGTGCTCGACGGCGTGACGATGCTGCCGGATTCGCCGAAAGCTCCGACGCATGAGCGCATTGGCAAATGGGTCAGCCAGCTCGACAGGCTGCACGACCGCACCCCGCGCCGCTATGCGACGCTCGAGGACGCGGCCGCGCAGATGGTGCTTCACAACAAGCGCCTCTCCCGCGACCTCGCGCTGCATCTCGCAACGCATGGCGCGCGACAGAACGAGGACGGCACCTATAGCTGGAAATTCGATCCCTATCAGCGGGCCAGCGCACCGCACCGGCTCTGGCCGGACGATCACATCGCGCTGTGGTCGCGCATCGCCTGTCCGACGCTGCTGCTGAACGCCGGCGAAAGCTTTCTCGCCGGCGCGCGGTCGGCGGGCCTGGAGCGCTACTTCCAGCAGGCGCGCGTCGAAACCATCGCGGGGGCCGGGCACTGGCTGCAGCACGACAAGCCGGAAGAGGTGCTGGGTGAGATTCGGAAATTTCTTGGGCTTGGCGAGCTGCCGTAGGGTGGGCAAAGCGCAGCGTGCCCACCACCTGTCGCAATTGGCGAGAGATCGTGGGCACGGCGCTTGCGCGCCTTTGCCCACCCTACGAGACTGCCGACCGTCGCGGAGGAAATCCCTAGCTCAACGTGCCCGCATGCACCCACCAAGCGGGGTGATCGCTGCGGATCTTCTCTGCGGCGGCATGCGCGTCGGCTGCCGCGCCATAGATCGCAAAGCACGTCGCGCCCGAGCCGGACATGCGAGCCAGCTTGACGCCAGCGGAAGCGCGCAAAGCGTCTAGCACGTCGCCGATGACAGGCTCGATGCGGAGCGCAGGGGCCTCGAGATCGTTGGGGACTGTCTCGAGAACCTCAACCCAGTCCGAGATTGATCCGCCCTCGTCCGGCCAGGCCGGAGCTCCGAGGACCGAGGTGGCCCCGACCAGCAATTCGCCGTTGCGCAGTCCCAATTCCTTGAACACGTCCTTGGTCGCAACCGGCACGCGCGGATTGACCATGACGCAGGGCATGCTGGGCAACGCCAGCGGCAGCAGCTGCTCGCCGACGCCGGTCATGTCGCAGGCGCGCGAGAGCAGGCACACCGGCACATCGGCGCCGGTCGCCAGCGCGACCGCCTGCAGGCGGGGATCGTCGAGCGACAGATTGTTGAGACGCGCGAGCAGGCGCAGCGCCGCCGCGGCATCCGCCGAGCCGCCGCCGATACCGGCTGCAACCGGCAAGACCTTGTCGAGCGCGAAGGCGCCGAGCTTCAAATTCGGCACGGCATCGGCCAGCAGCTTGGCGGCCTTGAACACGAGATTGTCTGAGGTCTCGCCGCAGGCCGCCGCGAGCGGCCCTGTGGTGGCTAGCGTGAGCTCGTCGCCCGGCTCCAGAGTCAGCCGGTCGGCACAATCCGCAAACGCAACCACGCTTTCGAGATCATGATAGCCGTCAGCGCGACGGCCGACCACGCGAAGGCTCAAGTTGACCTTCGCGCGCCCTTCTTCAATCAACGCCGGCATCGGCGATACGCCCCCAATCACATCATTCGTTGTGCGCATGATCTGGGTCGGAAAACCCCAAGTACACTTTTCCGGATCATGCGCAGCTTAGCCGCCCTTGCCGTCGTCTTTCTTCTTGTCCGCTTGCGCGGCTGAAGAGTTCGAATTGTCCTCGGTCATGCCGTTGGCGATCTTGGCTTCGATCCTCGGCAGATCGTCCGGCTCGGGCTTGAGGTCGCGGGCATGCGCCCACTGGAATTTGGCTTCCAGCGTGCGGCCGACGCGCCAATAGGCGTCGCCGAGATGGTCGTTGATGGTGGGATCCTCGGGCTTGAGGTCGATCGCGCGCTCGAGGTTCTTCACCGCCTCTTCGTAGTTGCCGATGCGGTAATAGGCCCAGCCAAGGGAGTCGACGATGTAGCCGTCGTCGGGACGCTGCTCGACGGCACGCTTGATCATCTTCATGCCTTCGTCGAGGTTCACGCCCTGGTCGATCCAGGAATAGCCGAGATAGTTGAGGACATGCGGCTGGTCAGGCTGCAGCTCGAGCGCCTTCTTCATGTCGGCTTCGGCCTTGCCCCACTGCTTGGAGCGCTCCTCGCAGATGCCGCGATAATAGTACCAGACGCTGTTGGCCTTGTCGTTGCCTGCCGGCAGCACGTCGATGCCTTGCGAATAGGTCGCGCCGCAGTCGCCGAACTTCTTGCGGCCACGCTGGAGATTGCCGAGCGCCATGATGGCTTCGAGATCCTTGGGGTCCTCGGCGGTCACGCCCTTGAGGATCTTGATCGCCTCGTCGCTGCGGTCGGCGGAATCCAGGTCAATGGCGAGCTGGATCTGCGCGTTGCGCTTGAGCGGCGAGGACGACGGCACCCGCTCATAGATCTTGATCGCCATCTGCGGCCGCTTCACCGATTCATAGAGATCGGCGAGCGAGAGCAGGGCCAGCGGGTGGCTGGGCTGCAGATAGAGCGCGAGCTGGAGATAGACCAGGGCCAGATCCTCGCCGCCGCGGCGGGTCAGGGTGGCACCTATGCCATAGAGCGCCTCAGCTGCGCCGGCCTGCGCGGAATCGACCAGCGACGGCAGCTTCTTGCCGGCCCTGGTCTCGCGCAGACCTTCCACGATCAGCGGATGACGGGCGAGCTTCTTGTCGAAGGCCTCATAGATCGCGGTCGCCGAGGCCGCGTCCTTGTTGCGCGACAGCCAGCGCGCATAGGCTTCCGTCACGCGCAGCATGGAATCGTCGAGCTTGTAGGCGCGCTCGAAGCGGACGCCCGCCTCCTTTTCCTTGCCGGCGTTCTCGAGGATCATGCCGGTGTGCAGGTCCTTGAACAGCGGATACCATTCCGGGCCCGCCAGCTTGTCGATGGTGGCGACCGCCGCCTTGGCATCGCCTGCACCATAGGCGGCCCAGCCCGATAGCAGCGTCGCGACGAGATCGGTGATCGGTCCGCGAATCGACTGGTTGATGTTGCTCTGCGCGCTCGGATATTTCTTCAACTTCAGGTCATGCACGCCGACCACGAGGCGCGCGACGCGATTGGTCTTGTCGATGGTGAGGATCCGTTCGGCGAGCTTGACCGCTTCGTCGATGTCGCCGTCGTCGACCGAGGAGATGAAGGCGCGGTCGAGCAGCTCGTTGTTCTTTGGGTCGGTCCGCAGCGCAGAGCGATAGAAGGCGGCGGCCGAGGTCGCATCGCGCTCGACGCTGGCGTGGCGGGCGGCGAGATAGCTGCCGGCGGTGGTGAGCGACTTCAGATCGTTTCGGGTCGGAAACTGCGCCGCCGTGTCGGCCGGATGATCCGGCGTCTGCGCCAGCACCGCGCCGGGGACCGCCACGATCGCGGAGCCGGCAAGAACGATGGCAGCAGCAGTCCAGCGGTTGAAACGATTTGAAAACATCAGGGCTCGCCTTGAGTTGGTAGTGCCTGGGTTTGAAGCAAAGGCCGTCTCGCGCGCGAACGCGGCCGGCGACATGTGACCCGGAACCGTCGGGTCGGGACAATGCCGCTTTTGGCGCCTCACCGCAAGGATTCGGACCGGGCGATCCCCTCCGCACGCCCCAAATCGGCCAAGTGACGGTTCAAGTGACCGTCAAGAGAGCCCCAAGACGACGGTACTATGGCCTTATCGTGGCCGCGGCGGGGAGCCGCAGCCGGGTCCTCACGGCTAACCTGCGCCGGATCACGCTTTGTGATCCGACGTCCCTCTTACATCGCCTCGTAGTTCGGGCCGCCGCCGCCCTCCGGGGGAACCCAGGTGATGTTGCCGTTGGGGTCCTTCACGTCGCAGGTTTTGCAGTGGACGCAGTTCTGGGCATTGATCTGGAAGCGCGGGCCCGAACCCTCCTCGACCCACTCGTAGACGCCGGCCGGACAATAGCGATTCGAGGGACCGGCGAAGACGTCGTGCTCGGAGGTCTTCTGCAGGTTCATGTCGGCCACCTTCAGATGGACCGGCTGGTCCTCTTCATGGTTGGTGTTGGACAGGAACACCGAGGACAGCTTGTCGAACGAGATCTTGCCGTCCGGCTTCGGATAGTTCTTCGGCGCGTGCTGCCTGGCCGGATCGAGTGTCGCGCGATCGGGCTTGGCATGGGACTGCGTGCCGAACAGCGAGGTGCCGAACAGCGTGTTGCACCACATGTCGAAGCCGCCCAGCGCGACGCCCAGCACGGTGCCGAACTTCGACCACAGCGGCTTGACGTTGCGGACCAGGAACAGGTCCTTGCCGACCGATGAGGACCGCCAGGCGTTCTCGTAGTCGACGACCTCGTCATTGGCACGATCCGCCGCGAGCGCCGCCGCAACATGTTCGGCCGCCAGCATGCCGGTGCCCATCGCATTGTGCACGCCCTTGATGCGCGGCACGTTGACGAAGCCGGCCGCGCAGCCGACCAGCGCGCCGCCGGGGAAGGTCAGCCTCGGCACCGACTGATAGCCGCCCTCGGTGATGGCACGCGCGCCATAGGCAAGACGCTTGGCGCCCTCGAACGTGCCGCGGATCGAGGGATGAGTCTTGAAGCGCTGGAATTCGTCGAACGGCGACAGATAGGGATCTTCGTAGTTCAGATGCACGACGAAGCCGACCGCGACGAGATTGTCGTCGTAATGATAGAGGAAGGAGCCGCCGCCGGTCTTCAGGTCGAGCGGCCAGCCGAACGAATGCTGGATCAGGCCCTTCTGATGCTTGGCGGGATCGATCTGCCAGACTTCCTTCAGGCCGATGCCGAATTTCGGCGGCTCACTCTTGGCATCAAGCGCGAACTTGTTGATGAGCTGCTTGGTCAGGCTGCCGCGTGCGCCTTCGGCGAACAGCGTGTACTTGCCGAGCAGTTCCATGCCGCGGGTGAAGGAGTCCTTTGGCTTGCCGTCGCGGCCGATGCCCATGTCGCCCGTGGCGATGCCCTTCACCGCGCCCTTGTCGTCGTAGAGCACTTCGGCGGCGGCAAAGCCCGGATAGATCTCGACGCCGAGCGCCTCCGCCTTGCGCGCCAGCCAGCGGCAGACGTTGCCAAGCGAGCCGATATAGCAGTGATGATTGTCCATCAGCGGCGGCATCATGAAGTTCGGCAGCTTGATCGCACCGCCGGCCGTCATCCAGTAGAAGCGATCGTCCTTCACCTGCGTCTTCAGCGGACAATCCGAATCCTCGCGCCAGTCGGGGATCAGCTTGTCGAGCCCGGCCGGGTCGATCACGGCGCCGGAGAGAATATGCGCGCCGACCTCGGAGCCCTTCTCCACGATGACGATGTTGAGATCGGCGTTGAGCTGCTTCAGCCGGATCGCTGCAGCCAGGCCTGAGGGGCCGGCGCCGACGATGACGACGTCGAATTCCATGGATTCGCGCGGGGGAAGTTCTTCGATGCTCATCTGATCTCAGCCCTTGAGACGGTTCCTTATCATTTGCGCCCCCTTGTTTCCGATTTTTCCGGGTAGGACAACCACGGAAATGCGTTCCGCTGGGATGCAAGGCGCCTTAAGATGAACTAATAGTCTGACTTTCCCAATGATCCCCGAGCCCGCACCCACCGTCCGTGAACTGCTCGCCTTCTATCTGGAGGCCGGTGTCGATTGCGCGCTCGCAGAGGAACCGGTCGACCGCCTGGCGGAATTAGACGCCCCGCCGCCAGCCCCGCGCGCGGCACCGATCGAAGCGCCGCGGCCCATCGCCGCGCCTGCGGTGATGCGCGGCGAGGCCGCACCGGCGCCCGACGTTGCGATCGCCTCGGCGCGCGAGGCGGCACGCACGGCGCCAACGCTCGAGGCCCTGCGCGAGCTGATGCAAAACTTCGAAGGCTGCGCGCTAAAACACACCGCGACGCGGCTGGTATTCGCCGACGGCAATCCGCAGGCGCGCATCATGTTCGTCGGCGAAGCGCCGGGCCGCGACGAGGACATCGAGGGACTGCCGTTCGTGGGGCGCAGCGGCAAGCTGCTCGATCTGATGATCGGCGCGATAGGACTGAACCGCAGCACGGCCTACATCACCAACGTCATCCCCTGGCGACCGCCGGGCAATCGCACGCCGACACCGCAGGAGACGCAAGTGTGCCTGCCCTTCATCCAGCGCCATATCGAGCTGGTGAACCCGGATGTGCTGGTGACGCTCGGCAATCCCTCGACGCAGACACTGCTCTCGACCCGTGAGGGCATCATGCGCACGCGCGGGCGCTGGTTCGATTACGACACCGGCCAACGCACCATCCGCGCGCTGCCGACCTTCCACCCGGCCTATCTGTTGCGCTCGCCGTCGTACAAGCGGCTGGCCTGGCAGGATCTGCGGGCGATTGCGAAGGCGTTGGCTGGCGCGTGAGCTTCCGTAGCTCTCGTAGGGTGGGCAAAGCGAAGCGTGCCCACCACCTAAATCGTGAGAACGGATGGGCCTGACGGGGGCACGGCGCTTTGCGCCTTTGCCCACCCTACGATTTCTGCGGTTGTCGCTAAGCCCCCTTCGGCCGTACGATCGCCCAGCCGATGCGCAGCAATCCCTGACGGCCATTGACCAGCCATTCAAAGGCACGCGGCACTTCGGGCACGATGCCCGGGAAGCGTGCGAGGATTTCGGGCGGCGGGGTGCCGCCAGTATCGGACGCACGCCAGACCACGACGCCGCCGCTCTCGCTGAATTTTGCCTGTGACATCCACGGTGTGCGCGCAGGATTGGCATCGATGAAGAGATGCGGCCGGCCGGAATGCAGCGTGATCAGGCTCGCAAGCTGCGTCTCGCCGGCGACCGCGCGCAGGCGATGGTTGGTGCGGCGGGCAAAGCTCTCGTCGAAGAAATCCGAGATCGCGTGCGCCGGCATCGAGGTCGCGATCTCGCCGGTGCCGGTCCAGGGCAGAAACAGCACGGCCAGCACGACGCCGGCGGCAGGGGCGATGACGGCCGCCGCCCATACCGTGCGCAACATCCGCGCGCGGCGCATGGCGATGAGATCGCCCGCCTTGACGACCATGGCGAGGCCCGACATGACCAGCACGACGCCGGCGCCGCCGACGACAGTCTCGAACCCGAACAGGCCGGAGATCAGGACCGCCCCCAGCGCCGGCGCGAGTGCAAAGAAATAGACGAAGTTGCGAGCGAGCGGCTCGACCGGCGGGCGGTAGATGATCGGCGCCTCCTCGCTCTTGCCGGCGAACAGGGGTGTGTTGAGGAAGCTCAGCACCGGTACCGCGATCGCGCCAAACACCAGCCCACCGAGCAGCCAGGCGGCGTGGATCGCACGGGCGCCGAGGTCGGCCGTTTGCGGCAGGGCCGGCAGCGCCAGCGTTTGGGCGCGCGTCAGCCAGACCGCATAGGGCAGCGCCAGCACGGCGACGACGACGAGTGCGAACAGCGGATCGAGCGCGCGCAAGGTCCGGCGGCCGCCAACGGTCGAGAGCGCGAAGATGACGAGCAGCGCGAGCAGGAAGATCGCAGCCGGCGTGGTCAGCAGCAGAAGCCCCGCCTCGATCGACCAGGCGAACCAGGCATTGCCGCGACGCTGGCCGATGATCTGCCAGGAATGCAGCAGCAGCAGCGCCCAGAGCGGCCGGGCGAGGACCAAGGGGCCGAAGTCGAGCGCGGACGAGGAGAAGGCCAGCACCGTCATGGTCAGCAGCACGGCGAGCACCGCCTGCTGGCTGCCAACCACGGCCCGCGACAGATGATACAGCGCGATGAAGGTCGCGATCTCGCAGAGCTCGGCAAGGACGTAGACGCCGAAGACATGGCCGCCTGCGGCGCGATAGGCGATATCGGCGAGCCAGAGCGACAGCGGCGGGCCGAGATCAGTGCCAACCTGATATTCGCGGCCAAAGGCCAGCAGGGTCGCGAGATTGCCGGGCGGGCTGCGGTAGAACAGCAGCGCCACCAGCAGCCACATCGTGGCCTGCAGCAGCACGGCAATCCAGACGATCAACCGCGGCCGGGCGCGAATGAGCTCGATGACCAGGGAGGTAAACCGCATGCAACGCCCGCAAGATGCAGCCAACCCGTCCAGCCGGCCCTATTCGCTCACAGCTGTTTTGATAAAGCGCGCCACGCGTCGTGGCAACTTCGGTCTGCGCTAGAGGCCCGCTGAAGCCTCGATTTCAACTGCGGTCTCGACCTCGGTGACGGAGAACAGATCCTGCACCGGCTCGACCGTCCAGGGCATGTGCTTGGCGCGGGCGGCGACGACGGGGGCGAAGAAGCTGCGGTGGTGGATGGTGGGGCCGAGACGGTCGAGCGCGTCGAGATGCTCGGGCACGGCATAGCCCTTGTGCTGCTCGAAGCCGTAGCCGGGGCAATCCTGCGCCAGCGCGCACATCAGCCGGTCGCGGGTCACCTTGGCGACGATGGAGGCCGCCGCAATCGAGAGCACGATGCCGTCACCGCCGATCACCGCTTCGCAGTCGCAAGCCGTGTCGAGGCGATCACGGCCGTCGACGAAGACGAGCTTCGGAGGCTCGGGCAACGCGACCACCGCGCGCTTCAGCGCCCACAGCGAGGCGCGCAGAATGTTGTCGCGGTCGATCCGCGCGGGCGAAGCGACGGCGACGGAGACCTGCGCGGTGGCGCAGATCCTGTCGAACAACCTTTCGCGCTCTTCCGCCGTCAGGCGCTTGGAATCGTCGATGCCGCGCGGGATGCGGTCCGGATCCAAAATCACCGCAGCCGCCACCACGGGGCCGGCGAGCGGCCCGCGGCCGGCCTCGTCGCAGCCCGCGACCGGCCAGATGCCCCGCTTGATCAGCGCGCGCTCGCGGCGGAAGCTTGCCTTGACGGGCGCAGCCTTCTTCTCAGGAGCCTTTTCTGGCGCATCCTTGACTGGCTTCTTGGCGGACTTGTCCCGAATCATGGCCGGGATCGTGCGCAAGCCGGCTCGCCGGCGCAACCGGGAACTCCGCGCAATTCCCGTTATTCAGCGCCCGCCCCTCGCGCCTCAGAACAGGCTGAGCTGCTCGCCGTTCTGCTCCGGCCTGGTAAAATGATCCGTCGTCAGCTTCGAGCGGCGCTTGTTCAGCCCAAGCCGGTCGCAGGCGAGCTCGAAGCGGCGGCCGATGGTCCAGGCCATCGGGCCTGTGCCCTTCATCCGCTCGCCCCATTTCGAATCGTAGTCGCGGCCGCCGCGCATGTCGCGGATCAGGGTGAAGACGTGGCGATAGCGGTCCGGATAATTCGCCATCAGCCATTCGCGGAAGAGATCGCGCACCTCCAGCGGCAGCCGCAGCAAAACGTAAGAGGCTTCCTTGACACCGGCATGCGCCGCGGCATCGAGGATGCGCTCGATCTCGGAATCGTTCAGGGCGGGGATCACGGGCGCGACCATCACCGTGGTGGGGATGCCGGCCTCCGAGAGCTGCTTCAGCGCCTCCAGCCGCTTCGGCGGCGTCGAGGCGCGCGGCTCCATGGTCCGTGCGAGCTTCGGGTCGAGCGAGGTTACCGAGATCGCGACCTTGGCAAGGTTGCGCTTGGCCATGCGGGCGAGAATGTCGATGTCGCGCACGACCAGCGCGGATTTGGTGACGATGCCGACGGGATGGCCGGTGCGCTCCAGCACCTCCAGAATGCCGCGCATGATTTTGCGCTCGCGCTCGATCGGCTGGTAGGGATCGGTGTTGGTGCCGATCGCGATCATCCGCGGCTCGTAGCCTGCCGCCGCGAGCTCCTTCTCGAGCAGAGCAGGCGCCTCGGGCTTGGCGAACAGCTTTGACTCAAAGTCGAGCCCCGGCGACAGGCCGAGATAGGCGTGCGTCGGCCGCGCGAAGCAATAGACGCAGCCATGCTCGCAGCCGCGATAGGGATTGATCGAACGGTCGAAGCCGATGTCGGGCGAGTCGTTGCGGGTGATCACCTTGCGCGAGGTGTCGACGCCGACAATGGTCTTGAACGGCGGCAGATCGTCCAGGCTCTGCCAGCCATCGTCGAAGGCGACGCGCGCCTCGGCCTCATAGCGGCCACTGGCGTTGGACTGGGCGCCCCGCCCCCGCCTGCGCTGGCGGTCGATGGCGACCGCCAGTTCAGGGAAGTCAGAAGGCGCACCCGCCGGCTCGGAGGGCGCCGTGACCGGCGGGTGCTTGAGAGCAGAAGAAGAAGCTGGACTCATGCATTCAAGATAGCACGCCAAAGGAACAAATCAAGAACAAGAATCGAAAACGCGAAAACAACCCCATGCACAGTAGCGCTGCCCAAACTTCGCGCGCGGTCCTTTGACCTCACGCAACACCGCGTGACCTCGATCCCGTTTGATGCGGCGGAAGGATCGTTCTCGCCGGAACCCGGTTGATGACGATCCCGGGCGAAGGTCGGCATGATCATGACATTTCAACAACAATCGTCCGCTGCAAGCAGCGACCTCGATCTCCTCGATCGCTACTGGCGTGCGGCCAACTATCTCTCCGTCGGGCAAATCTACCTGTTGGATAATCCCCTGCTGCGCGAGCCGCTCCGGCCCGAGCACATCAAGCCGCGCCTGCTCGGCCATTGGGGCACGACGCCGGGGCTGAACTTCATCTATGCGCATCTCAACCGCGTCATCCGCGCGCTGGACCTGAGCGTGCTCTATGTCTGCGGTCCCGGCCATGGCGGCCCGGGCATGGTGGCGAACACTTATCTGGAAGGCAGCTACAGCGAGGTCTATCCTGACATCCCGCGCGATGCGGACGGGCTACGAAAACTGTTCAGGCAATTCTCCTTCCCCGGCGGCATCCCGAGCCATGCAGCGCCGGAAACGCCGGGCTCGATCCACGAAGGCGGCGAGCTCGGCTACGCGCTGGTGCACGCCTATGGCGCGGCCTTCGACAATCCTGACCTGATCGTTGCCTGCGTCGTCGGCGACGGTGAGGCCGAGACCGGCCCGCTGGCAGCGTCCTGGCATTCGAACAAGTTCCTCAATCCCACACATGATGGCGCCGTGCTGCCGATCCTGCACCTCAACGGCTACAAGATCGCGGGTCCAACCGTGCTCGGCCGGATGCCCGACAGCGAGATCCGCGATCTGTTCCGCGGATTCGGCCACGAGCCGCTGTTCGTCGCAGGCGACGATCCCAAGCTGATGCACCGGGCGATGGCCGATGCGCTCGACGTCGCGATCGCCAGCATCCGCTCGATCCAGCTGCACGCCCGCGACGGGCGTGCGAGCGTGGAGCGGCCGCGCTGGCCGATGATCGTGCTGCGCAGCCCGAAGGGCTGGACCGGCCCGAAGGAGGTTGACGGGAAAAAGGTTGAAGGCTTTTGGCGCGCGCATCAGGTGCCCGTCGCGAACTGCCGCGAGAACCCGGCTCACTTGAAGATTCTCGAAGACTGGATGCGCAGCTACGAGCCGGACCAGCTGTTCGACGCGAGCGGCGCGCTCGTTCCCGAGCTTCAGGCCCTCGCGCCCCAAGGTAACAGACGCATGGGCGCCAACCCGCACGCCAATGGCGGGCTGCTCAAGAAGGAGCTGAAGCTGCCCGACTTCCGCAGCTTTGCCGTCGAGGTGCCGCAGCCCGGCGGCGTGACAAGCGAAGCCACACGCGAGCTCGGCAAGTTCCTGCGCGACGTCATCCGCCTCAACGCCGGGGAGCGTAATTTCCGCATCGTGGGTCCTGATGAGACCGCATCAAACCGGCTCGATGCCGTGTTCGATGCGACCGAACGGGTCTGGATGGAGCCGATCGAACCTTACGACGTGCATCTGGCACAGGACGGCCGCGTGATGGAGGTCTTGAGCGAGCACCTCTGCCAGGGCTGGCTCGAAGGCTATCTGCTGACCGGACGGCACGGCTTCTTCTCCTGCTACGAGGCCTTCATCCACATCGTGGATTCCATGTTCAACCAGCACGCCAAATGGCTGAAGGTGACGCGGCACCTGCCATGGCGACGGCCGATCGCCTCGCTGAACTATCTCCTGACCTCGCATGTCTGGCGCCAGGACCACAACGGCTTCAGCCACCAGGACCCGGGTTTCGTCGATCTCGTCGCCAACAAGAAAGCCGACATCGTCCGCATCTATTTCCCGCCCGACGCCAACACGCTGCTTTGGATCGCCGATCATTGCCTGCGCACCTACAACCGCGTCAACGTCATCGTCGCCGGCAAGCAGCCGGCGCCACAATGGCTGTCGATGCAGGAGGCCGCGACGCATTGCGATGCCGGCATCGGCATCTGGACCTGGGCCAGCAACGAGGACGCGAACAGCGAACCCGACGTGGTGATGGCCTGCGCCGGCGATGTGCCGACCTTGGAGACGCTCGCCGCCGTCGACCTGCTGCGCAAGGCGCTGCCGGAGTTAAGGATCCGCGTCGTCAACGTCGTCGACCTCATGACGCTGCAACCCCGGGAGCAGCACCCTCATGGCCTGTCCGATCGCGATTTCGACAGCCTGTTCACGAAGGACAAGCCGGTGATCTTCGCCTATCACGGCTATCCCCACCTGATCCACCGCCTCACCTATAACCGCACCAACCATGCCGGCCTGCATGTGCGCGGCTTTGCCGAGGAAGGCACCACCACGACTCCGTTCGACATGGTCGTGCTCAACGAGCTCGACCGCTACCACCTCGCGATCGAGGCGATCGAGCGCGTGCCAGGCCTGTCGACCAAGGCCGCACAGGTCAAACAGCGGTTTCGCGACAAGCTGATCGAGCATTCGCGTTACATACGCGAGCATGGCGAGGACATGCCGGACATTCAGGAATGGGTCTGGCAGAACAGTGCCGGCGGCACCACGCCGGCCGAAGCCGGCGATTGACGGCGCCATGGCGGACGCGGTCCTCGTCCTCAATGCGGGCTCGTCGAGCATCAAGTTCGGCTTGTTCGAGATCTCGGGCACCGAACCTGCCCTGCTCTGCAAGGGCCTGCTTGACGAGCACGAGGCGAAGCCGCGGCTGGTGGCCAAGACCCCATCGGGCGAGGCCCTGTTCGAGACGCAGCGGGAGGCGTCGGATGCCGACGGCGGCCATCTGTTCGCCGACGTGCTCGCTTTCGTCGAGGACCGCTTCGGTGATCACCGCTTGCGCGCTGTGGGTCACCGCATCGTTCATGGTGGCCCGGAATATTCAGGCCCGGTGGAATTGACTGACGAGGTCTACGCCAAGCTGGAGGCGCTGACGCCGCTGGCGCCGCTGCATCAGCCGCGGTGCCTCGCACCGGTCCACCCGGTCAGAACGATCCGGCCTGCGCTGACGCAGATCGCCTGTTTCGACACCGCGTTTCATCACGGCATGATGCCGCCGATGAATCGCTTCGCGATCCCGAAGCGCTACGAGGTGCAGGGCCTGCGGCGCTACGGCTTCCACGGGCTCTCATTCGAATATGTCGCAGGCCAGCTCGCCGAGATCGCGCCGCAACTCGCCACGAAGCGCGTCGTCATCGCCCATCTCGGCAATGGCGCGAGCCTTTGCGCCATGCGCGAGGGCCGCAGCGTCGACACCACAATGGGACTGACACCGCTCGATGGTCTCGTGATGGGCACCCGCTGCGGGGCGATCGATCCAGGCGTGCTGCTTTATTTTCTCCAGCATGAGAAGATGACGAGCGAAGATCTACAGCATCTGCTCTATCACGAGTCAGGGCTGCTGGGCGTCTCCGGCCTCTCCGCGGACATGCGGACGCTGCTGGCGAGCAGCGAGGCTTCGGCGCGCGAGGCGGTCGATCTCTTCGTCTTCCGCGCAGCGCAGGAGATCGCGGTCATGGCGAACACGCTGGGAGGGCTCGACGGCCTCGTCTTCACCGGCGGAATTGGCGAGCATGCGAAAGAGATCCGCAGCGCCATCGGCGAGCGGCTCGCCTGGCTCGGCGTGCGCATCGATGCAGCGGCGAATGAGAAGGGGCGCGAGCGGATCAATGCGGAGGACAGTGCTGTCGATCTGTTCGTCATCCCGACCAACGAGGAGCTGACAATCGCACGGCATTGTGTCGCGGTGCTGCAAGCTGCGGGGACAGTATCGTAGGGTGGGCAAAGCGGAGCGTGCCCACCACTTTTTATGATACGGGACAGGTGGTGGCACGGCGCAAGTGCGCCTTTGCCCACCCTACGAGACTTCGCTCGCCGAGACATCCGGCACGACAACGCGCAGGCTCAACGCTCAGTGACCCCCCGCGAAGATCTGGACACACCCGATCACGACTTCGATCACGATCAGCACCACCACCGCGATTTCGAGCCGCAGTGAGCGTTGCGTGTCGATGATGTCGGTCAGCGCATCGGCGGTCTCGGAAATAACCGTGAGCTTCCGCTCCAGCGTGTCGAGGCGCTCCTTCAGCTCGTACTCGTCTTCGAGACGCGCATAGAGCCGGTCGAGCTGGGGTTTTTCCCAGAGCGCATCGGGCTTCTCGGCGACCGCGACGCGGCCGGCGACGCGCTGCTGCACCAGCAGCGCATTGCCGATCAATTGCAGGATGCCCCTGCGGCGCCGCGACGTCCGGCCCTTCTCGGCAAGCTCCCGCGCAAAGGGCTCGATGACATCGAAGACCGCAGCGACACGCCGCTCGTCGCGCGCCAGTGACGTGCTCTTGGCGAGCGCGTCCGCGATCAGCAGCAGTCGCTCGTCGGAGAACTTGGAGAGGCAGATCGGCCCGCCTGGCTGGATCGCCTCGGCACTTTCGTCCTTGCACAGCTGCGCCTGGGCGGTCTCCTCCTCGATCGGGCTGAGCTCGCCGGTCACGCGGGACTTCAGGCTGTCGAGCAGCACCTTCTCCTCCGAAGGGAGGAGGCCGATCAGCACCACGACACCGTAGCGGAAGATCACGGCGAGGCCGCCATGGACGCGAAACGCCGCCGGCGTCGAGGACACGAGGGTGCCGAGTTCGAGGTTCGAGGCGTTGATGCGTTCGCCGAGCATCACGGCGCGGATCCGCAAGGTCGGCGCGGGGTCCGGCTTCGGCGATGTTGACAGCGCACCAGCGGGAAGTTGATCGACGGTCATTGGACATCTCGCTCTGCGCGGCGGCGCTTGAACTTTTTTCCCACTTGAACTTTTTTTCTCATCAGCAAGGTCCGTGGCAGACTACCGATGCAGCATGGCTCGCGCGACGACATCGACGGAGAAAACCCGCGTTGAAGTTCACGAGCCCGTCACTCGCCGAAATATTCGGCAATATGACCACCCTGCGCGCGACACATTCGACTGCGATGGACCGGCGGTGGTTTACCATGGCCCGACCAAACGCCGCCGAAAGTTGCACTCGGCATCGCTGCGTGTTTATGACAATATCATAACGAGTTACGCTTCTCCCGAAGTGCTGATATCGAAGCCTCAATCATGCTGAGCGTCATCATAGCGACTGAAGGCGTCGAGCAGACGGCGGTCGCAACTCTGGCCGCGCTGGTCCCCGGCGCCGCAGCGGGCATCATCAAGGAAGTTTTGCTGGTCGACGGCACCCGCAACGGCGTCATCGAGCGCGTTGCCGACGTCGCCGGCTGCCGTTTCATCGGCTATGAGGGAACTTCGCAGGGCGCAGCGCTGGCCGCCGGCGCACTCCAGGCCCGTTCGCCGTGGCTGATGTTCCTCCCGGCCGGCGCGGTGCTGGACACCGGCTGGATCGAGGAAACAACCCAATTCATCCAGGCCGTCGCGGCCAGTGGCCGGGACCGCGCGGCCGTGTTTCGCTACGCGCGTTCGCCCTACGCAAATACCGGTTTCCGCGACCTGCTGTGGTTCGTGGCGCGCAAGCTGGTCGGCCCGCTCGGCGATCAGGGGCTTTTGATCGCGCGAGACCATTACGACCGGATCGGCGGCTATCCCCCCCAGGCCCGCCGTTCCGAGGCCCGGCTGCTGCGGCGGCTCGGCCGTTCCTCCCGGACGTTGCTGCGCAGCCGGATCGTCATGGTCGGGTGAGGCCACCACATACTTGCCAAAGTCAAATAATTATTTGACAATGGCAATTATTGAGGTGTCCCATGCCAATCAGTTCCATGGCTATCAGCGGTGTCGACGACCAGATCGCAGCGGTGCGCGCCTTCAACCGCTTCTATACCCGCAAGCTCGGCGTGCTCGACCAGCACCTCGGCAAGAGCCCGTTCTCGCTGAGCGAGGCCCGCGTGCTCTATGAGCTCGCGCATCGCGACGACGCTTCGGCGAAGGAGATTGGCAATGAGCTCGGCCTCGACCCCGGCTATCTCAGCCGCATCGTCCAGAGCTTCGACGAACAGGGGCTGATCACGCGCACGCCCCTGCCCGCGGATCGCAGGCAGTACCAGCTCAGCCTCACCACCAAGGGCCGCCAGGCCTTTGCCAAGCTGAACCTGGGCTCGCAAAACGAGGTTGCCGCCATGCTGGCCCGGCTCTCGGCCGGCGATGCAGCGCGGCTTACCCAGGCGATGGCGACCGTCCAGGCCGTGCTCGAGCAACGCCAGAGCCAGCCCGCATCCGTCGTGCTGCGCAGCCACCGCGTCGGTGACATGGGCTGGGTCATCTCCAAGCAAGGCGCCGCCTATGCCGCGGACTACGGCTGGGACATCAGCTACGAGGCGCTGGTCGCCGAGATCTGCGCACAGTTCATCAAGTCCTACGACGCCGCACGCGAGCATTGCTGGATCGCCGAATTGGATGGCGAGCCGGTCGGCTCGGTCTTCCTGGTCAAGGCCACCGACGAGCTCGCCAAGCTGCGCCTGCTGCAGGTGGAGAAGAAGGCGCGCGGCCTCGGTGTCGGCCGCGCGCTGGTCGAGCAATGCATCCGGGGCGCGCGCGAGCGGGGCTACAAAAGGATGACGCTGTGGACGCAGAGCATCCTGGTAGCCGCTCGCGGCATCTACAAGAGCGCCGGCTTCGAGCTGGTCGCAACCAAGCCGCATCACAGTTTTGGGCATGATCTTGTGGGCGAGACCTGGGAGATGGATCTGTAGCGATGTCGCCACGAGCGCGGTCTCGTAGGGTGGGTTAGGCGAAGCCGTAACCCACCACGCTTTCCGAAGATGCCGATCGAAGATGGTGGGTTACGCTCAACGCCTGCGCTTTGCGCAGCCGCTGAGCTGACCCACCCTACGAAACTGGGAAAAGAATCTCCGGCGAGTCTGGTCTCGTAGGGTGGGCAAAGGCGCACTTGCGCCGTGCCCACGATCTTTCTCGATCGAACAAAAGCCGTGGGCACGCTGTCGCTTTGCCCACCCTACGACGCTACGACACCGATGATGCGGAGCGACTTCCGAGGGATCTTCCGCACCTACACCGTCGCGCCCTGCGCTTTCGGCCGGCGCAGGTGCTCGTCCAGGCGCGGCATGATCTCGACGAAATTGCAGGGGCGTGTGCGGTAGTCGAGCTGGCTGGCGAGGATGCCGTCCCAGCCATCGCGGCAGGCGCCGGGCGATCCGGGTAAGCAGAAGATGTAGGTCGCACCCGCAACGCCAGCGGTGGCGCGGCTCTGGATCGTCGAGGTGCCGATCTTGGCATGGCTCAGCATGTGGAAGGCGATCGAGAAACCGTCCATGCGCTTCTCGAACAGCGGCTCGATCGCCTCCGGCGTGACGTCGCGCCCGGTGAAGCCGGTGCCGCCGGTGGTGATGACGACATCGACGCTGCTATCTGCGATCCAGCGGCGGATGACGGCGCGGATGGCCTCGACATCGTCGGTGACGATCTCGCGCGCGGCGAGATGATGGCCGGCTGCTGTAAGCCGGTCGACGAGCGTCTGGCCGGATTTGTCATCGGCCAGCGCGCGCGTGTCGGAGACGGTGAGCACCGCGATGTTGAGCGGGATGAACTGCTTGGATTCGTCGATGGAGGCCATTTCGTTGCACCTTCTCTCCTACCCGTCATCCCGGGACGAACGCACTTGCGTTCGCCCTCGAGGTGCGCGCGCAAGCGCGCCTCGAAGGATGGGCCGCGGGCTCGCCATCCTCTAGGGCTCGCCGAAGAGGCGAGCACCTCAGGATGACGCCACTAATAGCCTTGCTACGGCCCGCCGCCGCCGAACGTGTTGCATGCCTGCAGCGTGCCCTGCTGATAGCCGGTCATGAACCATTGCTTGCGCTGCGCGGCCGAGCCGTGGGTGAAGGAGTCGGGCACCACACGCCCCGTCGCCTGGCGCTGCAGCGTGTCGTCGCCGATCGCGCTCGCCGTGGTCAGCGCGGCGTCGATGTCGCCGGCCTCGAGGAAGTTCGGGCGCTTCTTCGCTTCGCGATTGACCCAGATGCCGGACAGACAATCGGCCTGCAGTTCGACCTTCACCTGGAGCGCGTTCGACTCGGCCTTGCTGCTCGCCTGCTGCTGCAGCCGCGTCACCTTGGGGATGATGCCGAGCAGGTTCTGGATGTGATGTCCGGCCTCATGCGCGATGATGTAGGCGGAGGTGAAATTGCACGCCGACTTGCCGGAGCAGCCGCGGAAGCGCGTCTCGACCTCGCGGAAGAAAGAGGTGTCGAGGAAGATGGTGCGGTCCGGCGGGCAGTAGAACGGCCCCATCGCCGATTCCGCCCGGCCGCAGCGGCCGCCATTGGTGGCGTTGCGGAACAGCACGACCTTCGGACCGGTGTAGGACTGGCCGCTCGCCTGGAAGATCTCGCTCCAGCGATCGTCGATCTCGCCGAGGATGCCGGAGATCATGCTGCCCATCTCGTCGGTCGGCGCGCCGCGCTTGGCCTGACTGGAGGGACGGTCGCTCTGGTAGCTCGGCGCCTGGCCGCCACCGGTGAGGATCTCGGCGCCGCCGATCAGGATGCGCGGGTCGATGCCGAAGGCGTAGCCGACCAGACCAAGCACGATGATGGTGCCGATGCCGAGGCCGCCACCGCCCATCGGCAGACCGAAGCCGCCGCCTCCGCCGCCGAATCCTCCACCACCGTCGTCGCGACGATCCTCGATATCGTCGCTGCGGCGGAAATCATCGTAACGCATGGCGGGCTTCCCTTAGGTCGGCGATCATACGGCGCGGGCACGCGGAAATGCGAAAACCTTAACGCGCCACATACCTAAAATTTCCATTGCGTTAATCAATATCCCGCTCGGCAATTATTGCCTAGTGCGACAACCTGCGACGCCAGCAATTTTTTCCGAGGGCCAAGCAATTTTTTCCGAGAGAAATTTGAGAGTCTTTTGCAGATCCAGCCACCCCCGCAACGCGAAGAAACGCGAAACACACTATAAAACACGGCAATTGCGCGCAGCTTCTCGCGTACAACGGGCGATGTGGGGCCTGCTCACGAAAGTGGCGGGTTAAGTCGATTTTTACTTTGCCGCTCCATTGTAACGGCCAGTCGGTTGTTTGGTCCCGCGTCGCCGACAGCGTCGCCTGAGTCAGAGTTCTTGAGTCATGGTAGTGTCGCGTCGCGGGGCGTCTGCAAAGGCGCCCCGCACAAACTTTGAGTCTGCTTCGCACAGCATCATTGTCGGCGATTGCGTCGCCGAGATGTCGAAGCTCAAGCCAGGTTCGGTCGATCTCGTGTTCGCCGATCCGCCCTACAATCTGCAGCTCAAGGGCGATCTCAAACGCCCCGACGAATCCCATGTCGATGCCGTCAACGACGACTGGGACAAGTTCGATTCATTCTCCGCCTATGACGATTTCACCCGCGCCTGGCTGCTCGCCGCGCGGGCTGCGATGAAGCCGTCGGCGACGATCTGGGTGATCGGCTCCTATCACAACATCTTCCGCGTCGGCGCGATCATGCAGGACCTCGGCTTCTGGCTGCTGAACGACATCGTCTGGCGCAAGACCAATCCGATGCCGAATTTCCGCGGCCGCCGCTTCACCAACGCGCACGAGACCATGATCTGGGCCGCGCGTGACGAAAAGGCCAAGGGCTACACCTTCAACTACGAGGCGCTGAAGGCGGCCAATGAGGACGTGCAGGCACGCTCCGACTGGCTGATCCCGCTCTGCACCGGCGAGGAGCGCCTCAAGGGCGCCGACGGCAAGAAGGTGCACCCGACGCAGAAGCCGGAAGGCCTGCTGGCGCGCGTGCTGCTGTCCTCGTCCAAGCCCGGCGACCTCGTGATCGATCCCTTCAACGGCACCGGCACCACCGGTGCGGTCGCCAAACGCCTCGGCCGTTCCTATATCGGCTTCGAGCGCGACAAGACCTATGCCAAGGCGGCAGAGGCGCGCATCGCCGCGGTCGAGCCGCTGCCGGAAGAGAGCCTCGCCCCGTTCATGACCGCGCGCGAGGCGCCGCGCGTGGCGTTCTCCGAATTGATCGAGCGCGGCATGATCATGCCCGGCACAAAACTGTTCGACGCCAAGAAGAAGCTCGGTGCGCTGGTGCGTGCCGACGGCGCCATCATGTTCGGCGACAAGGTCGGCTCGATCCACCGCATCGGCGCGGTGGCGCAAGGCGCGCAGGCCTGCAACGGCTGGACCTTCTGGCATGTCGAGACCAACAAGGGTCTCAAGCTGATCGACGAGCTCCGCGCCGAGATCCGCGCCGGCATGGCGGCGGAGTAGATCCGATCACGATCTCGTAGCGGGTAGGGTGGGCAAAGCGACTTGTCCGCCGTAGCTCGTAGAGCGAAGGCGGAAGCGTGCCCACGTCCTGCCCGAATGATGCGAAGACGTGGGCATGGCGCTTTGCGCCTTTGCCCACCCTACGGCACTGCGGCCCAGTGGATTCCGGGCTCGCGCCAAGCGGCGCGCCCCGGAATGACATAGTGTTGATTGGACGCTGTCGCCATCAGGACTACCTTTGAACCATCAAACCGTCCTGACGGTCCGGCTCCCATGCGACGACAGTCCGAGACATTGCTGCTGGTGCCGCTGCTGCCGATCTTCCTGGTCGGCATGTTTCCGATGTTCCTGATCGCCCTGCTCGGCTTTTTCGGCCTCGCTTTGTTCGGCGTGCTCGTGATCTGCGTCGGGCTCGCGAGCAGCAACGAGGCGCACGACAATTTCAATCACGATGTCATCGTGCACGGCTACGCGCGCGGCTCGGAGCGCAAGGCGCGGGCCTTCGACATGCATCTCGCGGCCAAGCTCGGGCTTCGCCTGGAAGCGGTCGGCGCCGCGATGATCGTCGCGGCCGGCATCGGCTTCGTCTACGCCGGCTGATCTGCGCACCACGGACACCGCCCGGCAAACCCGCGGTCGCTCCCCGGCCATGCTCAGGCACCTCAGGCAGCGTTGACCGACGCGATGAACTTTGCGACCTCGGTCTTCAATCGGTTGCTGTCTGTCGACAACGAGCGCGCCGCCGACAGGACCTGCGACGAGGCCGAGCCGGTCTCGGCCGCGCCGCGCTGGACGTCGCCGATATTGGTCGAGACGCGCCGGGTGCCGTGCGCGGCCTGCTGGACGTTGCGGGAGATCTCCTGCGTCGCTGCGCCCTGCTCTTCCACCGCCGCGGCGACCACCGAGGAGATTTCCGACAGCCGCTCGATGGTGCCGCTGATCTCCCTGATGGAGCCGACCGACTCTTCGGTCGCGGTCTGGATGCCGGAGACCTGCTGGGCGATCTCGCCGGTCGCCTTTGCGGTCTGCTCGGCCAGCGCCTTGACCTCGGAGGCGACCACGGCAAAGCCGCGGCCGGCCTCGCCCGCGCGCGCGGCCTCGATGGTGGCGTTGAGCGCCAGCAGATTGGTCTGGCCGGCGATGGTGCTGATCAGCTCGACCACGTCGCCGATGCGGGCAGCCGCCTTGGAGAGCTCGCTGACGCGGGCATTGGTCTTGCTTGCCTGCTCCACCGCCTCGCCGGCGATGCGGGCGGAGTCCTGGACCTGACGGGCGATCTCGCTCACCGAGGACGAGAGCTCCTCGGTCGCCGATGCGACGGCCTGGACGTTGGCCGAGGCTTCCTGCGATGCGGAGGCGACTTCCGTCGACAGGTCCTGGGCGCGCGTCGCCGTCGTCGTCAGCGTGCCGGCCGAGGCCTCGAGCTCGCTGGAGGCCGACGACACGGTGTCGACGATCTCGCCGATCGCCTGCTCGAACTGGTCGGCGAGGAGGACCATGTCCTTCTTGCGATCCTCGGCCTGCCGCGCCTCGCTCTCGGCCTGCTCGTGGCGCAGGCGCTCGGTGTCGATCATGCTGTCCTTGAACACCTGGATCGCCTTGGCCATGTCGCCGATCTCGTCGGTCTTGCCGCGCGAGGGGATCTCGACCGCGAGGTCGCCGCCGGCGAGCCGACCCATCGCGCGCGTCATCGAGGTCAGCGGACCGACGATGCTGCGGGCGATCAGGAAGGCGACGATCACGCTGAATACGACTGCGAGGCCACCTGCGGCCGCCTGAATCCACGTCGTGCTGGCGATGACGCCTGCGGCGATCGTTCGCGTCTTCTGGGAGTCGGCCGTGAGCTCGGCATCCGCGACCTTGAGCTTGTCGATGCTTCCGGCGATCAGGGGCGCAATGTTGTTGCGGTAGGTCTCCTCCGCCACGAGGATTGCGGCGGACGTCGCCTCGAACGCCGCCTGGTAGGACGACAGCGAGGTCCTGACGGGCGCGAGCGCAGACTTGACCTGCTCCGGCAGGGTGCCGTCCTGGAGCGCCGTGATCCGTTGCTGCGCCCTCTCGGTATTGGCTCTGAAGGTCGAGGACGCCTTGGAATCGCGCATGGCGAGGAAGCGCCAGCTCGCCAGACGCGCCTGCAGGATCTTGGACTCGAGGTCGGCGACGGGCGCGGTGATCTCGGGATCGTGGGTGCCATGCGCCGCAATGACCAGCTTGCCGGCATAGGTGTTCAGTTCCTCGCCACCGGGCAGCAGGGCGGCCTTGCCCTTCGTGGTCTCCTTGACCGCCGCGCCCATGCGCTCGCGCAGCGCCTGCAGCTTGTCGATATCGCCGATGAGGCCGTCGTAGATCTTGCGCCGCTCCTCGGTGAAGGACGCCGCCGAGGCCGCTTTCAGCAACTCGACCGCCGCCGCCTCCCGCTCCGCGGCCTCCTTGAAGGCGGGTTCGTTGGCGTCATAGATGTAGCCCAGATTGGCCCGTTGCAGCGCCTGGAGATGGACCGATATTTCCCGAACGCGCGCTGCATTGTCCGAGAAGGCGGACATTTTCGCGACCTGGTCCTGGACCGTCCACAGGTTCCAGACGGCAACCACGGTCATGATCAGGCCCACGGCGGCAAGAGCCGTGAACCCGGCGTAAAGACGTCCCCGGATTCTCAAACGAATGCCCCGCATGATGCCGCCCCCCGGATTCGAGCAGCCGAACGTCCTCACGGCGTTTCTCGCTGCGCGGCGACACCATGAAGCACACTTGTTAATTGTGTCCTTCCTGCTCGGGCGGAGACGCAGGCGGGCGGGCGCCTGCCAAGCAACCGCCCGCCGCAGCCGGATCAGCCAGCGGCCCTGATTGCTGCTTGCGGGAACCGGCCCAGCACCTTCTCGGTCAGCACGGAGTCGCAGTACTCGCGGATCTCCTTGATCTTGCCGTCCTCGAACCGAAACACCAGGCAATAGTCGTTGTCGTAGCGCACGCCCTCCAGTGTGACGTTGTCGCCCTTGGCCTCGACCACGACGATGTCGCCATCGGCGATGAAGCGCTCGGCGACCGTGCGCGCGCGGTCGCGCAGGCGGGAGCGCACATAGCCGTGCAGATCCTTGAGGATCGCGTCCTTGCCAGTGAAGGTGCGCGACCAGGAATACTGGCCGGTGACGATCCATTTGGCGTCGTCGGCAAGGCTTGCGCCGAACAGCGACCGGTCGCGGACATCAGGATCGGGGCTGGCGGCGGCGGCGAAAATATCCTGCATCAGTTTCTTGTTGGCGGCAGCGCTCATGGCGGCATCTCCTTTTCATGGCAACACGGGAGAACATCGCCGCTTGATTGGAATTCTTCAAATCGATAGCGAATATGATATCTATTCGCCTCATGAATTTGAATTCGCTCGATCTCAACCTCCTGACTGCGCTCGACGCGCTGCTGCGCGAGGCCAATGTCAGCCGCGCCGCCATGCGCATCGGGCTGTCACAGCCGGCCACCAGCCACGCCCTGCAGCGGCTGCGCGATATCTTCGGCGACCCGCTGCTGGTGCGAACCGGCGCACGGATGGAGCTGACGCCGCGGGCGCAAGCCCTGCGCGGGCCGCTGGCGCAGGCGCTGGACCAGGTGCGCGGGCTGTTCGTGCCCGACGAATTCGACGCCGCGCGCAGCGAGCGGCAGTTCCGCCTGATGATGCCTGATCTCGCGGTCGAGCTATTGATGCCGCCCTTAATGGAGAAGGTCACGCGCCTTGCGCCCAATGTCCGCATCGACGTCGTGCCGTGGCGGGGACCGGCGATCTTTCACGCCGAGTTCGCCCGCACCATCGACCTCGTGATCTCGATCGGCAACGCCTTCAAGGGTTTTCATCGCCAGCTGCTCTACACCGACGGCGATGCGCTCGCCGTGCGGCGCGGCCACCCGCTTGCGCCGAAGCTGAAGCGGCGCGAGGCGTTCCTCGCCGCGCGCCATGTCGGCGTGATCATCCGCGGCCAGCCCGAGGACCTGATCGACACCTGGCTGCGCAGCAAAGGCATCGAGCGGCACATTTCGCTGGTGGTCTCGGGCTATCTCGAGGCCCTGCACGTCGCCGCCCGGACCGACCTCGTCGCCTTCGTGCCGCGGCGGCTGATCGCCGCGCTGTCGAAGCAGCTCGGCCTCGTCACCGTCGCGCCGCCGCTCGATCCCGGGATCGACGAGCAGTTCATGTTCTATCCGACCCGGGCGCAGATGGACCCGGGCTCGATCTGGCTGCGGCGGCTGATGCTGGAGACGGGGCGGGAGTTGGAGAAGAAAGCTTTGTAGGGTGGGTTAGCCGAAGGCGTAACCCACCACTTCTGTTTCCGCTGATAGTCAAGAGGTGGGTTACGCCGAGCAGATGCGCTTCGCGCATCTGCAGGGCTAACCCACCCTACAAGATCGCTTCACGCCTTCTGCGCGTCCATCACCTTGCGCACGGCGGGGCGGTCCGACATGCGCTTGAAATGGTCGGCGATCTTCGGCGTGGCGTTGATGTCGACGCTGTCGCCTTCGAGCCAGTGCGAGAGCGTGTGGAGATAGGGATCGCAGACCGTGAACTGATCGCCCATCACCCAGGGGCCTTTGAACATCCTCTGCTCGATCAGCTTGAAGCAGGCGCCCATGGTCTGCGGCACCATCGCCTTCATGTCGGCGAACGAGCTCTCCTGCGTCGCCCAGCGCGCGCCGCGCAGCTTGTGGGCGTGATTGATGTGCACGGTCGAGCACAGATAGGAGTTGAACGACTGCACCTGGGCGAAGTCGAAGGGATCGTCGAGCGGCGCGAGTTTCGCCTTCGGGAAGGTTTGCGCGATATAGGCCAGCATCGCCGGCGTCTCGGTGAGGACGCCGCGGTCGGTCACCAGGGCCGGGACACGCCCCTTCGGGTTGATGGCGAGATATTCCGGGCTGTTCTGCTGATTGTCCTTGAGGCTCAGCCGTTCAGCCGTGTAGTCGGCGCCGGCCTCCTCGAGGGTCATGTAGGTGGCGAGCGCGCAGGTGCCGGGGGCGTAGTAGAGCTTGAGCATGTCGGACCTCATGGGAAAGCCGGACGTTAACGGCTGTTGCCCCCGAGGTCTAGAGCACGACATCCTCTTCGCAGTTGCCCACATCCGCCCGCCTGTGCCAAGACGCCTGCAATCGGAGGGGTTTGTCATGACGGTCCTCATCGCCGGCGGCGGCATCGGCGGGCTGACGCTCGCGCTCAGCCTGCATCAAATCGGCGTGCCGGTAAAAGTGTTCGAGAGCGTCGCGGAGCTGAAGCCGCTGGGCGTCGGCATCAACGTGCTGCCGCATGCGGTGCGCGAGCTGATCGAGCTCGGGCTGCTGGACAGGCTGGACGCCAGCGGCGTGCGGACCCGCGAGCTCGCCTATTTCTCCAAGCACGGCAAGCCGATCTGGAGCGAGCCGCGCGGGCTGGAAGCCGGCTACAAATGGCCGCAGTTCTCGATCCATCGTGGCACGCTGCAGCAGATCCTGCTCGATGTCGCAATCGAGCGGCTCGGCCGCGAGAACATTTTGACCAGCCATCATCTGACCGGCTGGACCGAGACGGCCAGCGGCGTGCGTGCCGACTTCATCGACAAGGCGACCGGCAAGCCCGCAGGCACATATGAAGGCGCGATCCTGATCGCCGCCGACGGCATCCATTCCGCCGCGCGCGAAAAGCTCTATCCGAACGAAGGCCCACCGATCTGGAACGGCCGCATCCTCTGGCGCGGCGTCACGCCGGCGAAAGCCTTCCTCACCGGCCGCACCATGATCATGGCCGGTCACGAGATCCTGAAATTCGTCTGCTATCCGATCTCGAAGGAGCCGGACGCTGCAGGCAACCACCTGATCAATTGGGTCGCCGAGCGGCACATGCCGCCGACCTATCAATGGCGCCGCGAGGACTATAACCGCACCGCGCGGCTGGAGGAGTTCCTGCCCTGGTTCGAGAGCTGGACATTCGACTGGCTCGACGTGCCCGGCCTGATCAGGAATTGTCCGCACGCCTATGAATATCCGCTGGTCGACCGCGATCCGGTCTCGCAATGGACCTTCGGCAAGGTGACGCTGATGGGCGATGCCGCGCATCCGATGTACCCGATCGGCTCGAACGGCGCCTCGCAGGCGATCCTCGATGCCCGCACCATCACCCGCGAGATCCTGGCGCATGGCCCGACGACCGCAGCTCTGCTCGCCTATGAGGCCGAGCGGCGGCCTGCGACCACCGATCTCGTGCTGCTCAACCGCAAGAACGGCCCCGAGCAGGTGATGCAGCTCGTCGAAGAACGCGCGCCTGACGGCTACAAGGTCGTCACCGACGTGCTGTCACAAAAAGAGCTGGAAGACATCGCCGCGAACTACAAGCGCGTCGCGGGCTTCCAGGTCGAGGCGCTGAACGCCAAGCCGCCGATCGTGAGCAAGGACGCGCGCGCGCGGGTGTGAGCTTCATTCGGGCGTCGCTGGGATTTCCAGAATTCGTCATGGCCGGGCTTGTCCCGGCCATCCACGACTTGCTCAGGCCAACCAAGGACGTGGATGCCCGGGACAAGCCCGGGCATGACGACCCGGAAATTTGGCGGAGGCGAATCGCAGGCACCCGCCTCACTTCACCACCCTTGCCGCCTCCAGCAATCGCTCGCTCGCGCTGGCCGTCGCCAGCACCGTGCCATCCTCCGCCATCAGCTTGGCCTCGACGAACGCGATGGTCTTGCCGAGCTGCGTCACCCTGGCTTCGCCGATGATCGGGCCAGGCTTTGCGGGGCTGAGGAAATTCACGGTCATGCTGATGGTGGTGGTGTAGAGGCGGCCCTCGCTCATCACCAGCACCGCCGGTCCCATCGTGTCATCGAGCATCGCCGAGAGCATGCCGCCCTGGATGAAGCCGGCCGGATTGCAGAACTCGGGTCTGCCCTCGAAGCCGAGCTTGATCCACCCCTCGTCGGGACGAGCATCGAGCAGGCGCCAGCCGAGCAGCTCGGCGCAGGGCGGCCTCTTGAAGTTGTCGAGCGCGGTCTTGACCATTGGCAGCCTCCGTATCGCATGCTGATAGCGCAGCGCTGCTGCCAGCGTGCTGTCAGGAAGCTGGCCCCGATGAAAGGTCCAGCGCGTGCGCGATCACCTTGCGCATCACGTTCGGCAGCGCCTCATCGGCCAGCGTCGCGATCGGCACCCAACGCATGCCCGCTGGTGCCCGGGTGCGGGCTTCGGCCTTCGCGGTGTAGACCACGAGCTCCAGCGGAAAATGCGTGAAGACGTGGCTGACCACGCCGACCTTGCGCTGCCAGCGCGACAGCCCTTTCAACTCAGGCGCCTGCCGCTTCGCCGCTGCGTCTTCCTGTCCGGCGAGCCAGTTCGAGCCCGGCACCTCGGTCATGCCGCCGAGCAGGCCCTTTTCGGGCCTCGAGCGGACCAGCAGCTCATCGCCACGCGTGACGACGAAGGCAGCGCCGCGCCGCAGCGTCCCACTCTTCTTCGGCGCCTTGCGCGGAAACGTCTCCTGCGTGCCCTGCGCGCGCGCCACACAATCCTCGTTCAATGGGCATAGTGAACAGGCCGGTTTCTTCGGCGTGCAGATCGAGGCGCCCAGATCCATCAGGGCCTGG
Organism: Bradyrhizobium sp. CCBAU 45384; assembly: GCF_028128665.1. Taxonomy (NCBI): domain Bacteria; kingdom Pseudomonadati; phylum Pseudomonadota; class Alphaproteobacteria; order Hyphomicrobiales; family Nitrobacteraceae; genus Bradyrhizobium; species Bradyrhizobium sp. CCBAU 45384. The sequence continues at coordinate 68,703 of NZ_LBIZ01000107.1, forward strand.
GCACTGTCGCCGGCACGCGCGTTGGCCAGCAGCGTCGCCGCCATCCGCTGGATCAACGGCTTGGCCTGCGGCAGCTCCTCCTCGACCGCATACAGGCGCGACACCACGCGCTCGATATTGCCGTCGACAGGCATGGTGTGGCGGTCGAACGCGATCGCGGCAATCGCCGCCGCTGTGTAGGGCCCAATTCCCGGGAGCGCCCGCAGCCCCTCCTCCGTATCGGGGAAGACACCGCGATGCTCGCGCGTCACAGCGACCGCACAGGCATGAAGATTGCGCGCACGCGAATAATAGCCGAGCCCGGCCCACATCCGCAGCACGTCATCAAGCGAGGCGGTTCCCAAGGCCGTGACGTCAGGCCAGCGCGCGACGAATTTCTCGAAATAGGGCCCGACCGCCTTCACTGTGGTCTGCTGCAGCATGATCTCCGAGAGCCAGACGCGATAGGGATCCGACGTCTCGCCGGGCGCCGCGCGCCAGGGCAGCCTGCGGCGGTGGCGGTCGTACCAGGCGAGCAACGCGACTGGGCGCGACACGGTCTCTGACGGTCTGGGTTCCGATGTCGCCATCCGGGCGGATTTGGTGCTCATACTCTCACAGTAGCGACAACGCACCGGCCTCTCCACGTCATGCCCGCGCTCGTCGCGGGCATCCACGTCTTTCTTCGCTGCGGAGAGTCTGCCGGCCCACGCCGGAGTGCTATAAGGCCCCATGGCCAAATTCCCTCCCAAACCCGGGCCCATCAGCGCCAAGCCGCTCGGGATCCTGCTCAACGACGTCTTTGCCGAGGCCTATGCCAAGCAGGGATTTGCGGCGCGCGAGCTGGTGACGCGGTGGGCGCAGATCGCGGGACCCGAGATCGCGGCCCATGCCGAGCCGCTGAAGATGCAGTGGCCGCGGCCCGTGGAGGGCCAGCCGCAGGAGCCGGCGACGCTGGTGCTGCGGGTCGAGGGGCCGATGGCGCTGGAAATCCAGCACTCGGCCGACGTGATCCTGGAACGGGTGAACCGCTTCTTGGGCTGGAGCGCGGTCGGCAAGCTCGCCTTCCGCCAGGCCCCCCTGTCGCGACCCCGGGTCCGCAAGCGACCCGGCCCGCCGGACCCCAAGGCCGTCGCCAAGGTGGCGGAGAGCCTGGGCGACATCGAGGACGAGGAATTGAAGACGGCGCTGGCGCGGCTCGGAGCCGCCATCAAGCGAAATTGAGCCTCATTCCCGGGCTATTCTGGACCCGTTGCTACCGCTCGCCATTGCCTCAAACCACGTTTCAAGCTAGCGACAGGCCGCCCGGGAACCTCGATACGCACCTCGGGCAAGACCACGCCAATTCGGGAGCCGACCTTGATCATCACCCGCCGCGCCTTCACCACGATGTTGTCGCTGACCGGTCTTGCCGCGCTCGCCGGGCTCTCGCCGCTGCGGTTCATCTCCGAAGCCTTGATCCCTGAAGCCATGGCGCAGGACGCCGCTGCTGTGGCCAAGCCCGTATCGCTGCCCGACATGGCGCTCGGCCCGAAGGACGCCGCTGTGACCATCACCGAATTCGCCTCGATGACCTGCCCACACTGCGCGGCCTTCAACGAGCAGGTGTTCCCCAAGATCAAGTCGGAGTACATCGACACCGGCAAGATCCGCTACGTCTTCCGCGAGTTCCCGCTCGACATCAAGGCCGCTGCGGGCTCGATGCTGTCGCGCTGCATCGCCAATGGCGACGCCGCGAAATACTTCGCCGTCACCGACATGCTGTTCCGCCAGCAGAACGACTGGGTGGCGAAGAACACCACGGAGACCCTGACGCGGATCGGCAAGCAGGCCGGCCTCACCCAGCAGCAGGTGGAAGCTTGCCTGAAGGACCAGGCGCTGCTCGACAAGATCGCCGCCGACCAGAAATACGCCAGCGACGTTCTGAAGGTGGATTCGACGCCGACCTTCTTCATCAACGGCGAGAAGATCAAGGGCGAGGCTTCGTTCGAGGAGTTCGCCAAGAAGATCAATCCGCTGCTGAAGAGCTGATTCGCTCGTCAAGATCCTGATTCGCATCTCGAAAGCCGTATCTTTCCCGGCATAAATCCCTTGGGAAAAGCGGCTTTCGCTGGTTGCCCTCGCGGCGCACCGCGGCCATTGTCCGCCGCATGAGGCGCCCCGCGCGACTCGCCCAGACAGCGACATTGCCTTCCATGGTATTGTCCGGGCAGGGGGATTCGCGCCTGCCAACAGAGATGCGTGCTTATGAAAATCACCCGCCTGCGCCTTCACGGCTTCAAGTCTTTCGTTGAGCCCACGGACTTCGTCATCGAGCCTGGCCTCACCGGCGTGGTCGGACCCAACGGTTGCGGCAAGTCGAACCTCGTCGAGGCGCTGCGCTGGGCGATGGGTGAAACCTCCTACAAGAGCTTGCGCGCCGCCGACATGGACGCGGTGATCTTCGCCGGTTCCGGCAACCGTCCGGCGCGCAACCACGCCGAAGTGACGATGACGATCGACAATGCCGATCGCACCGCGCCGGCGGCGATGAACGACAGCCAGATTCTCGAAATCTCCCGCCGCATCGAGCGCGAGGCGGGCTCGGTCTATCGCATCAACGGCCGCGACGTGCGCGCCCGCGACGTGCAGATCCTGTTCGCAGATGCCGCCACCGGCGCTCGCTCGCCGGCCCTCGTCCACCAGGGCAAGATCGGCGAGATCATCCAGGCCAAGCCCGAGCAGCGCCGCCGCGTGCTGGAAGACGCCGCGGGCGTTGCCGGTCTGCACGCCCGCCGCCACGAAGCCGAGCTGCGGCTGAAGGCAGCCGAGACCAACCTTACCCGCGTCGAGGACGTGATCGGCCAGCTCGCAGGGCAAATGGAAGGCCTGAAGAAGCAGGCCCGCCAGGCGGTGCGCTATCGCGAAGTCGCGGCCAAGGTCCGCAAGGCGGAAGCGACGCTATTCCATCTACGCTGGATCGGCGCCCATGCCGACGTCAACGAATCGGGCCAGACGCATGACCTTGCCGTGCGCGAGATGGCCGAGCGCACCCAGCATCAGGCCGAGGCCGCGCGTATCCAGGCGATCCGCGCCGCCGAAATGCCGGCGCTGCGCGATGCCGAGGCGCGCGCCGCCGCAGGCCTGCAGCGCCTGACCAATGCCCGCGAGCAGCTCGACCGCGAGGAAGAGCGCGCCAAGGAGCGCGTCGCCGAACTCGAGCGTCGTCTCGCCCAGTTCGAAGGCGATATTTCCCGCGCTCAGCAACAAACCATGGATGCCGACGTCGCGCTGCAGCGGCTCGACACCGAAGACGCCGAGCTGAAGGAAGAAATCAAGTCGCGCGTCGAGAAGCGTTCCGGCGTCGACGAGCGTGTCGCCGAAGCCGAGGCGGTGCTGACCGAGACCGAGCAGCAGTTCGCCGAGCTCACCACCGCGCTCGCCGACCTCACCGCCAAGCGCAACCAGCTCGAGGCCAACGTCCGCACCCACCGCGACAAGCTCGCCCGCCTCGACCAGGAAATCGCCAATGTTGCCGCCGAGGAGCAGAAGCTCGCTGCGGAGACCGGCGGTTTCGGCGACCTCGACGAGCTGACCGCCGCGGTCGAGAGCGCCGAGCAGACGCTGGCGGCTTCGGAAGCTGCAGCTCAAGCGAGCGAAGCCGCGCATGTCGCCGCAAGACAGACGCTGGAAGCCTCGCGCTCGCCGCTGGTCGAAGCCGACAAGCGCGTGCAGCGGCTCGACACCGAGGCGCGCACGATCTCGAAAATCGTCAACGGCGAGACCAAGAATCTGTGGCCGCCGATCATCGACGGCATCACCGTCGACAAGGGCTTTGAAAAGGCCATCGGCGCCGCGCTCGGCGACGATCTCGATGCGCCGATCGACCCTTCCGCGCCGATGCGCTGGACCAATGTCGGCGTCACCGACGGCGATCCGGAGCTGCCCGAGGGCGTCACCCCGCTCGCGAGCCATGTGCAGGCGCCGGCCGAGCTGACGCGCCGCCTGGCGCAGATCGGCGTGGTGCCGCGCGAGCGCGGGGCCGAACTGGTCGCCCAGCTCAAGACCGGCCAGCGACTGGTCTCGCCCGAGGGCGATGTCTGGCGCTGGGATGGTTTTGTCGCCGCCGCGCACGCTCCGACTGGCGCGGCACGGCGCCTCGCCGAGCGTGCCCGCCTCGTCGACATCGAGAACGAGCTGGAGCAGGCCCGCATCGACGCGCAGATCAAGCGCCAGGCGCTGGAGAATGCCGAGTCCGAGCTTCAGATGGCGGCGAGCACCGAAGGCGCCAGCCGCGAAGCCATGCGTGCCGCGCAGCGCGAGCTGAACGTCGCGCGCGAGCGCCATGCCGCCGCCGAGCGCGAGATCAGCCGCCATGCCGCGCGCAAGGCGACGCTGTCGGAAGCGCATAGCCGTCTTGCCGCCGACCGCGCCGAGGCCGAGGCTGCCTACGAATACGCCGAAGCCGGCATCAGCGAGCTGCCGTCGAGCGAGGACACCGAGACGCGTCTCGCCGCGGTGCGGAGCGACATCGAAAACCATCGCCGCATCGCCGCTCAGGTCCGCGCCGAGGCGCAGGCCCTGGCGCGCGAGGCTGAGCTGGCCGATCGCCGCGTCCAGGCGATCCTCGCCGAACGTACCGAGTGGGCGAACCGCAAGGAAAGCGCGGCCTCCCATATCGACACCATCCAGGCCCGTATTGCCGAGCTCACGATCGAGCGCAGCGAACTCGAAAACGCGCCCGCATTGTTCGCCGAGAAGCGCAGCGCGCTGATCACCGAGATCGAATACGCCGAGAACGACCGCCGCATGGCCGCCGACGCGCTCGCCACCGCCGAGACCGCGATGGCCGAGACCGATCGCGTTGCCAAGCTGACGCTTGAAGCCTTGTCGAGCGCCCGCGAGGCCACCGCCCGGGCCGAGGAGCGCATGGAAGGCGCGCGGCGCCGGCTCGAGGACATCGAGCGCGAGATCCGCGACATGCTGGAAGTCGAGCCGCAGGCCGTCGCCGGCCTTGCCGAGATCGAGCCCGGCGCCGAGCTGCCGCCGCTGCACGACATCGAGGAAGACCTCGAAAAGATGCGCCGCGACCGCGAGCGCCTCGGCGCCGTCAATTTGCGCGCGGAGGAAGAGCTGCGCGAGGTCGAGACCCAGCACACGGGCCTCGTCACCGAACGCGACGATTTGGTCGAGGCCATCAAGCGGCTGCGCCAGGGCATCCAGAGCCTCAACAAGGAGGCGCGCGAGCGGCTTCTGACCTCGTTCGAGGTCGTCAACAACCACTTCAAGCGCCTGTTCGTCGAGCTGTTCGGCGGCGGCGAGGCCGCGCTGCATCTGATCGAGAGCGACGATCCTCTGGAGGCCGGTCTCGAAATCATCGCAAAACCGCCGGGCAAGAAGCCGCAGACGCTGTCGCTGCTGTCGGGCGGCGAGCAGGCGCTGACCGCAATGGCGCTGATCTTCGCGGTATTCCTCACCAACCCGTCCCCGATCTGCGTGCTGGACGAAGTCGACGCGCCGCTCGACGACCACAACGTCGAACGGTACTGCAACCTCCTGCACGAGATGACCGGCTCGACCGACACGCGCTTCATCATCATCACGCACAACCCGATCACGATGGCGCGGATGAACCGCCTGTTCGGCGTCACCATGGCCGAGCGCGGCGTGTCGCAGCTGGTGTCTGTGAGCCTCGCCGAAGCCGTGGACATTCTCGACCAGAACGTGGCGTGATATCTCTGCCGTCATTCCGGGGCTCGCGAAGCGAGAACCCGGAATCTCGCGCCATCATCTCGAGATCCCGGGTTCACGACTTCGTCGCGCCCCGGGATGACGGCGAATGAAAATGGTCCCGCCCACGCTTCCCGCTGAGCTCAAGGTCGCGCTCGACGCCAGGCTTCAGGGCTTTTCCCGCACCGACGCGGCATGGCGGTCACAGAAAATCTCGACCACCTATCGCGCCGGCGGCGGGTCCGGCACGATCAAGTCGGAGGCCGATGCACTTGCCTATGCGCTGGCGCGGATGCCGGCCACCTACGCGGCCGTCGCTGCGAGCCTGAGTGCGCTGGCTGAGATCGCGCCCGACTTCGCACCAGAAACGCTGCTCGATGTTGGCGCAGGTCCTGGCACCGCGAGTTGGGCCGCCGCGGAAGCGTTTCCGTCCCTGCAGGACTTCACCCTGCTCGACGCCAACGCTACGCTCAGCCGGCTCGCGCTCGAGCTCGCTCGCGACAGCACGCGCCTCGCCGATTGCCGCTATTTGCCCGGTGATGCCGCCACCAACCTCGCCGAGGTCGCACAAGCCGATCTCGTCGTCGCGAGCTACATCGTCGGCGAACTCAGCGAGGGCGACCAGCGCAAGCTCGCGGAGACGATGTGGGCCAAAGCGCGCCACGCGCTTGTTGTGATCGAGCCCGGCACGCCTGCCGGCTACGACCGCATCCTCGCGCTGCGCGCGCAGTTGATCGCGCAAGGCGCCTTCGTCGCCGCGCCCTGCCCGCACGAAAAACCGTGCCCGCTCATCGCACCCGACTGGTGCCATTTCAACCAGCGTCTGCCGCGCTCCCAGGCGCACCGCCAGATCAAGGGCGCCGAGGTGCCGTTCGAGGACGAACGCTTCATCTATGTCGCATTGACCCGCACGCCGCCGGCAATCCGCGCCGCACGCGTGCTGGCGCCACCTGAGGTCGGCAAGGTCGAGGTCACGGCAAAGCTTTGCACCGGGGACGGTGTCGACCTCGCGAAAGTCCCGCGGCGCGACAAAGCGGCCTACGCAAGCGCCCGGCGCTGGCGCTGGGGCGAGGCCGTTATTGCCGAAAGTTAACCTCGTTCAGGGCTTTCTCCTTGAACTTGGATGGTTCCTGTTCCGACCAAGCCTTACCTTCCCTCTGCGCCGGGGCTCTCGCCCTGCGCCAATTTGGTCTACCCTAGCGCCCGCCTTCTTCCCTCTTCAGGAGTCCTCCATGTCGACCGGCTGGATCGTTCTCGGCGTCATCGTCGTCCTCGTGTTCCTGGCGTTCAGCGCCTACAACCGGCTGGTGGCGCTGGGCCAGCGCGTCGGCCAGGCCTTTGCCGATGTCGACGTGCAGCTCAAGCAGCGTCACGATTTGATCCCGAACCTGGTCGAGACGGTGAAGGGCTATGCCTCGCACGAGCGCGGCACGCTCGACGACGTCATCAAGGCGCGCAATTCGGCGATGTCGGCGCAGGGACCGGCGCAGGTGTCCGCGGCCGAAAACCAGCTCTCCGGCGCGCTCGGCCGGCTGATCGCGCTGTCGGAGGCCTACCCGGACCTCAAGGCCAACGCCAATTTCCAGCAGCTCGCGAGCGAGCTCTCCGACCTCGAAAACAAGATTGCCGCGAGCCGCCGCTTCTTCAACAACGCGGTCCAGGAGTACAACACCGGCATCCAGCAGATGCCCGCCGCTTTGTTCGCCGGCATGTTCGGCTTCACCAAGAAGGACTTCTTCGATCTCGGCACCAGCCGCACCGAGGTCGAGGCCGCCCCTCAGGTGAAGTTCTGATTGCAGCATGATCCTCACCTTCGTCGTTCCGGGGCGCGTCGAAGACGCGAACCCGGAACCTCGACCGCGACACTAAGCTCTGGTTTCCGGGTTCACGCCGTTGGCGTGCCCCGGAATGACCGAAGCTAACGGAAGCAGTCATGGCCGCGTATGGTCTCTACACGCACATCGCCTCGAACAAGTTTCGTTCGATGCTGCTGCTCGCCGGCCTGTTCGCGCTGGTCTATGTGCTGGTCTTTGCCGGCGCGCTGGTCGCCGAGGTCGTCACCAACGGCAACGGCACCGTCGCCTATTATCTGAACCGGGGCTTCCACGACCTCATTGTCGCCTTCCCCTTTGCGACGGCCGCGGCGATTGCCTGGATCGCCATCGCCTATTTCTTCCACCAGTCGATGATCGACGCGGTCACCGGCGGCCGCGACGTCACCAGGCAGGAGGAGCCGCGGCTCTACAATCTCCTGGAAAATCTCTGCATCTCGCGCGGCATCACCATGCCGAAGCTGAAGATCATGGATTCTCCGGCGCTGAACGCGTTCGCGACCGGCCTCAATCCGCGGCAATATGCCGTCACCGTCACCACGGGTCTGCTCAAGGCGCTGAACGACCAGGAGATCGAGGCGGTGCTCGGCCACGAGCTGACCCACATCAAGAACGGCGACGTGCAGCTGATGGTGGTCGCCGTGATCATCGCCGGCGTGGTCGGATTCTTCGGCGAATTGTTCTTCCGCCTGTTCACCAATCTGAGCTGGAGCTCCGGTGGCGGATCTTGGTCGTCGGGCTCCTCCTCGTCGTCCCGCTCATCCTCATCGTCGAGCGACAACAAGAATTCCGGCGGCGGCGCAATCATCGTCATCATCATCGCGGTCGTGCTGATCGTGGTGGCCTGGCTGGTGTCGCAGGTGGTCAAGCTCGCACTGTCGCGCTCGCGCGAATATCTCGCCGATGCCGGCTCGGTCGAGCTGACCAAAAACCCTGATGCCATGATCTCGGCGCTGCGCAAGATCGAAGGCCGTGGCGAATTACCGGGCGCGACCTCCGCGGTGATGGAGCTGTGCCTGGACAATCCGCGCGAAGGCTTTGCCGATCTGTTCGCGACTCACCCCTCGGTGCAGTCCCGCGTCGACGCGCTGGTCAAGTTTGCCGGCGGCCATGATCCGGGTCCGCTGCCGCCGCCCGCTGACGAGACCGAGCAGCCCGAGACCGACGAGCCCGAGGCACAGGCCGATCCGCAGAGTGCCCCTCCTCCAATCCCGCATGGCCCGTGGAACGATGCAGCCAACCCGCCCGGTCCGCCGCCTGTGCCCACGCCGAGCTCCGCCGGAACCGCTGCAGCCGATCCGCTGGGCCCTCCGGGTAATCCCATGGCTAATTCTATGGGCAATCCCATGGGTCCCTGGGGCCGCCATTGAGCGAGCAATTCGTCACGCCTTGCAGCCGGTTTCACGGCCCTTGGGAAAAACTCCAGGAATTGCAGCTGGCCTGCGCCAGAGATTTGAATTCTCCCTTGTTTCTGCCATGTTCGCGCCCAACAGCAGACTCGGGACATTGATTTGGGGCCCGGCCGATTGCGACCTCGCGATCGGGGGCGCGCGTTAGGGGACAGCAATGGCAAAGCCGGCGGTAGTTGTGGTGGGCGCGGACAAGGGCGGGGTCGGCAAGACCACGGTATCGCGCACCTTGCTCGATTATTTCTCAGCCAACAACGTGCCGACGCGCGCCTTCGATACGGAGTCGCCGCGGGGAACGCTGAAGCGCTTCCACCCCGAGATCACCGAGATCGTCGACATGACGACGACGGCCGACCAGATGAAGATCTTCGACACGCTCAACGCCGTCAGCCCTTCGGTCACCGTCATCGACGTTCGCGCCGGCCTGCTCTCGCCTGCGCTGGCCTCACTGCGCGACATCGGCTTCCTCGACGCCGCCAAGGCCGGGCAGATCACCTTTGCCGTGTTCCACATTCTCGGACCTTCGATCGCCTCGCTGGAGGAGATCGCTGAGACCGCCAGCTTCATGGGTGGTGCAAAATACTTCCTGGTGAAGAACTTCATCAACGACACCCAATTCTTCCAGTGGGACCAGGCGACCTATAATTCCTACTTCCACCGCATCAAGGACGCGACCGAGCTGACCATCCCGAAGCTCAACGAAATGGCCTATGAGCAGGTCGAGGTGTCCTCGGTCCCGTTCCTGAAATTCGTCGCCAATAAAGGCATCCACGACGAGGCCGCGAACTATTCGTTCGTGCTGCGCGGCTATGTCCGGCATTGGCTGGCGAATGTCTGGAGCGAGTTCGACCGGATCCGCCTGACCGACATCGTCGGTTCGAAACCTGTCACCCGCAACAGCGAAAAATAGTTGCGCTAGCAGAGCCGATACGGCTGGATTGGGCGGTGAGTTCGCTCAGATAATAGCGTGATGCCCGCGACGCCGCTCTACATCATCTGCTCGCCCCGCCCGCAGGTCGGCAAGACGCTGCTGGCGCGGCTGTTGAGCGAATTTTTGCTGCTCAAGAACGGTAATGTCGCGGCCTTCGACGTCAATCTGAAGGAGCCGTCGCTGCTCGACTACCTGCCGAAGGTGACCGAGACCGCCGACGTGATCGACACCTTCGGCAAGATGCAGCTGATGGACCGCGTCATCATCGACGACGGTCTTGCCAAGGTCATCGATCTCGGCTTCCACGCCTTCGACGAATTCTTCAAGATGACCGACGAGATCGGCCTGCTCAAGGAAGCGGCGCGCCGGCATGTCGCACCACAGATCCTCTTCGTCGCCGACACCGACCGCGTCTCGGCCCGTGCCCATGAGATGCTGCGCCAGCAAATCCCGCGGATGAACCTGATCACCGTCGACAATGAGTTCGTCATCCGCGGCGAGCTGCCGCCCGCGATGGAAGGCGGCAGACTGTTCCGTCTTCCCGCACTGCCCGGCTTCCTCAAAACTTATATCGACCGGCTGAGCTTCTCCTTCACCGGGTATCTGCGTCAGGAGAAGGATTCCTCGACCGAGCTGCACCAGTGGATCCGGCGCAACTACCTCGCCTTCCGCGAGCTCGAGCTCAGCCTGATCCTGCAGCGGTCCTGAGGGGCGTCATTCCGGGGCGAGAAAAGGACGAGGCTCGTCCCTCAGATTATTTTATCCGGGTAATATTGACGACGAAGGCATCGACCGTTACTGAGGCTGCACAACAGCATCCCTCAGCGAGGATTCCCGTGAGCATCGACCGGAAAGCAGCCATCGCCGCCTACAAGGAGCGGAAGACCGTTGCGGGCATTTTCGTCGTCCGCTGTGCGGCCTCCAGCGAGGTCTGGGTCGGCCAGGCCCCGAACCTCGAGACCATCCAGAACCGCATCTGGTTCACGCTGCGCCAGGGCGGCCACCCCTGCCACAGCCTCCAGGCCGCCTGGAACGCGCATGGCGAGGCCGGCCTGGCGTTCAGCGAATGCGAGCGGTTGGAGGATGAGGAGAGCGCTTACGTCAGGAACGCGCGGCTGAAGGAGCGCGCGCTGCACTGGCAGGCAGAGCTGAAGGCCGAGGCGATCTAAACCGCCTCAATGCCCCTCGAACGTCATCAGCGTGCGCACCGGCACGTCCATGGCGCGCAGCTTGGCGGCGCCGCCGAGCTCTGGCAGGTCGATGATGAAGCAGGCGGCGACGACGTTGGCGCCGATCTGGCGGAGCAGCTTCACGGCGCCTTCTGCGGTGCCGCCGGTGGCGATGAGATCGTCGACCAGGATGACGCGCTCCCCGGGCTGGATGGCGTCGACATGCATCTCCATCTCGTCGATGCCGTATTCGAGCGAATAGGCGATGCGCACGGTGGTGTGCGGCAGCTTGCCCTTCTTGCGGATCGGCACAAAACCGGCCGAAAGCTGATGCGCCACGGCGCCGCCGATGATGAAACCGCGCGCCTCCATGCCGGCGACCTTGTCGATCTTGTTGCCGGCCCAGGGATTGACCAGCTCGTCGACCGCGCGGCGAAAGGCACGCGCATCCGCGAGCAAGGTCGTGATGTCGCGGAACATGATCCCCGGCTTGGGATAGTCGGGGATGGTGCGGACGCTCGCCTTCAAATCGTGGTCAAAGGTCATTGGTGCCTCTCAATTGACCGGCGCATCCAGCCGGAACGCATTCTCAACAATACGCAAGCCCACCTCGCCGCCGAGCGACATCAGCGATTCCGGGTGGAATTGCACGCCGGCGACCGGCAGGGTCTTGTGCTCCAGCGCCATGGCGACGCCGTCCTCGGTGCTGGCAGTGACGGATAGGACATCCGGCATGCTGTCGCGCTCGACAAAGAGCGAATGATAGCGGCCGATGACGATCTCGTTCGGCAGATTGCGCATCAAGCGCCCGCCGCGCACCTGCACCCGCGAGGGCCTTCCGTGCGCCGGATGGGTGAGCTGGCCGAGCTCGCCGCCGAAATATTCGCCGATCGCCTGCACGCCGAGGCAGACGCCGAACACCGGCAGCTTGTTCGCCAGCGCCGCATCGATGGTCTTCTTGATCCCGAAATCCTCAGGCCTGCCAGGACCGGGCGACAACACCAGCAAATCCCACCTCTTCTGCTTGAGCATGTCGAGCGCATGCACATAGCGGACCACGGTGACCTCGGCGCCGACCTGACGGAAATAATCGGCGAGCATGTGTACAAAGCTGTCGTCGTGGTCGATTAGCAGCACCCGCTTGCCCGAGCCGGTCGCGTCAGGCGCGAAGCTCGACAACGGCTTCGGCGGATCGCCGCGCAGCGCCTGGAACAAGGCTGCGGCTTTCACTTGGCATTCGCGGTCTTCCGCGGCCGGATCGGAATCGAACAGACAGGTGGCGCCGACGCGCACCTCGGCAAGACCGTCCTTCATCCTGATAGTGCGGATGGTGAGGCCGGTGTTGATGCTGCCGTCGAAATTCACAGCGCCGATCGCGCCGGCATACCAACGCCGCGGCGAGCGCTCATGGTCCTCGACGAACTGCATCGCCCACAGTTTTGGCGCGCCTGTCACGGTGACAGCCCAGGCGTGGGTGAGGAAGGCATCAAGCGCGTCGAAGCCGGGACGCAGCATGCCCTCGACATGATCGACGGTGTGGAACAGCTTGGAATAAGTCTCGATCTGACGGCGTGCGAGCACCTTGATCGTGCCGGGCACGCAGACGCGCGCCTTGTCGTTGCGGTCGACGTCGGTGCACATGTTGAGCTCGAACTCGTCCTTCTCGGAATTCAGGAGCTGGCGGATCTGCTCGGCGTCACCGATCGCATCGGTACCGCGCGCGATCGTGCCTGAGATCGGGCAGGTCTCGACCCGGCGTCCGTCGGAGCGCACGAACATTTCCGGCGAGGCCGAGACCAGGAATTCGCCCTCACCGAGATTCATCAGCGCGCCATAGGGCGACGGGTTGATGACGCAGAGGCGCTGAAACACCTCGGCCGGCGAGCGCTCGCAGGGCTCGGCGAAGAGCTGGCCCGGCACCGCTTCGAAAAGATCGCCGCGGGCGAAGGCCGCGCGCGCGGTCTCGACGGTCGCCTGATATTCGCCGGGCGCGTGATCGGCAAAGCCCTGGCGATCGGTCTTCACATAAGGGCTCTCGGCCGTCTCGCGCGGCAGGCCTTCGGTCGATTTGCCCTTCCAGGCGAAATCGTAGGAAAGCACGACGCCGCGCCCGGTGGCGCGGTCATAGGCGAGCAGGCGATCCGGGACATAGAGCACGATGTCGCGCTGGTCCTGCTCGCGCGGACGCTTCTGCACGAGGTCCTCGATCTGGAAGACGAGGTCGTAGGCGAAAGCACCGAACAGGCCGAGCAGCCCGTCATCATTGGCGGAGAAAGCGGCAATGATGTCGCGCACCAGCGACATCACGCTGGCGCGACGGGTGCGCTGGTCTTCCTCGACTGGCGCATCGCCCCGGATGATGTGACCGGCAAGCCGCGTCGATGATTTCTCGGAGATCACGACGCAAGGTTCGTGCAGGACGTCAGCGACGAAGGCGATCAGCACCTCGCCACGCGCGTTGATCGCTTCCAGCTTGAAATTGACGCCAACGGTCTCGAGCTTGAGCGGCGGGTCGGAGAAGCCGAGGTCAAAGCTCTCGTAGCGGCCCGGCACGGTCGTGCCCGAGGACAGCACCACGCCGCGGCGGCGGTCGAGCAGGCTGACGAGATCGTCAAGCCTGTTGGCGCCGCCGGTAAATTGTTCGGCCACGCGTGCGATCGCAAGACCGCCGCGGGTGACGTAATCGCTTCTGGGAGGGAGGGCAAAGACTGTCCTGTTCATGTCGTCCTCTTACGAAACTTGCCGAGGGAACGCCACACAGGACAAACGATCAGGCCGCCGCGCTGTGCTGGCGACCTCAGACGATTTTGGGAGAATAAATCGCACCGGCCACCTCTTAGGAGGTGCGCCACCAACGACGGGATGGGCGGGCTGCGGTGCTCATGGGGCGGATACTCACCATGGCGAGGGGGCGGCGTCAAGGGCCGCCGCCCTCGGTCGCCGGCTTTGGGCTATTGCTCGACCGGGTCAGGCTGCCAGTCGAATTTGCGCTTCTTCCGGTCCCATTTCAGGACTGAGAAGTTGTCGCACTCCATACACGCCCAAGCCACGATGCTGTTGTCCTGTCCCTTTCGCAAAGCACCGAATTGACGGTCCGTGCGCACGGCATTGACAAATCGGATCTTTGGCGTCCCGTCGCCCGGCTGGTCGAGGATCAAAATAAACCTGCCCCTTGGACCATCGCATTCTTCGAAGGCGCCCACCAACGCGACCTGCTTGGCGGCAGCACCATCGAAGCGCCCCTCGATGGCGAAGGACATATCGCCGGCAGCCATTGCATCCGTGCTGCCATCAAAGAGCAATTCGCTTGGAATGAGATCCTTGCGGAATTCGGTCGCCTTGCACCAGCTCTTGCGGATCCGGTTCGCGGGGATGCCGCGAACCTCGGTCGTGAAAGGATGGAATTCGGCGATGACCCACCAGGCCTCGTTCTTGGGGTCCCCGTTCAGCGTCACAAATGCCCGCTGTGCCGCTGCCTGAGCCGTCGCCACCGCAACGACGAGGCCAACGCCGATGATCGAGCGAACGATCAAGCCCAGGACATGGCGCGCGAAAGACGACGTCGACATGCTCCGTTTCCCAATCGATCGCTCCGAAATCACCCGAGATGCTGTTTGAAAAACTCCGTCGCCCGTCCCCAGGCGAGCTCGGCGGCTTCGCGGTCGTGCACGGCCTGGCGCTGCTCGTTGACGAAGGCGTGCTCGGCGTCATAGCGGAACAGCTCGAGCGACTTGCCGGCGGCCTTCATCGCCTTCTCGAAGCCACTGACCAGCTCCGGCGTGCACCAATCGTCCTTGTTGGCGAAATGGGCCTGGAGCGGGATCTTGACGTCGGCGGGCTTGGCCGCCTGCTCCGGCGGGATGCCATAGAACACGACGCCGGCCGCAAGCTCGGGCACATGCACCGCACCGATGATGGTGACGGCGCCGCCGAGGCAGAAGCCGGTCAGCCCGACCTTGGCGCCGTTGCGCGACAGATATTGCGCGGCGCCGCGCACGGTCTGCGTGGTCGCGTCCATGAAGTCGAGCGAGTTCATCTCCTTGTTGGCCGAATCCGTGTCGTGATACGGCACCACCTTGCCCTTGTAGAGATCGGGGGCCAGCGCATCGAAGCCGGCGAGTGCAAAGCGATCGCACAGGCCCTTGATCTGGTCCGACAGGCCCCACCATTCCTGGATCACGACCACGCCCGGCGCATTGCCGCGCGCGGCATTGGCGAGATAGCCCGAGGCGTCCTTGCCGTCCGGGCGCTTGAAGGTGATGGCGGTTCCCATGGTGTCCTCCGAGGCGTTTCTGTGGGAGAGGTTGGCGGCATTTTGGCGGGTAAGCGGGCGCGAGGCAATCCACACTCTCGTCATTCCGGGGCGCGCGATAGCGCGCGCCCCGGAATCCATCGGGCCTCCGAGTGGGTCGATGACGGATTCCAGGCTCGATGCTGCGCATCGCCCCGGAATGACGACAACAAAAAAGCCCCCTTGCGGGGGCTTCTTCGTTCTCGTGTCGCGCGTGCCGCTCAATGCGAGTCGGCCCAGACCTTCTTCTTGGTGAAGTACATCAGGAACGCGAAGATGATCAGGAAGATGAAGACCTGGAAGCCGAGGCGCTTGCGCGCTTCCATGTGCGGTTCTGCGGTCCACATCAGGAATGTGGTGACGTCCTTGGAGTATTGCGCGACCGTCGTCGGCGAGCCGTCGTCGAAGGTCACCTGGCCGTCGCTGAGCGGCTTCGGCATCTTGATGGCGTGGCCCGGGAAGTATCTGTTGTAGTACGAGCCTTCCGGGATGGTCACGCCTTCAGGGACCTTCTCCTCGAAGCCTTGCAGCACGGCGGCGACATAGTCCGGACCCTGCTCCTGGTACTGGCTGAAGAAATCGATCAGGAACATCGGGAAGCCACGGCCGTAGGAACGCGCCTTGGTGATCAGCGACAGGTCGGGAGGCGCCGCGCCGCCGTTCGCCGCGCGAGCCGCCTGCTCGTTCGGGAATGGCGAGGGGAAGTAGTCGGCCGCCCGGCCTGGGCGCTCGAACATCTCGCCCTGGTCGTTCGGGCCGTCCTTGATCTTGTACTCGGACGCGAACGCCGCCACCTGCGCTGCCGAATAGCCGGGGCCACCGGGATCGCCGAGATTACGGAACGCGATCAGGGACAGGCCGTGGCAGTTGGAGCACACTTCCTTGTAGACCTTCAAACCGCGCTGGAGCGCACCGCGGTCATACTTGCCGAAAGGGCCGGCGAACGACCAGCTGTTGCCCGGCGGCTTGGTGCCGCCTTCCTCGGCGCGGGCCTTGTCGGCCGACGCGGCGAACAGCGCGCCTGACAGGGCGAGCACGATCGCGGTCGAGACCATTGGCGTCGACTTGCCGCCGGTCTTGGCGAGGATCGCTTCCGAGATCGAGTTCGGCACCGGCCGCGGCTTCTCGATTTTTGACAACAGCGGCAGCACGATCAGGAAGTAGGCGAAGTAGCAGACCGTCAGAACCCGGCCGGCGATCACGTAGATGCCTTCCGGCGGCTGCGCGCCGAGATAGCCGAGCAGGATGCAGACCGCGACGAAGATCCAGAAGAACTGCTTGGCCAGCGGGCGGTACTTCGACGAACGCGTCCTGGCGCTGTCAAGCCAGGGCAGGAAGCACAGGATGATGATCGCCGAGAACATCGCGATGACGCCCGCGAGCTTGTTCGGGATCGAGCGCAGGATCGCGTAGAACGGCAGGTAGTACCATTCCGGCACGATGTGCGGCGGCGTCACGCCCGGGTTCGCCGGGATGTAGTTGTCGGCATCGCCGAGATAGTTCGGCATGTAGAAGATGAACCAGGCGTAGAGCAGCAGGAAGCAGGCGACGCCGAAGCCATCCTTGATGGTCGCATGCGGCGTGAACGGCACCGTGTCCTTTTCGGTCTTCGGCTCGACGCCATCAGGATTGTTCTGGCCGGCGACATGCAGTGCCCAGACGTGGAGCACGACGACGCCCGCGATCAGGAACGGCAGCAGATAGTGCAACGAGAAGAAGCGGTTCAGCGTCGGGTTGCCGACCGAATAGCCGCCCCACAGCAGCGTCACGATGCTCTCGCCGAAATAGGGGATGGCGGAGAACAAATTGGTGATGACCGTGGCGCCCCAGAAGCTCATCTGGCCCCAGGGAAGCACGTAGCCCATGAAGCCCGTTGCCATCATCAAGAGGTAAATGATGACGCCGAGAATCCAGAGCACCTCGCGCGGCTCCTTGTAGGAACCGTAATAGAGGCCGCGCAGCATGTGGACATAGACCGCGAAGAAGAACATCGACGCGCCGCAGGCATGCATATTGCGCAGCAGCCAGCCGTAGTTGACGTCACGAACGATCAGCTCGACCGACTTGAAGGCGAGATCGGCATGCGGCGTATAGTGCATCGCCAGGATCACGCCGGTCAGGATCTGCATCCCCAGCATGAAGGAGAGGATGGCGCCGAAGGTCCACCAGTAGTTCAGGTTGCGCGGGGTGGGATAGACGACGAAGGAGGAATGGACGAGACCCAAGATCGGCAGGCGCCGCTCGATCCATTGCAGGGCCGGATTGCTCGGCTGGTAGTCGGATGGTCCGCTCATGATGCGATCCTGAGGAAATATTACGACGTGACGGTTCGAGGCTTCGGACGCAGGTCCGAAGCTCAGCCGATCTGGATTTTGGTGTCGGAAACGAAAGTGTACGGCGGCACGGCCAGGTTCGCGGGCGCGGGCCCCTGGCGGATGCGGCCGGACGAATCGTACTGCGAACCATGGCAGGGGCAGAAGAACCCGTCGTAATTGCCTTCATGGGCGATCGGGATGCAGCCGAGATGGGTGCAGATGCCGATCACGACCAGCCACTGATCATGGCCGGACTTGACCCGGGCCTCGTCGGACTGCGGATCGGGCAGGCTCGCCACGTTGACGGCGCGCGCCTCGTCGATCTGCTTCTTGGTACGATGGCTGATGTAGATCGGCTTGCCGCGCCAGAACACCTTGATGTCCTGCCCCTCGGCAACCGGGCTCAGATCGACCTCGATCGGCGCACCCGCGGCGATGGTCGAGGCGTCCGGATTCATCTGGGAAATAAAGGGCCAGAGCGCGGCCGCGCCCCCTACTGCGGCAGCTGCCCCCGTTGCAACGAATAAGAAATCACGGCGTGTCGGATGGTCCGCCGAAGACGCTGTCGTCACGATTCCAACCCTTTCTTCTTATGCTGCCGGTGGAACCGCTCCAGGAGCCCCCAAGGTCCCCGGAACAGCGCTGCCGGCGCCCGCGACCCCCCGCGGCGGCAGAACTTGGCTTGTCCTCGCCAAAACAAGGCGAAAACAGCAGTCCAGAATCGTTCTATTGGCACCCTTGCAAGGCGAGCGCAAGCCCGCTAACGGCGCGGGAGCGTGCAATGCACGAATTCCCGCGCTAGCGATGTTTTATTGAGACAATTCCGCCCCGCCCGAAGCCCTGTAACGCCCATGCAGATCGCACTTTTCCAGCCCGACATTCCCCAGAACACTGGCACGATTCTCCGCCTGTGCGCCTGCCTCGGCATCGCCGCCCATATCATCGAACCGGCCGGCTTCCCGGTCTCCGACCGGCATTTCCGCCGAGCGGGAATGGATTACCTCGACCATGTCAGCATCACCAGGCATGACTCCTGGACCAAATTCGAGGAATGGCGGATGGCACAAAGCTACCGCCTGCTGCTGTTCACCACCAAAGGCGCCACCGACTACCGCGATTTCCGTTACCACACGTCGGACATCCTGCTATTCGGGCGCGAGAGCGCCGGCGTCACCGACGCGGTGGTCGAGGCCGCGGATGCGCGGCTGGTGATCCCGATCACCGAAGGGTTGCGATCGCTCAATGTCGCCATGACCGCGGCGATGGCCGCAGGCGAAGCGCTCCGGCAGGTCCGGAACCCGCACGATTTGATATGACGAGGAGAGCGAGTTGAGTTACGCGGTCAAGGAAATCTTCCTGACCCTGCAAGGCGAAGGCGCCCACGCCGGCCGCGCGTCGGTGTTCTGCCGTTTTGCCGGCTGCAACCTCTGGAGCGGCCGCGAGGCGGACCGCAGCCAGGCTACATGCCAGTTCTGCGACACCGATTTCGTCGGCACCGACGGCACGCTCGGCGGCCGCTACGCCACGGCCGCGGAACTCGCCGATATCATCGCCGGGCAATGGACCGGCCCGGCCACCAACCGCTATGTGGTGCTGACCGGCGGCGAGCCGCTGCTTCAGGTCGACGACGCCCTGGTCGCGGCGCTCCATGCCAAAGGCTTCGAGATCGGTGTCGAGACCAACGGCACGGTCGAAGCCCCCGCAGGCCTCGACTGGATTTGCGTCAGCCCCAAGGGTGGCAGCGAACTCGTGCTAAAGCGCGGCCATGAGTTGAAGCTGGTCTATCCGCAGGCCCTCGCCGCGCCCGAAGCATTCGAGGGCCTCGCCTTCGAGCGCTTCTCGCTGCAGCCGATGGACGGGCCCGAGGTCGCCGAGAACACCGCGCGCGCGATCGATTATTGCCTGCGCCATCCGCAATGGCGGCTGAGCGTGCAGACGCATAAATCGCTCGGCATCAGATAGGACTGAACGGACAGATGTGGGAATTGACGAAACAGTTCCGCTTCGAGGCGGCGCATACGCTGAAGGGGACGACCTTTGGTGAAGCGAGCGAAGAGATCCACGGCCACTCCTTCCGCGCCGAGGTGACCGTGCGCGGCACGCCGGATCCTGCGACCGGCATGGTGGTCGATCTCGGCCTGCTCCAGCGCGCGATCGAAGAGGTGCGCTTGATGCTCGACCACAAGTTCCTCAACAAGATCGAGGCGCTCGGCACACCGACGCTGGAAAACCTCTCGCGCTTCGTCTGGGAGCGGCTGGCGCATATCGGCAAGCTGACCCGCGTCAGCATCCACCGCGACAGTTGCAACGAAAGCTGCACCTATTACGGTCCGCAGACGTGATATCTCGCAGGGCGGGCAAAGCGGAGCATGCCCACCAATCGAGACGAGGGTGAGAGATGGTGGGCACGGCGCAAGGGCGCCTTTGCCCACGCTACGAGAGCGGTGGAATGGAGATGGACGTTTCGATAATCGAAGACCGCAAGGCCCGCGCCCGCGCCTGGTTCGAGCGCTTGCGCGACGACATCTGCGACAGCTTCGAGCGGCTCGAGGACGACGCGCCGCACAGCCTCTATCCCGGCGCGGCCGGCCGCTTCAATCGTACGCCCTGGCAGCGCACTGACCACAGCGGGGCCAAGGGTGGCGGCGGCGTGATGTCGATGATGCATGGCCGGCTGTTCGAGAAGGTCGGCGTGCACTGCTCGACCGTGCATGGCGAGTTCGCACCCGAGTTTCGTGCGCAGATTCCGGGCGCGGCGGAAGATCCGCGGTTCTGGGCCTCCGGCATTTCGCTGATCGCGCATATGCGCAATCCGCACGTGCCGGCCGTGCACATGAACACGCGCTTCGTCGTCACCACCAAGGCGTGGTTCGGCGGCGGCGCCGATCTCACACCGGTGCTGGATCGCAGGCGCACGCAGGAGGATGCTGATACCCTCGCCTTCCACGCCGCGATGAAGCAGGCCTGCGACCAGCCGGGCGGCGTTGCCGATTACGACAAGTACAAGAAATGGTGCGACGAGTATTTCTATCTGCCGCACCGGAAAGAGGCGCGCGGCGTCGGCGGCATCTTCTACGACTGGCACGACAGCGGCGATTGGGACGCCGACCTCGCGTTCACGCAGGATGTCGGCCGCGCCTTTCTCAAGATCTACCCTGACATCGTCAGGCGCAATTTCGCGACAAGCTGGACCGCTGAAGACCGCGAGGAGCAGTTGATCCGGCGCGGGCGCTATGTCGAGTTCAACCTGCTCTACGACCGCGGCACCATCTTCGGGCTCAAGACCGGCGGCAATGTGGAGTCGATCCTGTCGTCGCTGCCGCCGGAGGTGAAATGGCCATGACCACGACAAACAGCGTGATCAAGCCGCTGCCCCGCGCCATGCTGATCGACATGGACGACACCATCCTGTCGGCCTATGGCCGGCCCGAGATTGCCTGGAACACGATCGCGGAGGAATTCGCCGAAGAGCTCGCGCCGCTGCCGCCGCCGCAGGTCGCCACCGCCGTGCTGGCCTCTGCCCGGCAGTTCTGGTCGACCGCGGGAGCGGAGTGGCGCATGAAGCTCGGCGAGGCCCGCCGGCTGACGGTGCGCGGCGGTTTTGCCGCGCTCGCCGCGAGCGGCCATCGGGCGCTCTCGGACGATCTCGCCGATCGCCTCGCCGACCGCTTCACAACCTATCGCGAGGAGGCGATCTTCGTCTTCCCCGGCGCGCATGATGCGATCGACGCCTTCAAGGCCCACGGCGTCAAGCTCGCGCTGGTCACCAATGGCGCCGCCGACATGCAGCGCGCCAAGGTTGAGCGCTTCGAGCTGACCCATCGCTTCGATCACATCCAGATCGAGGGCGAGCATGGTTTCGGCAAGCCCGAGGAGCGCGCCTATCTGCATGCGATGGAAGCGCTCGGCGTCACCGCCGAGGACACCTGGATGATCGGCGACAATCTGGAATGGGAAGTGGTGACGCCGCAGCGCCTCGGCATCTATGCGGTCTGGCTCGACGCGCATGGCGAGGGCCTGCCCGAGGGCTCGACCGTCAAGCCCGACCGCATCATCCGCTCGCTGACCGAGCTGGTGCCGGGCTAGATCTTCGAAAACAACCCCATGCACAGTAGGCGGCTGCTGCAGAATCAGCAGCTTGCCGCAAGAGAGGCAACGCGATTACGGATTTTGCGAAAATTCGTTGCCCCGTCGGGCAAAACAGGCGTATGATGCCATCGTGGGCAATTTTCGACCCGGCGCGCACTTCGCGGGCCGCCGTCGTTATTGTGGTGCTTGGGGCAATCGCGGCATCGCGGCCAGGAGCCCGGTTCTCCGGGAGAGCGCCGACCACCAGCGACTGAGCCTGGTGTGCTTCTGCAAGAGTGCCAGCCCCTCGGGGGTCAACACAAAGTAGCCGATCATCGGCGCGAGGTGGATGTCGGCTAACGACAAATCCTTGCCCGTGAGGTATTGGCCCTGGCCAGCCATTGTCTCCAGAGCCGCAAGTACCTTCGGCGCTGCTTCGAGGCCCCGTTTAACCTCGCTCTCGTCAACCGGTCGCCCCAAGGCGGGCCTGAAAACCCTGTGCGAAAAGACCTGTCTCACCAGGGGCCAATAAGCGTAGCTGTCCACGATCGACATGATCTGACTGCAGCGCGCGCGTTCTCTTGGCTCGGTTGGCTGGAGCTTCGGACCTTCAAAGGCCTCATCGACGTATCGCGTGATGGCGCCCGTCTCGTAAACAGCGAAGCCGTCGTGAACCAGCGCGGGCACGCGCTTGAACGGATGGATGGCAAGATAGCTTGCCGGCACATTTTCGGAGAACGGATCGACTTCGAGCCAATTGTAGACCACGCCCTTTTCATGGAGAGCCAACCGAGCGATCCAGGAATATACGCTGTACTGGTAGCCGTAGAGTTCGACGGTCATTTGCCCTGTCATCTTACCCCTTCTTCCACGTTCCAAAGTGAACATTCCCCTGCCGCTACTGGCCCGTCGCCGGAGAGGCGGGCTCGCGGTCGCGAGGAATGATGTACAGGAGCTGCGGCAGAATGGTTTCCGGCGAGAAGTAGAACGGCCCTTCGCCGATCCTGATGGCCCCCATGCGCGTGTAAAACCCTTCCGCGGAAGGTTCGGCGTTGATCATCAGGGCGCCGGCTTTCATCCCGAGCGTGCTCGTTACGGCTGCCTCGAACAGAGCCCGACCGATTCCGCGTTTCCAACACGGTGGATCGACATACAGGCCGTGAAGCAGCGCAATTCCCTGAAGCGCCGGCAGTGCCCAGACGACGCCAACGGCATCGCCGGAATCTTCCGCGACTCGAACATGTCCCGAATTGATGAGCGGCACCGTGATCGTCAGCGCTGGCATCACACGATCGATGAACGCTTCGTCGTGCCCTGCATGCATCGTCGCGCGGACGCAGAGGCGCGTGAGCTCACGCTGCTCGTCCAGCCTGGCCGCTCGAATTCTGTAGACGTTCATTGCACCTCCGCCGCTCTCCAGCCGACCCTCTATTAGACTCTGCAATCTTTGCCGCGGTTGCCGCCGGCCTCACCCTGGCCGCCGGATCGATTCGACGCATCGACATGCGGTTCTGCACCGCGCGAATAGCTGGTACCGGAATATTGTGATACAACCCCTGGCTGTCGGGAAAGCATTTCCGACTATTTTCTGGAGGTACCCATGCGATCGTCGTTTGGCTTCGCCGTGCCGTCCGTCGTCCTTACTTTGTCAGCTGTCTTGCTGTGCAGCACATCAGGCACGGCACTGTCGCAACCCACACCAAACTCCTTGCTGCCCGCCGTTTCGGTCGAAGCGCCGAAGCCCAGACCGACTGTTGCGCCACGGCAGGGGCCAGCGACCGTGACCTCTCACCACCGCGCCAGCGGCTCATCATCCGCCCAAGATCCGGCGTTCGCGCCGGGCACACCATTGGCGAGGCTTGCCAAGCTGGAGCGATCCGCCAGCAGCTGCAACGGTGGCTGCGAAACCAGCTATCGAGTCGGCAACGCGCCCTGGGTCGGATGCAGCTTGAGTGGCGGCTCTGAGCCTTACACCAGTCATTTCTCGGCAACGTGCCGAGACACGCTGACCTACAATACCTACGCCCAGTGCGTCGAAACCAAGGCCTTCCTCGGCGCATCGCCCCGAGAGACCAGGTGGCTTTGCACCAGCCTGCTGGCCGGAGGCAAGCTGGCCGGCGAAAGGCAGGTCGCCGAAAGCCGCCGCTAGTCCACGCCGCCGTCAGGAGCGCCGTCCGGAATGCCGGGCGGTCGCTTCCTGTTTACCCCGCCGCATCCCGTTAGCTGCCGCAGCCCTCGGCGACATCTCGGATGACGCCTTGGGTGTTCGATGCTGACAGGATCTGGCAGCAGCGCGTGATATCAGCCGGCATGTCGCGCGCTCAACGCCTTCTTGATGTGATCCAGCTCTTGCGCAGTCACCGCCGGCCGGTCGCGGCAGGCCGGCTGGCCGAGGAGCTGGGTGTCTCGCTGCGGACGATCTATCGGGACATCGAGACGCTGAAGGGCCAGGGGGCCCACATCGATGGCGAGGCCGGCATCGGCTATGTGCTGCGGCCGGGGTTCATGTTGCCGCCGCTGATGTTCTCGGAAGAGGAGATCGAAGCCTTGGTGCTGGGCGGCCGGTGGGTTGCGGCACAGCCGGATGAGCCGCTCGGCAAGGCGGCCAAGAACGTGCTTGCGAAGATCGCCGCCGTGCTGCCGGACGATCTGCAGCGGAGCCTGGAAACCTCGGGCCTGATGGTCGCGCGCCGCGATCCGGCGGCAGGCGACGCCGAATTGCCGGTCATCCGGGCCGCCATCCGCAACGAGCGCAAATTGCGCATCGTCTACAGCGACGAACGGGACAACCGCACCAATCGCACCATCTGGCCGATCGCGCTCGGGTTCTTCGACCGGGTCCGCATGGTGGCGGCCTGGTGCGAGAGCCGCAGCGACTACCGCCATTTTCGCACCGACCGGATCGTGTCGATCACGCTGACAGAGCGCCGCTATCCACGCCGCCGCACCGATTTGCTGCGGGAATGGCGGCAGCGGGAATGCATTGGTGAGCACTGACCATGCTGACAGAAACTGGCAGTACCTTCAGTTAAGCGTCGGCCATCGCCAGCTGAACAGGAGATGCAAATGGCCGACTTCAACCTCGTGGTGCTCTATGTCAACGATGCGCAAGCGAGCTCCACTTTCTATCAGACCCTGCTGGGGTGCCCCGTCGCGCAATCATCCCCCAAATTCGTGGTGCTTCCGCTCGGGAGCGGCGTCATGCTGGGCCTGTGGCAGCGGGATGCCGTCGTGCCGCCGTCTGTTGCGGAGGCCGGTAGCAGCGAGATCTCATGGGCGGCCGCGAACGAGGAAGCCGTGCGCGCGACCTTTGAAACATGGACGAGCCGCGGGGTGCGGATTGCGCAGCCTCCGACCGCAATGCCGTTCGGACTTACCTTCGTTGCGCTCGATCCCGACGGTCATCGCCTGCGCGTGCTGGCCGCCGCCGCGTAAGGCCGATTGCGCCGAGCGACAAGGCTGACTAGGAAATTCGGATGAATTCCGAATCGTCCCCTAGTTGGCCAGTCGTGGAGCCACCGCCTTTCCTTCCCGCGCCCCGCCGCCGGTGGCCGCTTGCACTCGTCACCGGCGTTGTCCTCGCGCTCGCAGGCGCAGGGGCCTGTTATGTCTGGCTGAATCCCGGATTGCTCGTTCAAACGGCGGGGCGCGAGGCTGCGGATGCCGAACCCAATGCCAATGACAAGGCTTTCATGACGGACCTGCTTGCCGCGCAGCAGAAGACGGCTGACGATGTGGCCGCGGTCGAAAGGACGGTGGCCGATCAGCAAGAGCAGCTGAAGGCGATCATGGGTCAGCTTGCCAACCTCAGTTCGAAAATCGACGCACTGAAGGGCCCCGGCCCGCAGCCACCGGCCGCACCGTCTCCGTCGCCTGGGGCCGTTACGTCGACGCCGCCGGCTTCTGCGCCTGCCGTCGCACCTGCTCCGGCAGCACGCGTCGTCCCACGGCCGAAGAAGCCGCCGCGCGCAGCGACCCCGACGGGTCCGATCTCGGTCGGAGGAGCGCCGCTGAACGCCGCGCCCGCTGCGACCGCGCGCTGAGCAAGGCCGTCTCAAGCGCGATGCGATCAGGATTGTTTGTCATCGCGCTTTAGCTCTTTGTTTGAGCATGATCTTTTCGGAAAACCGCTGCACACTTTTCCGGATCATGCTCTAACCGATCAACTGCTTCGCCGCCGCCGAGATCATCACAAGGCCACCGGCGATCACGGCAACATCCAGGATCGCGGTGTGGATGTGCACCGGCATCCGCTCGACGAAGGCTTTGGCCAGGAACGCGCCGGGGATGGCGATGCCGCCGATCAAAAGCGCGAAGGCGAGCACTTGCGCGGTGACGGCGCCGGCGAGGCCGAACACCGAGATCTTGATGAGGCCGGTGCCGAGCGAGATCATCGCGTCGGTTGCGATCACGGCGGCGCCTTCGAGGCCGGCGGCCATCAGCAGCGAGAGCAGGATCACGCCGGAGCCTGACGTGCCGCCGACGAGGACGCCGTAACCGACCGAGCCCGCGGCCAATCCCGTGTCGCCGATCCTGACCTCGCGGCGACGGAGCGCGCGGCGCAGCGGCACGCTCAGGATCAGCATGGTGCCGATCACGATCGCGGCGCCGGCGTTGGTGAGGCGGGTGTAGCCGTAGGCGCCGAGCGCGGTGGTCAGCGCGGCGCAGGCGAGCACGATCGCCGCGCGGCGTCGGTCGACGTAGCGGAGATAAGCCATAGTGCGGCTGGAATTGGTGAAGAGCGCCGAGATCGCGATGATCGGCACCACAGGCTCGGCGCCGACCAGAGGTACCAGCACAAGGGGCATCAAGGCGCCGGTGCCGTAGCCGGCGAGACCACCGATGATGGAAGCAAACAACGCCATCATTGCAACCAGCAGCAGCTGGAAAATCGAGATGTCGGCGAAGCCTGCGACGATGGTCAATGTTTCTCGCGAGTGACGCGTGCTGCGGCTTGATCGGCGATGGCAGCGAGTGCGGCTTGCTCTAGTGGAAAATCGGCTGCAAGCCAAGCGTCCTCGGCGAGTGTCAACACATGTCCGAGCGCAGGTCCTTCCGCCATGCCGCGAGCGATGAAGTCGGCAGCCTTCAGCGGGAATTTCGGCGCGGTCCAGCGCTGCGGCAGCTCGGCGAGCTCGCGCCAGCGCGACGAATTGGCATCGCTGCCGCTGCGTGCCCAGGCCAGCAACACGCGATCGTGATAGCGCTCGGGCCCGAGCCGATAGAGCAGCCGCCGCGCACGCGCCTCGTCCATGGCGGCAAAGCGCCACCAGCGATGGCCCATCGAATCCAGCGCCTTGGCTTCGGCGTTGGAGAGCCGAAGGCGCGTCGCAACACGCTTGGCGTCTTCGGTGACCGCAACAGTCAGCGCCGCGAGACGGCGCGTGGGGCTGGCTGTCAGGCCCAGCGTGCGCTCGATCGCGATCATCGCCGTCAGCGGCCCGGCATAGGCGACGCCGCCGATCATGGCCTGCAGCAGGCCGGCATCGACCATGGCCAGCGCGGCGGCGGATGCGCCTTGCGCCACCAGCAATTTGAGCATCTCCATGCGCAGCCGCTCGGCCGAGAGCGTGGCAAGGCCGGCGCGGCCGCGGATGCAGGCGAGAGTGGCCTCGCGGTCGGGCTCGCCGGCGCCGAAGGCGGCGTGGATGCGGAAGAAGCGCAGGATGCGCAAGTAATCTTCCGCGATGCGCTGATCGGGATCGCCGATGAATCGCACGCGGCGCGCCTTGGCATCGGCGATGCCGCCGACATAGTCGTAGACGACGCCGCTAGCGTCGACCGACAGGCCGTTCATGGTGAAGTCGCGCCGCTCGGCGTCCTTCACCCAGTCGCGGCCGAAGGCAACCTTGGCCTTGCGGCCGAAGGTCTCGGTGTCCTCGCGCAGCGTCGTGACCTCATAGGGCGCGCCGTCGATGACCAGCGTGACGGTGCCGTGGTCGATGCCGGTCGGCACGCACTTGATGCCGGCGGCCTTCGCGCGCCGCACCACCTCCTCCGGCAGCGCCGTGGTGGCGATATCCATATCGCCCGGCGGCAGGCCGAGCAGCGCGTTGCGGACGGTGCCGCCGACCACGCGCGCCTGCTCGCCGCCCGCGCCCAGCAGTTGCAGGACGCGCGCGGTCCCGCCTGCAGTCAGCCAGGGCGCACCCGCAAGGATCGGCTCCGCGCTCATCGTCCGGCCCTTATCTTTCGGTGCCCGGCACGAGCCTGCCGTTCTCGATATGGGCGGGAACGTAGGTCGAGTTCGGCGCAGCGCCGGAGAAATGCGCAAGGCCGACCAGCCCGGCAATGACGAGCACGAGCGCCACCAGGATGAGGCGCGCGACGATGGTAACAGGCCAGGACGATTGCACGAACAGGCCGGACCGCGTGGCGGCCAGGAACAGCGCATAGACGGCAAAGGGGATGAGGAAGATTCCGATCTCGGTCAGAACCGGCCGGATCATGATGAATAGATCCGCTCATACAGCACACGCAGCATTCCGGCCGTGGCGCCCCAGATGTAGCGCTCCGCGAACGGCATCGCATAGTAAAACCGCTCCATGCCGCGGAATTCCTTGCTGTGGACCTGGTGATTGGCCGGATTCATCAGGAAGGATAGCGGTACTTCGAATGCGTCATCAACCTCGGAATGGTTGATGTTGAGCTGAAAACCGGGCCTGACACGGGCGACCGTGGGCAGGATGCGGAAGCCGAACGCGGTGCCGTAGAGATCGAGATAGCCGATCGGCTCGATGAAATCCCGGGATAATCCGACCTCCTCCTCGGCCTCGCGCAGCGCGGCGTCGAGCGGCGAGGAATCGATCGCGTCGATCTTGCCGCCGGGAAAGGCGATCTGGCCGGCGTGGTCGTTGAGATGCGCCGAGCGCTGCGTCAGCAGGATGGTCGGCTCGGGATGGTCGACCACCGCGATCAGCACCGCCGCAGGGCGCACCGGCTGCTCGCGCGCGACGATCTCCAGCATCTTGTCGGTGCCGGGATCGCCGGAGGCGGGGATGATGTT
The DNA here is from genome assembly GCF_028128665.1 of Bradyrhizobium sp. CCBAU 45384. NCBI lineage: Bacteria > Pseudomonadati > Pseudomonadota > Alphaproteobacteria > Hyphomicrobiales > Nitrobacteraceae > Bradyrhizobium > Bradyrhizobium sp. CCBAU 45384. The sequence continues at coordinate 97,412 of NZ_LBIZ01000107.1, forward strand.
CGGATCAAAAAGTCCGGCCGGCACGTCGAAGCTGAGCCTCGCCTTGGAGCGGGCGAAGAAATCCGCGGCTCCCATCGCGTACTTGGAATCGCTCTTGGAGATAGGCTTGTTCAAAGCGCGGCCCTCACCTGCTCCGCGTCGGCCATGGCGAAGAACTCGCCGGCCGACTCGACGCCAAACATCGGCTGGCCATCGACCATCCGCTCCTCGCCCATGTCAACCAGATCGTAATAGAGCGCGCGCGTGACCTTGGCCCAGAGATCGGCGCGGACATGCAGGTAGGGCGTCAGGCCGCCATCGGCCGCCTGCTCGAAGCGCAGCCGGTGCGCGGCATCGCAGGTGACCCAGTCGTCGACATTGGTGCGGAAGCTCAGCACGGGATGGTTGTCCTCGTCGCGCTTCAGCATCTCCACCGCCATGAACGGCGCGTCATCGACGACGATGCCGACCTTCTCCACCGGCGTGACGAGGAAATGCTTGTCGCCCTCGCGCTTGAGGATGGTGGAGAACAGGCGGACCAGCGCGTGACGGCCGATTGGCGTGCCCATGTAGAACCAAGTACCATCGGAAGCGATTCGGATATCGAGATCGCCGCAAAACGGCGGATTCCACAGATGCACCGGAGGCAGGCCCTTTTTGGCACCTTCGGCATTGGCAGCACTTTTGGCGGCGGCAGTCAGCCCCTCAAGACCGCGATCGCCGCTCTGCCCTTGGTTCGCCATGGTTTGCCCTGACTTTGTCCGTTGGCACGATTGGTGCAGGCCTGACTTAGAAGTCTACGTTGTACGTAAGTCTACGGTTCCACCCCGGTTTCCCCCGGTGTGGAGGTCTCCACTTCGTGATGCCGTACATACCCCGAAGCCGATAAGGTGGGGATAGGTTAATTCAACGAATACATGGCGTTCCTGCAAGTCTAGCATAGGGGCCATGACGCAGATTGATGCGATAAATTCGACGACGATAAATTCGACGACGCAGCAGAGCCGCGTGGCAGGCTTGAGGAGCTAACGGATGGCAGAGAGTGTCGAGAAGCTCGAAGACGGCATCGTTCGTTCGGCCGAGCAGGTGTCTGCACAGATTCGCGCAGCGAAGGATGCGATCGGGTCGGTGATCTTCGGCCAGGATCGCGTGGTCGAGAACACGCTGGTCACCATCCTCTCCGGGGGCCACGCGCTTCTGATCGGCGTTCCCGGCCTTGCCAAGACAAAACTGGTCGAGACGCTCGGCGTCACGCTCGGTCTCGATGCCAAGCGCATCCAGTTCACGCCCGACCTGATGCCCTCGGACATTCTCGGCGCCGAAGTGCTGGACGAGAGCACCGCGGGCAAGCGCTCGTTCCGCTTCATCTCCGGGCCTGTGTTCGCGCAGCTGTTGATGGCCGACGAGATCAACCGCGCCTCACCGCGCACGCAATCGGCGCTGCTGCAGGCGATGCAGGAGCAGCACATCACCGTTGCCGGCGCGCGCCATGATCTGCCGAAGCCGTTCCACGTGCTGGCCACGCAAAACCCGCTGGAGCAGGAGGGCACCTATCCACTGCCCGAGGCGCAACTCGACCGCTTCCTGATGGAGATCGACGTCGACTATCCCGATCGCGACGCCGAGCGCCGCATCCTGTTCGAAACCACAGGCGCCGAGGAGACGCTGGCGAAGGGATCGATGAATGCGGATGCGCTGATCACGGCGCAGCGGCTGGTGCGCCGCCTGCCGGTCGGCGATTCCGTGGTGGAGGCCATCCTCTCGCTGGTGCGCTCGGCGCGTCCGGGTCCTGACAGCGGCGAGGCCGGCAAGTTCATCGCCTGGGGCCCCGGCCCGCGCGCCAGTCAATCCTTGATGCTCGCGGTGCGTGCGCGCGCGCTGATCGACGGGCGCCTGGCGCCCTCGATCGACGACGTGCTCGACCTCGCCGAGCCGGTGCTGAAGCACCGCATGGCGCTGACGTTCCAGGCGCGCGCTGAAGGACGCACGATTCCGGACGTGATCCGGCAATTGAAGACACGGATCGGTTGATGGCTGCAGAGACCGGGCACACGGCGAAGGAGATCATCGCAATCCGACGTGCCGATGGCGAAAGCCGCACGCTTGCAGCTTCCTTGCCACGCCTGGTGCTCGAGGCCCGCCGCATCGCCGCCAACGTCATCCACGGCTTGCACGGCAGGCGCCGCGCCGGCTCCGGCGAAAATTTCTGGCAATATCGCCGCTTCGTCTCCGGCGAGCCGTCGCAGAATGTCGACTGGCGCAGATCGGCGCGTGACGACCATCTCTATGTCCGCGAGCTCGAATGGGAGGCCTCGCACACGGTGTGGATCTGGCCTGATCGCTCGCCCTCGATGGCGTTCGCCTCGAGGACCGCGCGCGAGTCCAAGCTGGAGCGCACCCTGATCGTCGCCTTTGCGCTGGCCGAGCTGCTGGTCGCGGGCGGCGAGCGCGTCGGCATTCCCGGATTGATGGCGCCGACCGCAAGCCGCAGCGTCATCGACAAGATGGCGCAGGCGATGCTGCATGACGATGCCATCAGGCTGAGCCTGCCGCCCTCCTTCGTGCCCGCGGCGCTGGCCGAAACCATCGTGCTGTCGGATTTCTGGTCGCCGATATCAGAGATCAGGACGACGCTCGCAGGACTGTCCGGCTCCGGCGCGCATGGCACCCTGGTGCAGATCGTCGATCCCGCCGAAGAGAGCTTCCCCTATTCCGGCCGCGTCGAGTTCGTCGAGCCCGAGGGCTTTGGCGTCATCACCGCCGGCCGCGCCGAGAGCTGGGCGGAGGATTACACCACGCGGCTGGCGCTGCACCGCGACCAGATCCGCGCCGAGACGGCCAAGCTCGACTGGCTGTTCACGACGCACGCGACCGACCGCTCGGCCGCCGAATTGCTGCTGTTCCTGCATGCCGGCATGCAGGTGAGCAAGTCGGGCGCCCGCGTCACCTCGATCAAGGCGGGGCCGGCCGCATGATGGGATTGCCGCTCGCCTTCACCGAACCGCTGCTCCTGATCGGCCTCGTCAGCCTCCCGGTGTTGTGGTGGCTGCTCCGCGTGATGCCGCCGCGGCCGCGCCGCATCGAATTTCCGCCGACCCGTCTCTTGTTCGACATCGCACCGCGCGAGGAGACGCCTTCGCGGACGCCATGGTGGCTGACGGCGCTGCGGCTGCTGGCCGCCGCGCTGGTGATCTTCGCCGCCGCCGGCCCGATCTGGAATCCGCAAGTGGGCCTTGCCGCCAGCAAGGCGCCGCTGATGATCATGCTGGACGACGGCTGGAGCGCCGCCTCGAACTGGGACACCAGGATCCGGGCCGCCGACGAGCTGATCGCGAATGCCGAGAACGACCGCCGCGGCATTGCGCTGGTGCCGCTGTCGGAGCCGAACCGCGACATCACGCTGATGCCGGCGGGCGCGGCGCGCGTTGCGCTGCGGCAGTTCGTGCCAAAGCCCTATTCGATCGAGCGCGTTGAAACCCTCACCGCAATCGATCGTTTCCTGAAAGCAACCGGCGATTGCGAGATCGCCTGGCTGTCCGACGGCGTCGACACCGGCCGCGGCGAAGAGTTCGTGGCCGGGCTCGGCAGGACCATAGGGGATCGCAGCTTGACGCTGTTCGAAGGCGGCACCTCTTCCCCGCTGGCGCTGGTCGCGGCGGAAAACGCGGCGGCGAAGATGACGGTGAAGGTGCTGCGCACCGACAGCGGCATTCTCGCCGGCACCGTGCGGGCGCTGGACCAGAAAGCCTCGCCGATCGGCGAGGCGCGCTTCACCTTCGGACCACAGGACAAGGAGGTCGATGCCGCGTTCGACCTGCCGGTCGAGCTGCGCAACGACATCTCCAGGCTCGAGATCTCCGGCGAGCGTTCGGCGGGCGCGGTGCAGCTGCTCGACAAGCGCTGGCGCCGCCGCGCCATCGGCATCGTCTCGGGCTCGACCAGCGAGACCTCGCAGCCGCTGCTCGCGCCGACCTTCTACCTGACGCGCGCGCTGGCGCCGTTCGCCGACGTGCGGCTCGCCGACAAGGGCGCCCCACAGCAGGGCATCACCCAGTTTTTGGACCAGAAGCTGCCGATGATCATCCTCGCCGATGTCGGCACCGTCGCGCCTGACTTGCGCGAGCGCCTCAACGCCTGGATCGCCCAGGGCGGCGTGCTGGTGCGGTTTGCCGGGCCCCGCCTGGCGCAGGCCGAAGACGATCTCGTGCCGGTCAAGCTGCGCAAGGGCGGCCGCACGCTCGGCGGCAGCCTGACCTGGGAGAAGCCGCAGCATCTCGCCAGCTTCACCCCTGACGGCCCGTTTGCCGGCGTCGCCGTCCCCAAGGACGTCACCGTCAGCCGGCAGGTGCTGGCTGAGCCAGACGCCGTGCTCGCCACCAAGAGCTGGGCCTCGCTCGAGGACGGCACGCCGCTCGTCACAGGCGAGCATCGCGGCAAGGGCATCGTCAGCCTGTTCCACGTCAGCGCCGACATGCGCTGGTCGGATCTGCCGATGTCCGGCACCTTCGTCGAAATGCTCCGGCGGGTCGTCGACATGTCCGGCTACACCGCCAAGCCCGGCCCCGGCGTCGCCACTGAAGCGACCGCCGAGACGCTGGCGCCGCTGCACATGCTCGACGGCTTCGGCGCCTTCGGCCCGCCGCCCGCCACCGCCAAGCCGCTGACGGCTGATTATCGCGACCGCGCCACGCCGGACCATCCGCCCGGCTACTACGGTCCGGCAGAAGGACCGCTCGCCGTGAACACGCTCGCCGCCGCCGATCGCATCGCAGCCCTCAACACCGCGCCGCTGCACGCAAGGCGCGCCACCTACACCAATGCCGAGCCGCGCGACCTGCGCGGCTGGCTGCTGTCGACTTCGCTGGCGCTGTTCCTGATCGACGCCCTCATCGTCGCGCTGCTCGGTGGCGGCCTTGCCGCGCTGCTGCGCCGCCGCGCCGCGCCCGCCATGATCCTGCTTGGCGTCTTGCTCGCAGGTGTCGCGGTGCTGTCGCCGACGCCCTCGCGCGCCGACGGCGTCTCGGACGAGTTCGCGATGAAGTCGACGTCGCAGACCCGCCTTGCTTATGTGGTCACCGGCAATGCCGACGTCGATTCCATCGTCAAGGCCGGCATGTCCGGCCTGACGCTGTTCCTGGCCCAGCGCACCGCGCTCGAGGCCGGCGATCCCGTCGGCGTCGATCCCGCGCGCGACGAGCTCGCCTTCTTCCCGCTGATCTACTGGCCGATCGTGCCGGGCCAGCCGAAGCCGCCGCAGGACGCCATCAACAAGATCGAGGCCTATATGAAGCAGGGCGGCACCGTGATCTTCGACACCCGCGATGCGGTCGAAGCGCCGCCCGGCGATAACGGCGCCGCGCAGACGCCGGGCATGCAGGCCCTGCGCGAGATCCTGTCCTCGCTCGACGTGCCCGAGCTCGAGCCGGTGCCGCGCGAGCACGTGCTGACCAAGACGTTTTATCTGTTGCGCGACTTCCCCGGCCGCTTCAATTCAGGCCAGACCTGGGTCGAGACGCTGCCGCGCGAGGATGACGACGAGAGCGCGCAGCGGCCCGCCCGCGGCGGCGACGGCGTCTCGCCGATCATCATCACCTCCAACGACCTCGCCGGCGCCTGGGCGCTCCGGCCCGACGGCCAGCCGATGCTGCCGCTGACGCCGGGCGAGCCGCGCCAGCGCGAATTCGCCTACCGCGCCGGCGTCAACATCGTGATGTACACGCTGACCGGCAACTACAAGGCCGACCAGGTGCACGCGCCGGCCCTGATCGAACGGCTGGGGCAATAGGATCAATATGAACTACGGCATCGCGTTCACGCCGCTTGTCCCAGCGATCGTCCTCTGGATCGCGCTGGCTGCGATCGTCCTCATCGCCATCGTGCTGCTGCTGGCGCGGGCGCGCGGCGCGGCGGTGCGCGTGGCGGCGCTGGCGCTGTTCCTGCTGGCGCTCTCCAATCCCTCCTTCACGCGCGAGGACCGCGATCCCCTCACCTCGGTCGCCGCGGTCGTCGTCGACAAGAGCCCGAGCCAGAATTTCGGCAAGCGCAACCAGGAAGCCGCCAAGGCGCAGGAGGCGCTGGTCGACAGCCTGAAGAAGATCAAGGGGCTGGAGGTGCGCGTCGTCGAGGCCGGCCAGGCCGACGGCGAGACCGACGGCACCAAGCTGTTCGGCGCGCTGGCCTCCGCCCTGTCGGACGTTCCGGTCGACCGCGTCGCCGGCGCCTTCCTGATCACCGACGGCCGCGTCCACGACATCCCGGCGAGCGCCGCCGCGCTCGGCTTCCAGGCGCCGGTGCAGGCCCTCATCACCGGACAGAAGGACGAGCGTGATCGCCGCATCGCGATCACCGCGGCGCCGCGCTTCGGCATCGTCGGCCAGAACCAGACGATCTCCTATAAACTCGACGACCAGGGCGTCACCGGCGAGCGCGCCAAGGTCACGGTGCGCCGCGACGGCGAGGTCGTCAACGAGCGCACGCTTTCGAGCGGCCAGAGCGCGAGCGTCGATGTCGAGATCAAGCATGCCGGCCCCAATATCGTCGAGATCGAGGCCTCGCCGCTCGAAAGAGAATTGACCCCGGTCAACAACCGCGCCGTCGTCGCCATCGACGGGGTGCGCGACAAGCTGCGCGTGCTGCTGGTCTCGGGCGAGCCGCATTCCGGCGAGCGCACCTGGCGCAACCTCTTGAAGTCCGACGCCAGCGTCGACCTCGTGCATTTCACCATTCTGCGTCCGCCGGAGAAGCAGGACGGCACGCCGATCAACGAATTGTCGCTGATCGCGTTTCCGACCCGCGAGCTGTTCCAGCAGCACATCAACGAATTCCAACTGATCATCTTCGACCGCTACGCCCGCCAGGGCGTGCTGCCGATCCCCTATTTCGAGAACATGGCACGCTATGTGCGCGCGGGCGGCGCCGTGCTGGTCTCGGCAGGCCCCGACTATGCCTCGACCAGCAGCATCTGGCGCACACCGCTGGACACGGTGCTGCCGGCCGAGCCGGTTGGCGTCACGGAGAAGCCGTTTTATGCGCATCTCTCCGACATCGGCAAACGCCATCCCGTGACGCGCGGGCTCGAGGGCTCGGCGTTCGAACCGCCGCATTGGAGCCGCTTCTTCCGCACGGTCGAGACCCGCAATGCGGTCAACCCGCCGGTGATGACGGGCGCGGACGGCAAGCCGCTGCTGTTCCTGTCGCGCTTCGGCGAAGGCCGCGTTGCGCTCTTGCTGTCCGACCACATCTGGCTGTGGGCGCGCGGCTATGAGGGTGGTGGCCCGCACCTCGATCTGCTCAGGCGGATGTCGCATTGGCTGATGAAGCAGCCTGATCTCGACGAGGAAGCGCTGCGCTTGCAGGTGCAGGGCAAGGATCTCGTCGTGGTGCGCCAGACCATGGCTGATAGCGTGCAGCCGGTGAGCGTGACCTCGCCCTCCGGCGTCTCGCATGATCTGACGCTCAGCGCCGGCGATCCCGGCGAGTGGCGCGCCAGCCTGCCCGCGAACGAGCTCGGCCTGTGGCAGGCAACCGACGGCACGCTGAAGGCGCTGATCAATGTCGGCCCGACCAATCCGAAGGAATTCTCGGAAGTCACCTCTACCACCGAGACCCTGAAGCCGCTGACGCAGGCGACCGGTGGCAACTCGTTGCGAATCGCCGATGGCGGCAGCGTCGAGCTGCCGCGCATCGTCCCGGTGCGCTCAGCGAGCGTCTTTGCCGGTGACGGCTGGATGGGCGTGCGGATGCGCGATGCCAGCGTCGTCAAGGGCGTCGGCGTGCTGCCGATCTTCGCCGGCCTGATCGGGCTCCTGCTGCTGCTCGGCGCGTTCGCCGCGACCTGGGTGCGTGAGGGGCGGTGAGATAGACTGAGGGCCCGCCGTAGGCGGGCGTCTCGAAGGATGGGCCACGGGCAAGCTGCCTAGTTGCCTGAACGACACAACGCATCGGCCGCTTGCGTGTGCCGGTCTGCGTCCGATTGACATTCGATCCAGCTTCTTGCGATGTTACAATATAACATCGTGACATCAGGTCGGTGCCTCGCGATGTGGGATGGCGTTTCCAGATGAAGTGGTTCCGGTCAAATATCAGGCACGGTGCCCGGCTCGCGATATTCGCGATGCTGGTGCAGTTCGCGCTGACCTTCGGCCATAGCCACTGGTTCGCGCAGGCCGCGCCGCTCGCGCAGTCGCGGCTCACTGACAGCACCAAGACCATCACGCCGACCGACGGCGCTGCGGTCCAGAAGCAGTCGCCTGCAAATCCCGATCGCGAACAGCCGGGCGAGGACAATTGCGCGATCTGCGCGCTCGTCGCAATGGCCGGCACGGTCCTATCAGCGACGCCGCCTCTGCTGCATTTGCCGCAGGCGGTCGAGCTGCTCTACCGCACCACGGATGCCGAGTTCAACCATCTCGAATCGGCACGCCACGCGTTCCAGCCGCGCGCCCCTCCCGCCTCCTGATGTCAATCGATTGAGCTGCCTTCGGCATCGGCCGCGCATGCGCGCCGATTGCGCTGGGCCATCGAGGATGATCCGTCGCATGTCGACGGCGCGCGCTGCCTGCAGGTGCTCTGAAGAGCCGCAGTGGTGCGCGATCGGAAATCAGGACTATGGTGTCTTCAAGAGCAATATTGGCGGGCGCGAGCCTCGCCGCACTCACGCTTTCTTATCCCACCGGCAGAGCCATGGCGCAGACGACGGCCCCCATGACGACGCTGCCCACCGTCGAAGTCGAGGCGCCGAAGCAGATGCAGGCACCGCGCCGGCCAAAGGTTCGCGTCGCGGTCGACAGGCGACGTTCAACGTCGCAGGCGCGGCCGCAGACCGAGGCGCCGGCCACCGTCGAGGGCCAGAGCGAACGGCTGGACGCGGCGCGCCAATCGGTGCTTCCACCGGGCGGCGCTACGACCCACACGCTCACGCGCCAGGCGATCGAGGCGCTGCCACAGGGCAGCAACGCCTCGCTCGACAAGGTGCTGCTGCAATTCCCCGGCGTCACCCAGGATTCGGCGGCGAGCGGCGACCTGCATGTCCGCAACGAGCACGCCAATCTGCAATACCGCATCAACGGCGTGATGCTTCCCGACGGCGTCGGCGCGTTCGGGCAGATCCTCGACACCGGCATCGTCGGCAGCCTCAGCCTGCTCACCGGCGCGCTGCCCGCGCAATACGGCCAGCGCACGGCCGGTGTGCTCGACATCCAGACCAAGGCTGACGCCTTCAACAATTCGGGCGTCGTCGGCGTCTATGGCGGCAGCAATGGCACGATCTCGACCAACATCGAACATGGCGGGACGGCCGGGCAGACGCAGTATTTCCTGTCGGGACGTTTCTTGCAGAACAATCTCGGCATCGAGAACCCGACACCGTCGGTCAACGCGATCCACGACCGCACCAACCAGGAGAAGGGATTTCTCTATCTCTCGACGATGATCGACCCAACGAGCCGCCTCACCTTCATGAGCGGCGTGTCGAACGCGACGTTCCAGATTCCGAACAATCCCGGCCAGACGCCTGCGAACACGGCATTCGGCGTTTCGAATTTCGACTCGTCACGGCTCAACGAGCACCAGAACGAGTTCAACCAGTTCAACGTCGTGTCCTACCAGACCTCGAACGGCGCGTTCGACACCCAGACCTCCTACTTCAACCGCACCAGCCTGCTGCACTTCTATCCTGATCCGATCGGCGATCTCGCCTTCAAGGGCGTGTCCTCGGACGTCTACCGCCAGAGCGTGGTCAACGGCATCCAGCAGGACACCGCCTGGCGCATCGGTTACGCGCACACGCTGCGGTTCGGCCTGTCGGTGAGCGCCGAGCGAACGCTGGTCAACAGCGGGACCACGGTGCTGCCGCTGGCCGATCCCACCGACCCGAACGCAGGCACGATCGACGCGCCGTTCTCGGTGTTCGATTCCAACGCCAAGACCGGCTGGCTGATCGGAACCTACGTCCAGGACGAGTGGAAGATCACCGACAAGCTGACGCTGAACGCCGGCCTGCGCTTCGACCAGATGTATCAATTTGTCGATGCCAACCAGCTCAGCCCGCGCGTCAGCCTGACCTGGAAGCCGTTCGACGGCACGACGTTCCATGCCGGCTATGCGCGCAACTTCACCCCGCCCTCGCAGGTGATCGCGTCGCCCGTCAATCTCGCGCTGGTGACCCCGCCCGGCGCGCCCGCCAACACCCAGACGCCGGAGGTCGGGCTGAACAGCCCGGTGCTGCCCGAGCGCTCGCACGTGTTCGACGTCGGCGTGACGCAGAAGATCTATGCAATCCCCGGCCTCGAGGTCGGCGTCGATGCCTATTACAAGAAGGCGCGTGATTTGCTCGACGACGGCCAGTTCGGCGCGGCCTATGTGCTGAGCGGCTTCAACTATGATCGCGGCGAGAATGTCGGCGTCGAGCTGAAATCGACCTACAGAAGCGGCAATTTCAGCGCCTATGCCAACCTCGCCTGGGCCAAGCAGATCGCGACCAATGTGGTCTCGAACCAGTATCTGTTCGGCGCGGACGAGCTCGCCTATATCGACGGCCATTACATCTACACCGACCACGCGCAGATGCTGTCGGCGTCGGCGGGCGCATCCTATCTCTGGGAGGGCACGCGCTACAGCGTGTCCATGATCTATGGCAGCGGACTTCGGTCCGGCTTTGCCAACACCGATCACCTGCCCGGCTACACGCAGGTGAATCTCGGCCTGTCGCATGATTTCAATATCGTCGCGCCGAACAAGCCGACGACCGTGCGGTTCGACGTGGTCAATGTGTTCGACACGATCTACCAGATCCGCGACGGCTCCGGCATCGGCGTGTTCGCCCCGCAATACGGCCCGCGGCGCGGGTTCTATGTCGGCATGTCGCAGCGGTTCTAGCTGAGCCGTTTCCTTGTGGCGCATCCTTCGAGACGCCCGCCTTCGGCGGGCCCTCAGGATGAGGACGGTGTGCGTGGCGGGATTTGCAGCGAGCGCCGATGGCACTTTGCCTCATCCTGAGGAGACCGCTGGAAGCGGTCGTCTCGAAGGACGAGGCGTGCGCGCAATCGTCGCCTCACCTGCGATAGGCGACGCAGTCGATTTCCACCTTGCAGTCCACCACCATGCTCGAGACGACGCAGGCCCGGGCCGGTGGATTGGCGCCGAAATATTCGGCGAAGACCTTGTTGAAGCTTGGGAAGTCCCTGGCATCGTCGAGCCAGACGCCGCAGCGGACGACGTCCTTGGGCTCATAGCCGGCCTCAGCCAGGATCGCGAGCATGTTGCGGATCGCCTTGTGAGACTGCGGAATGATGCCGCCCTCGATCACCTCGCCGTTCTCCATCGGCGTCTGGCCGGAGACGTAGAGCCAGCCGTCGGCCTCCACCGCGCGGGCGAACGGAAGGTGCTGGCCGCCGGTGCCGGTGCCGCCGGCCGCGCCGTATCGTTTCAGCGTCATTGCATCATGTCCTGGGTGTGATGGTTCAAGTCAGGGCCCGGCCCGGCCGCGCGAAAGTGCTGCGTCCGTCCGCGACCACGGCCTCGCCGGCGACGAACACTGCACGAATGCCTGCGGGCATTTCCGTCGGCGTCTCGAACGTCGCTCTGTCCTTGATGGTCTCGTCGAACAGGGTGAGATCGGCGATCATGCCGGGCCGCAGGATGCCGCGGTCGGACAGTCCGAAGCGCTGCGCGGGCATCGCGGTCATCCGCCGCACGGCGTCTTCCAGAGTCAGCCAGCCTTGCTCGCGCGTCAGGCGGCCGGCGACGCGCGGGAAACTGCCATAGGCGCGCGGATGCGGCTTGGTGCCCGGGCGCGGAATGCCGTCGGAGCCGACCATGTGCAGGCGATGGGTGAAGGCGGCGCGCAAATCGGCCTCATCGAGCTGGAACATGATGATGCCGGTCTGGCCCTGGTCTTCCTCGATGCAGCGGACCATGAGATCGAACGGGGAGATGCCGAGCTCGCGCGCGGCATCGACCATCGATTTGCCCTCGAGCGGCTTCAGCGCGGGGTTGGCGGTGGCGGAGATGCGCACATTGTGCCAGCCGATCAGCACGATCTTGGACTGTGCGGCATGCGGATCGGGATCGCCCTCCTCGACCAGCACGCGCAGCGCTTCTCGCTGGCCGGGATCGCGCAGCCGCGCCAGCAACCCGTCGATGCCGCCTTCGAGGGCTGCCGGCGGCAGCAATTGCAGCATGTAGGAGCTGCCGGCGGGATAGGGATACATGTCGAAGGAGATGTCGATGCCCTCCGCGCGCGCCGCCTCGAGCCGGTCGAGCGCCTTCGGGATCGCGCCCCAGTTCGGCTTGCCAGCCGATTGCAGATGCGACAGCAACCCGGCCGCACCGGAGGCGCGCAGGATCGCGATGAACTCGTCGATGGAGGGCAGGAGGCCCGCTTCATAGCTGCGGACATGCGCGGTGAGCAGCTTGCCATGCGCTCTGACGGTCTCTGCCAGCGCGTTGAGCTCGCTGGTGTCGGCATAGGCGCTCGGGGGATAGACGAGGCCGAGCGACAGGCCGGCAGCTCCTTGCGTGAGTTGCTGCGCCAGCAGCGCCTGCATCGCCGCGATCTCTTCGCGGCTCGCCGCACGGCGCTCGTAACCGAGCACGGCCAGCCTGATCGCGGCGTGCCCGACCAGGGAGACGAGGTTGAGCGCGACGCCCGGCCCTTCCAGGGCCTGCTTGTAGCCGTCGAAGCTGTCGAAGACTTCGTCGGGTCGGGTTTCGCCGGCGAGCCCCGAGAAATGCAGCCGCAGCATCTCGGCGGAGCCTGCGGTCGCGGGATAGAGCGAGAAGCAGCAATTGCCGACCACGAGCGTGGTCACACCCTGCAACACCTTTTCGGGCCGGTCGGGCTCGCGCAGGCAGATCAGATCGTCATGGCAATGGGCGTCGATGAATCCCGGCGCGAGATAGCATCCGCGCGCGTCGATGATGTCGGCACCCTCCGCCGGCAGCGCGGCACCGATCGCCGCGATGCGGCTGCCGTTGATGCGCAAGTCCGCCTCGAACCACGGCGCGCCGGTGCCGTCGATCAGCCTGGCGTTGCGGATCAGCGTGTCCTTGCCGCTGGTGGTCTGGGGCATGCCCCTCTCCTCAATGAACAGCCACGGCGCCTGATGGTGCGACCTCTTCGTAGTCGGGGATCGATTCGATCCGGCCGAGCACCACGACATAAAAGAAGATGCCGATCAGCAGCGCCACACCGGCGATCATGAAAGCACCGGCAAAGGATTGGGTCCAGTCGACCACGATGCCTGTCACGATCGGCGCGAGCACGCCCATCATGTTGTTGGTGAAATTCAGGATGCCGCCGACCGTGCCCGCGCCACCCTTGGGCGCGATCAGCGACACGATCGAGGAACCGACGGGTGCGGCGGCCGACAGGCCCGAGATCGCGATCGACAACCACAGCAGCGCCCAACCCGGTTTCACGGTGAAGGCGGCGCCGATCACGGCGAGCCCCATCAGCATGCCGACGATGATCACCGACTGGCGCACCCGCGTCGAGTCGTAGCCGCGCGCGATCAGATGATCGACCAGAAAGCCGCCGATCAACAGGTCCGACAGTGTCGCGAAGATCCACGGGATGGTCGAATAGCCTGCGGCCGACATCAGGTTCATGTGCATGGTCTGGGCGAGATAGCCCGGCAGCCAGGTGAGGAAGAGATAGAAGGTGTAGCCATAGGCGGAGAAGCCGATGGTCAGGCCCCAGACCTTGCGGTTGCGCAGGAGGTAGCCGAGCATGCGGCTCTGCCCCGTTGCGGCCGGGCCTTCCGGCGTACCGCCGCCGGCGATGATGTAGTCATGCTCCGCCTTGGAGAGCTTCGGATCCTCGCTCGGATTTCGATAGATCAGGTAGTAGGCGATGAAATAGGCAAAGCTGAGCAGCGCGGTGACGCCAAAGCCCCAGCGCCAGCCGTAGAGAAAGATCACATAGGCGACCAGCGGCACGCCGATCACGTTGGAGAATTTTGCGGCGGAATCGAAGATCGCGGTCGAGCGCGCGCGTTCGTCGAGCGGGAACCAGTGGCCGGTCGCCTTCTGGCTGGCCGGAAACGCCGGCGCTTCCGCGACACCGAGCAACAGACGCGCGCCGGCGATGCCCCAGAGACCGCTGGCAAGCGCGGTGATGGTGGCGGCGACCGCCCAGAGGAAGCTCGAGACGCGGCCGACCGTGGTGACGCCGAAGCGGTCGAGCACCATGCCGCCGGGGACTTGCAGCAGCGAATAGGTCCAGAAGAATGCGCTGCCAAGCAGGCCGATGTCGGTGGCGGTGAGGCCGAGCTCCCTGGTGAGCTCCGGCGTCGCGGCCGAGAGGCCGACGCGATCGATGTAGTTGATGAGAATTCCAACGCCGAGGAGACAACCGATCAGCCAGCGTCGTCCGGGTACCTGTTGGGTTGCCTTCGTCATGTTGAATCCTCGCTTGGACACGCAGGATCGCGTCTCCAATCCCGACATGGGACCGGGAGAACCTCATCGCGCCCGCAACTGCATTGTCTCTTATAGTGGACAATATTATCTTATAGCGACACGTTAGAGATGACAGCGTCGTGATGTCAAGAGCGGACATTCCGGCCGCGACGCGCGTTCGCGCGCGTCGCGTTCTGCGCGAACATCGTGCCGCGATAACGCACAACGATGCGGGAACATCGGTCAGCGACGTTGACGGTCGGTTCGGTTCAGGAACGATCCGAGAGTTCCGTTGCGGTGGCGACGAGATCGTCGAGCAGCGCGGTCCTGCGCTCCTTCACCGAATCAGCGGGAACGACGAAGCAAAGCGTCGCGACCGCGACACCCTTCTTGTCGCGGATCGGCGCGGCAAGGCACGACGTGAAGCGATCGGACAGCGCCGTGGTCACGCATTTGCCGTCGCGCCGCGCCCGTGCGACGTCCTTGATGAAATCATCGACGTCGAGCACGCGGCCATCAGGAAGGCGGAAATCCTCCTTCGGAACGAACGCGCGAATCTCCGCCGGGCTCATGTGATCGAGCAGCAACCGGCCCGATGCCGTCCAGGGCAGCGGCACCTCGATGCCGACGTCGGTGGTGATGCGGAACAGGCCCGATCCGTCGCGGGTATCGACCACCACATATTTGCGGCCGCGCAGCGCGCAGAGTTGCGCGGTGGCGCTGTGCTGGGTTGCGAGACGATCGAGCGCCTCGCGGCAGCGGCGATGCAGCGGATTGGCCTCCGCATAGGCCCGCCCGTAGAGATGCACCGCCTTGCCGAAATAGACCTGACCGCCGTCGCCGACGCTCTCGAGCAGGTCCGCCTCGATCAGGCGGTTGGCGATGGCATAGACCGTCGATCGCGGCGCGCCCATCTGCTTGGCGAGGTCGCTGAGCTTGGAGGGCGCGCGCAAATGCAGCAGCGCTTCGAGCAGATCGATGGTCCGATCAATCCCGTTCTGGCGTTCCGCGGGCGAGGCGCCCTTCTTCGATGCGGCCAAACTTCATCAATCCTTCGTCAGCTTCGCCTGCCGTTTTGGCACAAACCGCGCCGACGGTATAGCGGGTCAGACTTTCGCATTCAAAGCTCTGGAGTGACATCGGCGTACTGGCAGTCAGCCCTGTGCAACCCGGTCAGATCGCGCTTCGCGCGGGATCGAAATCGAGATAGGCCTGCAATGTCTCGGTGGTGGCGCGGAAGATGTGAGCTCCGAGCGGATGCGCTACCCTCGCGCCTTGCTCCAGTCCGGAGCAACCGCGCCCGAGACGCCCTCGAAGGCGCCGTCGACGAGCTCGAACACCAGGATCCGCGCGGCATCGACCGGGCCCGGCATGGTGACACGGCCCTTGGGGACCAGCTTGAAGCCGACGCGGCTGTAATAGGGCTCGTCGCCGACCAGCAGCACGATGCGATGGCCCTTGTCCTTCGCTTCTTTCAGGGCCCGCTCCATCAACATGCGGCCGATGCCGCGGCTGCGGAACGGCGGCTCGACCGTGAGCGGCCCGAGCAGCAGTGCAGGCGTCTCGCCAACCGTCACGGGCAATTGCCTGACGGAGCCGACCAGCAGCGTGCCGATGCGGGCGGTGAAGGAGACGTCGAGCAGGTGTTCGACGTGCTCGCGGATGCGATAGGCGCTGAGCACGAAACGGCCGGGGCCGAAGGTGCGCTCGTGCAGCCGCTCGATCGCCTGCGCGTCGCCTGCGGCTTCGGGACGGATGGTGATGGAGAGATCGTTCATATCATTTGCGGGATAGCATCTGCGCCTGGCGAGGTCCATGGGCGTCGCGCCCAACTTCAGTCCCTTTTCAGCGCCGGCTGGGGCGTCATCGCGGCAGCGGTCCAAGGCTCGCCGCTGCGCTCCGGACCGATGCGGCCATGGGCGCCGCGGCGGGCTCTAACACCTGCGCAAACGACAGCGTCCACAGCGACAGCATCGTGATCGGCACGACATAGTATGGTGTGAAGATCGGGTGGGTCATGAAAAATGCGAGATTGACGACGAGGTTGCCGGCAACGACGAACGCGGCCTGTCGCACATGTCGTTCACCGGCCCACAGCAGCCAAAGCGTCGCGCCGATCGCGAGCACGATCAGCACGATTTGCATGTCGCGCAGATACTGGACGAACACGGCAAGATCGAACGCCGGCGCAACCACGTCGGCGCTGCCATAGGTGGTCGCCAGCGCGCTGCCGGCGTTGATGGCCTGCGCGGCCAGCGTCGGCGCCATGCCGACGAGCACGCCTGCACCGAAGGCAAGTCCCTGCACGAAGATCGCGAGCGAGCGCGTCCACAGGAAGGGAATGCCGAGGAACAGGAAATAGCCTGCGGCGAGCAGCGCGTTCGGCAGCCTGAGATTGACGGAGGCGCCGAGCAGGAGCCCGATCAACGCGATCAGCAGCAGAACGCTGCGTTTGTCCCGGCTCAGCCACACCGCGGTCAGCAAACCTGCAACAGCGCACAGCGCCATGGTCGGCGCCACCGAATAGCTCGCCTTGGCGGGATTGATCATGAGACCGATCGCAAGCGCGCCGAACACGCCTGCGCCAATGAGCGATGGCAGGCTTCTCGCCATTGCAATAGCTGATAGCGCCAGCCCGCCAACAATCAGGTTCGCGGCAATGTAGAGCGGCACCACCTGGTGGCCTTCCGGAAACAGCGCCAGCAGGAAACCCGTGCCCGGCGGATATTGCAACACCACCTTGCCACCAGGCATCGGGTTGTGACAGGGCCAGCGGATCGGATCCTTCCATTCGGAAAACGCGATCTCCTTCAACTTGCCTTCGAAATAACGGTCGTCGTCCCCGACTGCGTTGGTATCGAGCCCACTGATGCCGAAGCGCTGGAACAGATGGGCCTGCCTGAGATAGCAGATGTCGTCATAGACCCCACGCGCCTCGCTCCATCGCGACATTCCCCAAATGTTGCTGGCGAGGATCGCAAGACAGATGAGGCCGAAGGCGAGTTTTGCTGATTTCATCAGGTTTCCGTGGCGCCGGTTCAGTTCACTAGCATAGCCGGCCATCAGCGCCACGTCGCCATCACGGGCTTACCATCGAGCACTTCGGCGATCCTTAAGCGAGTGCCTGGAGTCACCTCCTCCGGCAGCGCGGCGGCGTCGAAGAAGCCGCATTCGATGATCTCGCGGTTGGGCTCGGGTAGCCGGTCCTGGCGGAAATGCCTGACGACATAGACCGCGACATGGTCGCGGCGGGAGACGTGGCTGTTCAAAAAGATGCCATGCAGCACGGCCTCTCCGGTCAGGTCGATGTCGCCCTCCTCCTTGAGCTCGCGGCGCATTGCCTGTTCCATGGTCTCGCCAAAATCGACCCCGCCCCCCGGCAAATACCAGCCAGAGACATAGCTATGCTTGACCAGGAACACCTTGTTGTCGGCATCGAGCACCACGGCGCGAACGCCCAGCGTCATGCCGCGGACCACCAGGAAATAGGCATGGAAGAACCGCCGCAGCAGCGGCTCGAATTTCCGTCGGATCCGGCGCAGAGGCTCTCCCATCAGTCTTTCAGGCTTTCCTCTTTCAGGCTTGGCTCTTTCAGGCTTTCCTTGCACGTTGCCGGAGACCTTGCCATTACGGCATCGGAATAGCGAGGCCATCGCGCGGATGACATCTTTCATGGCACCCTTCACGCTTGCCCATCTGTCCGACCCGCATCTGCCGCCGCTGCCGAAGCCGCGGCTGACCGAGCTCGCCGGCAAGCGCGCGCTCGGCTATGTCAACTGGACACGCAACCGCCATAAATACCAGCGCCGCGAGGTGCTTGATGCGCTCGTCGCCGATGTGCGGGCGCAGGCGCCGGACCACATTGCCGTTACGGGGGATCTCGTCAATTTGGCGATGGAGGCGGAGTTCGCGCCGGCGCGCGCCTGGCTCGACGAAGTCGGTCCGCCTGACCGCGTTACCACGATCCCCGGCAATCACGACGCCTATGTCCGCGCGACCTGTCACCGCTTCGGCGAGACCTTTGCGCCCTATCTTGCAGATGACGACGGCCGCATCGGCTTTCCCGGCGTGCGCCGGCGCGGCCCGGTTGCGCTGATCAGTCTCTCCAGCGCGGTGCCGACGCTGCCCTTGATGGCGACGGGCACGCTCGGGCGCGATCAGCTCACTGACCTCGAACAGGTGCTCGAGCAGCTTGCGACCGAGGACGTCTTCCGCGTGCTGCTGGTGCATCATCCCCTGAAGTCCGACGCGCGCCAGAAGCGGCTGACGGATTCGGCCGGGCTGCTGGCGCTGCTGAAGCGCCGGGGTGTCGAGCTGGTCTTGCACGGGCACGACCACATTCATTCGACGATGTGGTTCGAAGGCCCCAACGGCAAGATTCCCGCGATCGGCGTGCCATCGGCTTCCGCGCTCGCGCATGGGCGTTATCCTGCGGCGGCCTACAATCTTTTTGCGATCGAGAAGGACAATGAAGGCTGGCGCTGCGAGCAGATCGTGCGGAGCATCGATCATGGCTTGCAGATCCGCGAGATCAAGCGCGCTCGGGTGATGTGATCCGATGCGGTCATTCCGGGGCATGCGAAGCATGAGCCCGCTTCGTAGGCCGGATGGAGCGCAGCGTAATCCGGGGCAGTGCATCCGCAGCGACAGGCTTCCCGGATTGCGCTTCGCTCCATCCGGGCTACGAGCAGCGTCCTCACCAGCTCCGCAGCGCTGCGAGCACGGCGACACCGAACAGCGCGGCGGCCCCGAGGATGAAGCCGAACAGGAACGGCCAGAGGCGCGAGCGGCGCGGCGGCTCCGCAACTTCCTCCTTGGGCTCTGGCGGCACCACCATCGCATGTTCGCGCTCGATCATGCGGCGGGCGACGTAGTCGGTCACGGCGTCCACGATCACGGCGGTGTCGTGCGATTCGGCGAGCACGATGCGGCCGAAGCGGGTGTCCTGGACGAAGCGGTACTGCCGCTTGTCGCGTCCCATCATGATATGGGCGACGACGTCGATCCAGAGTCTCGGCGTATCACCCTGGCTGATGCCGCGGTCGAACAGATCGATCCTGTCGGGCACCTGGGCGAACAGCGGATCGAGCGCGTCGTTGAGGATCTCGAGCCGGGCCACTTCGGCGTCCCTGAGATCGACGACCACCCCGGTCCGGTCGGCAGCCTCGATCCGTGCGCGGAGCAGCGCATCGCGCAGCCGCACCGGGCGCGGCTGGCCGGGATTGATACCGCTGGTCTCGGGCTCTGACATTGTCGTCCCTGTCCTCAACTCTACCCGTTAACCTATCAGCAACCAGACCCCCCGCAAAGGGCCCATTATTCCAGATACTTACGGTGCCCACAGGCCGCTGATATGTGCCAAAAACAGACGATCCCACCCGGCTTGCGCCGGATGGGACCCTCCGTCCTTGGACGTCTTCTTGAGACTTGTCAGCTGGCCGTCAGGCCGAGACCCGCGACGGCTCTTCCACGATCGAGAAGCGGACGCCGGCCTTGTGGCGGTTCTCTTCCGAAACCGAGCGCCAGGCGTCTTCGGCTTCCTTGCGGGTCTTGAACGGGCCCTGCACCTGGGCCGAGCCCTCGACCAGCTTGTGGAAGTTCATCGAGCCGAACTCGCCGCCGATCACCCAGAAATTGCTGCCTTTGGTCATTGTCAGTCTCCTGTCGAGGTGCGTTAGCCGAACTGGTTCATGGTGTTGTGGGCGCCGCCCGCCTTCAGGGCCGCTTCGCCCGCGAAGTATTCCTTGTGGTCGTCGCCGATATCGGAGCCGGCCATGTTCTGGTGCTTGGCGCAGGCGATGCCCTGACGGATCTCCTGGCGCTGCACGTTCTTGACGTAGCCGAGCATGCCCTGCTCGCCGAAATACTCGCGTGCGAGGTTGTCGGTGGACAGCGCGGCCGTGTGGTAGGTCGGCAGCGTGATCAGGTGGTGGAAGATGCCGGCGCGCTTGGCCGAATCCGCCTGGAAGGTGCGGATGCGCTCGTCGGCTTCGGCGGCCAGCGGCGTATCGTCATATTCCGGCTTCATCAGCTCGGCGCGGCTGTACTTGCTGACGTCCTTGCCGGCTTCCTTCCACGCGTCGTAGACCTGCTGACGGAAGTTGATGGTCCAGTTGAACGACGGCGAGTTGTTGTAGGCGAGCTTGGCGTTCGGGATGACCTTGCGGATGCGGTCGACCATCTTCGCGATCTGCTCGATATGCGGCTTCTCGGTCTCGATCCAGAGCAGGTCCGCCCCGTTCTGCAGCGAGGTGATGCTGTCGAGCACGCAGCGGTCCTCGCCCGTGCCGGGACGGAACTGGTAGAGGTTCGAGGGCAGCCGCTTCGGACGCATCAGCTTGCCGTTGCGGTTGATGATGACGTCGCCGTTCTTGGCGTTCTCCGCGGTGATTTCCTCGCAATCGAGGAAGCTGTTGTACTGGTCGCCGATGTCGCCCGGCTGGTGGCTGACCGCGATCTGCTGCGTCAGGCCGGCGCCGAGCGAGTCGGTGCGGGTGACGATGATGCCGTCTTCGACGCCGAGCTCGAGGAAAGCGTGGCGACAGGCGCGGATCTTGGCGATGAACACCTCGTGCGGCACGGTGACCTTGCCGTCCTGGTGACCGCACTGCTTCTCGTCCGAGACCTGGTTCTCGATCTGCAGCGCGCAGGCGCCCGCTTCGATCATCTTCTTGGCGAGCAAATAGGTCGCCTCGGCGTTGCCGAAGCCGGCGTCGATGTCGGCGATGATGGGGACGACATGGGTCTGGAAGGCGTCGATCTTCGCGATCAGCTCCTTCTCGCGCGCGGTGTCGCCTTCCTTGCGCGCCTTGTCGAGGCTGCGGAAGATATCGTTGAGCTCGCGGGCATCCGCCTGGCGAAGGAAGGTGTAGAGCTCCTCGATCAGCGCCGGCACCGAAGTCTTCTCGTGCATCGACTGGTCGGGCAGCGGGCCGAACTCGGAGCGCAGCGCCGCGATCATCCAGCCGGACAGGTACAGATATTTGCGATCGGTCCTGCCGCCGAAGTGCTTCTTGATCGAGATCAGCTTCTGCTGGGCGATGAAGCCGTGCCAGCAGCCCAGCGACTGGGTGTACTTGGTCGGATCGTTGTCATAGGCCGCCATGTCGGCCCGCATCAGCGCCGCGGTGTAGCGGGCGATGTCGAGGCCGGTCCTGAAACGGTTCTGCAGGCGCATGCGCGCGACAGCCTCAGCCGTCACCCCGTTCCAGGTCGGCTGGGTCTTGAGGAGCGCCTGGGCCGCCTCGATCTCGCTCTGATACGAGGCCGGGCCCTGAAGGGTGCTGATGCCGCGGGGCTGGTAGTTCATGTGCCTGATCCTTCTCGACGGATGACGAAGCGAAGCGCTGCGTCATCGACATTTTTGACAATGCATTGCGAAATGCGTGACACGAGATAAACGCGAGAAAGAGAAGTTCGTACAGAGGCCTTGTATTTGAATGGTGATGTCATGTAACATCAGAACATGTAATAGATGTTATTTTGTAAATTTTGTAAATTATAGGTCAGGAGGACTGACCTTGATTGGTCTGGAGGACTGAAAATGCCCGCCGAGTCAGGGAAAAAGCTGTTCGTCGGTCCGCGCTTCCGGCGGATCCGGCAGCAATTGGGGCTGTCGCAGACCCAGATCGCCGAGGGGCTCGGCATCTCGCCGAGCTATGTCAATCTGATCGAGCGGAACCAGCGCCCGGTGACGGCGCAGATCCTGCTGCGGCTGGCCGAGACCTATGACCTCGATCTGCGCGATCTCGCCACCGCCGATGAAGACCGCTTCTTCGCCGAGCTGAACGAGATCTTCTCCGATCCGCTGTTCCGCCAGATCGACGTGCCCAAGCAGGAGCTGCGCGACCTCGCCGAGCTCTGTCCCGGCGTCACCCATGCGCTGCAACGGCTCTACGCGGCCTATACCGAGGCGCGCCAGGGCGAGACGCTGGCGGCCGCGCAAATGGCCGACCGCGACGTCGGCACCCGCTATGAGGCCAATCCGGTCGAGCGCGTGCGCGAGCTGATCGAGGCCAACCGCAATTATTTCCCCGAGCTGGAGCAGGCGGCGGAGACGCTTCGCGATGAGCTGGACGTGCCGGCCGAAGGGCTTTACGCCGCGCTTGCCGCGCGGCTGCGCGAGAAGCATTCGATCCAGACCCGGATCATGCCTGTCGACGTGATGCGCGAGACGCTGCGGCGCTTCGACCGCCACCGCCGCCAGCTGCTGATCTCGGAGCTGGTCGATCCGCCCGGCCGCGCCTTCCAGCTCGCTTTCCAGCTGGGCTTAGGCGAATGCGCGCAAGCCCTGGAGACCATCATCGGCCGCGCCGGCCCGCTCGACGATGCGCCGCGGCGGCTGTTCCGCATCACGCTCGGCAATTACTTTGCCGCCGCGGTGATGATGCCCTACCCGGCCTTCCTCGCCGCCGCCGAGGCGCTGAACTACGACATCCACGTGCTGGCGCAGCGCTTCAATTCCGGCTTCGAGCAGGTCTGCCATCGCCTGACCACGCTGCAACGGCCGAATGCACGCGGCATTCCGTTCTTCCTCTTGCGCGTCGACAATGCCGGCAACGTCTCCAAGCGCTTTTCCTCCGGCACATTCCCGTTCTCGAAATTCGGCGGCACCTGTCCGCTGTGGAACGTGCACTCGACCTTCGACACGCCGGATCGCCTGCTCAAGCAGGTGATCGAGCTCTCCGACGGCACGCGCTATTTCTCGATCGCGCAGATGGTACGCCGTCCCATCGCGCCGCACCCGCTGCCGCAGCCGCGCTTCGCCATCGGCCTCGGTTGCGAGATTCGCCACGCCGCGCGCCTGACCTATGCCGCCGGCATGGACCTGGAGAAGACGGAAGGCACGCCGATCGGCGTCAACTGCCGGCTCTGCGAGCGCGAAAACTGCGCCCAGCGCGCCGAGCCGCCGATCACCCGCACGCTGATTTTGGATGAGACCACGCGGCGGGTGAGTTCGTTCGCGTTCTCGAATGCAAGGGAGTTGTGACCTCCCACCTCGGTCCTGCCCCGCGAACGCCGCGGCCTGTCGACTCTATCGCTGCTGTCACGGAATACTGGATCGCCCGATCAAGCCGGGCGATGACAGCGGAGAGTGTGGCGCGAGCCTCGCGCCCTCACGCCAGCGTATGCACGATCACCGGCCCCGCGGCGGCGCTGGCGTGACCGGCCAGCAGCGAGCCCAGATCCTTCTCGATCCAGGCGATGGCGCGCCTGTTCGCCTCTTCGGCCTGCTCGAACTTGTCGAAGATCGAGATCGCGGTCACCGTGTCGTCGCCGGCATAGACCACGTAATAGGCCCTGAAGCCGTCGACGTCGCTGATGATCGGAACGGCACCGTCCTTGATCCGGCGCGCCAGCTCCTCGGCGCTTCCGCTCTTCGCCTTGGCCTGACGGATGGCGGCATACATGGCATCCTCCCTTCCGGCTACTGATGTGGGGCTTGGGGCCCGTTCGCATGTTACGCCGAAGCGCGCGGCCGATCTACGGCTTGGTTAACCCGGCCCTAACTTGCGCCCGCGATCTGCAACCAGGGATTAAGCACGCCTCAACATCGCTGCCCTAGTCTCGCCCCACTCACTTTTCGCAAACAACGGCAGCCTATCCTGCCGCGTGAAGTGACATCAGGGGGTTCATCATGCGCATTGCGTTGCTGCTGACCGCGACCATTGTCGGCGCGCTCTTTGCCAATCCGTCCAACGCCGGCTCGCTCGACGTCGCGTCAGCCGCGCTGCCGCCGGGCTTCCAGAGCTACCGCGGCTACATGTTCGACGTGTCGGAGGCGTCCGATCGCAAGGACCTCGACAAGCTCACCGAGAATCTGAAGCAGCAGATCGACGTCGTCGAGGCCTCCGGCCTGTCGCCGCGCGTGATGCGTTTCTTCCACACCGTTCCGATCATCGCGAGCGAGCTGGCCTGCCTCGACGAAGGCGCCGCGACCGCCTGCTACGGCCGGGTCACGCCGGACATCCAGCGCACCACCCCTCGCACCCTGACGGTGTGGGACCATGACAAGCAGCGCTGGACCAATCCGAATGCCGTCGACCTCGCGGTCGATTCCGGCCTCGGCGTGATCATGATCCGGCCGGACATGATGCGTTACGAGAAGGAGGCCGTGCTGCTGCACGAAATGCTGCACGCCTATCACGCACGGCTCTTGCCGGACGGCTACGCCAACAAGGGCGTGATCAGCTATTACGCCTACGCCAAGTCCAAGGATCTCCTGCCCAAGGAGGCCTATGCGATGAAGAATCACATGGAATTCTTCGCGGTGACCGCGAGCATTTTCCTGGCGGGAAAGAGCGATTACCAGGATCCCAAGACCCGTGAGACGCTCAAGGAGAAGATGCCGGACTATTACAAATATCTGATCGGCGTGTTCGGCTTCGACCCGGACCCGGCAGCGGCCTCGAGCGGACCGGTCGCCTCGCTGAAGCGAGTTCGCACTGGCGCTGCGAGCGCCAACCTGATGCCAAAAAGCCGCGCGACATGCGCGGCTTTTTTCGTTTTGTAAGGCCGGAAGCTGCGGATGACGCACGGGCGGCAATTGCCAAGGCGGGGCCTGATCTGCATAGTCCCGCCGCATCGATTGGACTGTTTCGAAGAGGATAGAAGACATGGCGGACGCCGACCTGGATGTCGTGATCCGGCAACTGGCCAGACAGCTGCAGACGGGCCTGATGTCCCGCGCCAAGGAGCGGCGGGATCGCTTCAGCGGCCTCGCGGCCAAGGCCAAGAGCCAGGAGACCGGCGCCCGCTTCAAGATGATGGCCAAGGCCACCATGGAGCAGGCCACCGCCGCCGCGCGGCGCCTCCAGATGTCCGCCGACAACGTCGCCGACAGCTACGCCCGCGCGATGCGGCTCGCCGCCAGCACGCCCGTCGAGGTGAAGTCGGAAAAGCCGGCCAAGGACAAGCCAGCAAAGGACAAGCCCGCGAAGAAGGCCAAGAAGGCGAAGGCGGCAAAAGCCAAGAAGGCGAAGTAGCCGGCGCTTTCACCGTCGCGGTGTGGAGACCTTGGTCGGCTCGGAATTGGTGAGCTCGGCGAGCTTGGCGCGCGCGGCGTCATGGGCCCGGCTGTCCTTGCCGGAAGGTAGCGCAAGGGCGGCTTCGAAATCGGCGCGGGCCTCAATGGCCTGGCCGCGGGCGAGGAATGCGAGGCCACGGTCGATGCGGGCTTGCGCATCGCGGGGGTCGAGACGCACCGCCGTGCTGTAGCTGAGAATGGCGCGATCGAGATCGCCCTTGGCGATGAGCGCAAGGCCGCGCTCGCGATAGGGCGCCGCTGGCTTTGGATCAAGCGCGATCGCCTCGTCATAATCGGTGATCGCAAGCTCCGGCTCGCCGTTCTGCCGGTACGCCCGCGCGCGGTCGCGGTAGAGCGAGGCGCGGTTAGGATTGAGCTGGATAGCCTCATTGAAATCGGCGATCGCCCGGGCGTTGTCGCCGTGGCGGAGCGCGATCCGCCCGCGCCCTTCATAGGCGAAGGCGATCAGAGAGCCGCGCAACGGCGAAAAGCCAATCACGGCCGAGCAGATGTCGGGCTCGTCCTCGTCGCCGCAATTCACGACCGTATGCACGGACAGGCCGATGGCCAAGCCCAGCACGATCAACAATGGCACGGCAACTCTGGTCATCTTTGGCGGTGACCGACAGGCCGGTCACACATCCCCTTTCGAAGGAACACTCTGGGTGAGGTGTTAACACCCCCCGAGAGGGCCCTCTGTGCGCCAGATCACAATGGCAGCATAATGCGTGGCCGGGCCAGGCGGGGTCCTGCCCGCCTGCCGTTCCCTGGGCCAGATCGCGACAGGTGCCGGCAATGCGACGTTGCATCAGAAATTTCCCGCTCGAATTGCAGCGCGATCAGAATACGCCGGCGCTACGCGCAAGCTCATCCCCACGGCCCGCGCGAGGACGAGCGGCCCCAAGGGCCGTGCGGCGGATAGTTCTCGACGGCGCCGACCGAGGGCATCGCATGCGTGCCGAGCTCGGCCGCGAGCTGCCGGAGCGCCGCGATGCGGTTCTGCGTCGAGGGATGGGTGGCGAAAAGATTGTCGACGCCGTGGCCCGAGAGCGGATTGATGATGAACATATGCGCGGTCGCCGGATTGCGCTCGGCATCATAATTCGGCACCTGATGCGCGGCGCTCTCGATCTTGAGCAGCGCCGAGGCGAGCCACATCGGTTGCCCTGCGATCCGCGCGCCGAGATTGTCGGCGGCATATTCGCGGGTGCGGCTGATCGCCATCTGCACCAGCATGGCCCCGAGCGGCGCCAGGATCATCATCAGGATCGAACCGACGATGCCGGGACCGTTGTTGTCGCGATGGCCGCCGAAGAACATGCCGAACTGCGCCAGCATCGAGATCGCGCCCGCGATGGTCGCGGTGATCGTCATCAGCAGCGTGTCGTGGTTCTTGATGTGTGCGAGCTCGTGAGCGATCACGCCGGCAAGCTCCTCGCGGCTCAGCTGGTTCATCAGGCCGACGGTGACGGCCACGGCGGCGTTCTCGGGATTGCGTCCGGTCGCGAACGCATTGGGTTGCGCCTCGTCCATCAGGAACACGCGCGGCATCGGCAAGCCCGCACGGCCCGCCAGCTCGGCGACGAGCCCGACCAGCTCCGGCGCACTATGGCGGTCGACCTCATGGGCGCCGTACATCGAGAGCACCGCACGGTCGGAGTTCCAGTAGGTGAAGAGATTGGTCGCGGCCGCGATCACAAGCGCGATCATGGCGCCTGAGGCGCCGCCGATCAGATAGCCTACGCCCATGAACAGGGCGGTCAGGCCCGCGAGAAGCATCGCTGTACGCAGATAGTTCATGGCTCGTCTCCAGCGCCGGCGATGGCCGCCCAAGGCACTGCGGGCCGGCAGACATCAGGTAGGAACGCCCCCTGCTAAGGCGCAAGGTTTCAGGGTGCGTCGCGGAGCCGCGGCACTGGCTCAACCATGCATTGTCATTCCGGGGCGCCCGAAGGGCGAGCCCGGAATCCCGAGATTCTCAGGGGCGCAATCGCGCCCCGTAGTTCGATGCTGCGCATCGCCCCGGAATGACGAAGGGATGGTTTGCGGGCGATCATTCCATTAAACTTCGTCAAGAATCCAAGCGTCTCCCCCCTTTCGGAAACCTCATGCTCCTGACCCGATTTGCGATCGCGGCCGTTACCCTCGCCGTGTTCTCCCTTCCCGCCTCGGCCCAGCTCGTGCCACCGCCCGCAAAGCCTGCGGCGCCCAGGACGACGGCACCGTCGCCACGCGCCGCCTCGTGCCACAACGGAGCGAGCTTCGATCGCTTCCTCGCCGAGGTGAAACAGCAGGCGGTCGCGGCGGGCGTGTCGCAGCGGACGATATCGGAGGCGTCGCCCTACCTCGTCTACGACCAGGGCATCGTCAATCGCGACCGCGGCCAGCGCGTGTTCGGCCAGCTCTTCACCGAATTCGCCGGCCGCATGGCCGCGCCCTATCGCATGCAGAACGGCCAGCAGCACATCAGGCAGCACGCGGCAGCGTTTGCGCGCGCCGAGAAGGAGTACGGCGTGCCGCCGGCGGTGATCGCCGCGTTCTGGGGCCTGGAGAGCGACTTCGGCGCCAATATGGGCAATCTGCCGACGCTGAAATCGCTGGTGTCACTCGCCTATGACTGCCGGCGCTCGGAGATGTTCGTGAACGAGACCATCGCCGCGCTGAAGATCATCGATCGCGGCGATCTCACGCCCGACGAGATGATCGGCTCCTGGGCCGGCGAGCTCGGCCAGACGCAATTCCTGCCGACGCACTACGTCAACTACGCCGTTGACTATGACGGCGACGGACGGCGCGACCTCTTGCGCAGCGAGGCCGACGTGATCGGCTCGACCGCGAACTATATCGCCAACGGCTTGAAGTGGCGGCGCGGCGAGCCGTGGCTGGAAGAGATCAAGGTGCCGCAGAACCTGCCGTGGGATCAGACCGATCTCAGCGTGCAGCTGCCGCGCTCGAAATGGGCGCAGTTCGGCGTCACCTATCCCGACGGAAGGCCGCTGCCGAACGACAATCTTCCGGCCTCCGTGCTGCTGCCGATGGGACGCTTTGGTCCGGCCTTCATGGCCTACGCAAATTTCGCGGCCTATACCGAATGGAATAACTCGCTGATCTATTCGACCACCGCCGGCTATCTCGCCTCGCGCATCGCGGGTGCAGCGCCGATGCGCAAGCCGGCGACGCCGGTCGCACAATTGCCGTTCAACGAGCTCAAGCAATTGCAGCAGCTGCTGGTCCAGGCGGGCTTCAATGTCGGCAAGATCGACGGCGTTCTCGGCCAGCAGAGCCGCGCAGCCGTGAAGGCGATGCAGATCAAATACGGCCTGCCCGCCGATTCCTGGCCGACCGCGGAGCTGCTGGCCCGCATGCGCGGCGGCACGGCACAGGCGCAGCCCGCGAGCACGGTGCGGTAGCGGCCACATCTGCTGTCATGCCCGGCGAAAGCGGGGGATCCAGTACTCCGCAGCGTCTCGGCTCTATCACAGCCGCCGCGGCGTACTGGATCGCCCGGTCAAAGCCGGGCGATGACAGCGAGGGTGTGGCGCCGACGAGACCGAAGTTCGGGAGCCGTAGAATTTTCGCACCGCACAAGCGGTTTTCGCGATTGTATTATTCCATGAGGTTCCCATGTGAGTGGCTCAGGTTTTCCGCCTGAGATTCCCACCATTAAAGCGAGCATCACATGTCCTTCTATGACGCTGTCGTTCCCGCCTATTTGCAAATGCTGAACAGCTTGATCGGCCTGCTCACCAAGGCCGAGGCACATTGCGCGGCCAAGAAGATCGACCCGAGCGTCATGCTCGGCTCGCGCCTCTTCCCGGACATGCTGCCCCTGTCAAAGCAGATCCAGCTCGCCAGCGATTTTGCCGCCAAGGGCTGCGCCCGGCTGACCCATAGCGAGCTGCCCTCGATGCCCGACACGGAAAAAACCTTCGAGGAGCTGAAGCAGCGGCTCGCGAAGACGATCGACTATGTGAAATCGTTCAAGCCGGAGCAGTTCGAGGGCGCCGAGGCCAAGGACGTGACCTTCCCGGCGGGCCCCGACCGGACCATGACGCTCAAGGGCCAGCAGTTCTTCAGCGCCGTCTCGCTGCCGAACTTCTATTTCCACGCCACGACCGCTCACGGCATCATGCGCCACAACGGCGTCGAGATCGGTAAACGCGATTTCCTCGGCGCCAACTGATTGCTGGATCGACCACCGCGTAGCGGAATTCCGCTGCCGTGGCCGAAATTGCACACGAAATATGCTGCGCGGAGCCTGCCGCGCAGCTCGCCTGCACTTTCCGTATGGCTCGTCTCTTGCGCCCGATGTCGCAATGCACAAGTGTTCCAGACCCCTTAACCTCTGGAATCATCCTCAATGAGCCGTTCGACCAAATTGTTTGAGACCTACAAGCTCGGCCCGATCACGCTGGCCAACCGCCTCGTGATGGCGCCGCTGACGCGCAACCGGGCCGCGCCCGGCAGCTTCGTCCCTTCCCCGCTCGCCGCCGAGTATTACGGCCAACGCGCTTCCGCAGGCCTGCTGATCACCGAAGCGAGCCAGGTCTCGCAGCAGGGCCAGGGCTATCAGGACACCCCCGGCATCTACTCGAAGGACCAGGTCGCCGGCTGGCGCAAGGTCACCGACAAGGTGCATGAGCGCGGCGGCAAGATCTTCATCCAGCTCTGGCATGTCGGCCGCATCTCGCATGTCGATCTCCAAGCCGGTGGCGTAGCGCCGGTGGCGCCGAGCGCGATCCGCGCCAAGGGCAAGACCTTTGTGAACGGCACCTTCGCCGACGTCTCCGAGCCCCGCGCGCTCGAACTCTCCGAAATTCCAGGCATTATCGACGATTTCAAGCGCGCTGCGAAGAACGCGCTGGAGGCCGGTTTCGACGGCGTCGAGATTCACGGCGCCAACGGCTATCTGCTCGAGCAGTTCGCCAAGGACGGCGCCAACAAGCGTACCGATGCCTATGGCGGCTCAATCGAGAACCGTGCCAGGCTGATGCTTGAGGTCTCCAAGGCCGTCGCGGCCGAGGCCGGCGCCGACCGCACCGGCATCCGCATCTCGCCGGTGACGCCCGCCAACGACATCTCGGATTCCAACCCGCAGGCGCTGTATGACCATATCGTCGACGGACTCAGCGCCTTGAAGCTCGTCTATCTCCACGTCGTGGAAGGTGCCACCGGCGGTCCGCGCGACGTCGCCCCGTTCGACTATGCAAGCATCCGCAAGCGCTTCGCCGGTGCCTATGTCGCCAACAACGGCTACGATTTCGATCTCGCCACCAAGGTTCTGGACGCGAACGCGGCCGATCTCATCGCCTTCGGCAAGCCCTTCATCTCCAACCCCGACCTGGTCGAGCGGCTGAAGCAGGGCGCAGCGCTGAACGATTGGGACAAGAACACCTTCTATGGCGGCGGCGCCAAGGGCTACACGGACTATCCGACGCTGGCGGCCGAGCCGGCGGAGTAGGTTCCCACGCGAACGCTGTCATGCCCCGCCTGGTGCGCAATTGCGCACGGGGATGGGGCATGACAGTACGCCGCGTCCTCACACCACGTCGAACTTGACGCCTTGAGCCAGCGGGAGCGTGCGGCCGTAATTGATGGTGTTGGTCGCCCGCCGCATATAGGTCTTCCAGGCGTCGGATCCGGACTCGCGTCCGCCGCCGGTCTCCTTCTCGCCGCCGAAGGCGCCTCCGATCTCCGCGCCGGATGGGCCGATATTGACGTTGGCAATGCCGCAATCAGAGCCACGCGCCGACAAGAATGTTTCCGCTTCGCGCAGATCATTGGTGAAGATGGACGACGACAGCCCCTGCGGAACGGCGTTATGCAATTCGAGCACGGCATCGAAATCGCGATATTTCATCACGTAGAGGATCGGCGCAAAGGTCTCGTGCTTCACCGGTCCGGTCTGCGTCGCGATCTCGACCAGCGCCGGGCGGACATAGTAAGCGTCGGCCGCCCCTTCGATGGCGATGCGCTCGCCACCTTGGACTTGACCTCCGGCAGCGCTCGCAGCCTCGAGCGCACTCTGCATCGCGCGATAGGCCGCGCCGTCGATCAGCGGACCGACCAGGTTACCGCCTTGCAGCGGAGAGCCGACGGTGACGGACGCATAGGCCTGCTTCAGGCGCGGCACAAAGCTGTCATAGATGCTCTCGTGGACGAACAGGCGGCGCAACGTCGTGCAGCGCTGTCCCGCCGTTCCCATCGCGGCAAAGGCAACGCCGCGCAGCGTGAGATCGAGGTCGGCCGTCGGCGCGACGATCGCGGCGTTGTTGCCGCCGAGCTCGAGCAGCGCCCGGGCGAACCGACTGGCGAGCCGCGGACCGACCGCGCGTCCCATCGCCGTGGACCCGGTCGCCGAGACCAGAGGCACCTTCGCATGGTCGACGAGCACCTCGCCGATCTCGCGGCCGCCAAACAGCACTGCCGCAAGCCCCTGCGGCGCATCCCCGCCAGCTTCGTTGAAGCGTTTGACCGCACGCCCAAACAGGGCGTGTGTCGCAAGCGCGGTGAGCGGTGTTTTCTCGGACGGCTTCCAGACGAGGCTGTTGCCGCACACCAGCGCCAGGGCTGCGTTCCAGGCCCACACGGCGACCGGAAAATTGAACGCAGAGATGATGCCGGTGACGCCAAGCGGATGCCAGCTTTCCATCATGCGATGCTCGCCACGCTCGGTTGCGATCGTCAGGCCGTAGAGCTGCCGCGACAGGCCGACCGCGAAATCGCAGATGTCGATCATTTCCTGAACCTCGCCAAGACCCTCGGAGACGATCTTGCCGACCTCGATCGACACCAGCCGGCCCAAAGCCTCCTTGCTGGCGCGGAGCTCCTCGCCGAACAGCCGCACGAGCTCCCCTCGCTTGGGTGGCGGCACCAGCCGCCAGCCGAGATACGCCGCGTGCGCCTGCTCGATCGCACCGGCAGCTTCGGCTGCGCCGATCTCCGCGACGCGGCCGATGATCCCGCCAGTGATCGGCGTACGAACGAGGATGCTGCCCTCCGTATAGTCGGAGCGCTTGACGCCGAGTTCGGCGAGAAGCCTGTCGACTTCGCCGGCAAGATCGGCATTGGCGGTATGCGTCTGCGGTGCTGATTTGACGGACATGGCGGCTTTCCAAAATGTTGGAGTTGATCTTAGTTCGGTTGCTCGCTCGCGCGCCCATTCCGCAAGGCCGGAACGCAATGCGCTCCCAGGAAAGCCATCGCGGTATCCATCTCGCGCAGGGCCATGCGCAGGACGGCTTCGGCGCCAGCCTCTCCCCCGGCCGCAAGTCCCCACAGCGGCAAGCGACCGAGAAGCACGGCTTCCGCGCCGAGCGCAAGATATTTGAGGACGTCGGTGCCGCGCCGGACGCCGCTGTCGGCCAGAATCGTCAGACGTCCCTTCACGGCAGCCACAATCGCCGGAATGCAGTCCGCGGGAGGCGGCAGACAATCGAGATTGCGCCCGCCATGAACCGAGACCACGATGCCGTCGGCACCGATCTCGACCGCCTTTTCAGCATCGTCCACCGCGAGCACGCCCTTGATGGTGAGTTTACCCGGCCAGATCTCGCGCAGCCAGCGCATATCGTCCCAGCTCAGGTGCGGTTCGATCCGGACCGACTCGGCGATGTCAGCGCGGGTGATGGCGGTGCGAAATGCATCCGGATAGTGGCCGTAGGTCGGAACACCCTCGCCCATGAGATAGCGCGCGAGAACCCCGAACAGCCAACCGGGATGCAGTGCCACGTCGATCATGCTGCGCAGCCGCGGCTTGAAGGGAATGCCAAAACCGTTGCGTTCATTATACTCCCGGTTCGGCGAGACCGGCGTATCGACGGTGACGAGCAGGTTGTCGCAGCCACAGGCACTCGCACGCTCCAGGAGCCGCGCGGTCAAGGCGCGATCGCGCCAGACATAGAGCTGGAACCAGAGCAGGGCATCCGGCGCGCCGCGCCGGATCGCCTCGACTGATGTCACCGATTGCGTCGAGATGCAGACGGGAATGCCGATGCGCGAGGCCGCGCGGGCAAGCTTCGTCTCCCCGTCATACGAAACAAGACCAGCGAGCGCCGTCGGCGCGACAATGAGGGGCGCAGCGATCCTCCGGCCCAACAAAACCGTGTGGAGATCGCTTCTGTCGCGCCCCGTCAGGACCGCGGGCAGCAAGGTAATGGCGTCGAGCGAGTCACGCAGGCGCGCCAGCGCGGTTTCGTCCTCGGAGCCGCGATCGATATACTCGAACAGCCCGCGCGGGAGAAATTGTCGCGCGCGGCTGCGATAGTCGCTGGCATTGAGCAGCATCGGCATCGGCGTTTCAGGCCGCGTAGCGTTTGAACTTGGACTTGGAGATCGAGGTTGCGGCGACGTGAACGTGCTGAACGAGCTCGGCCTCGACACGCTCCGTGGTCCAGCGCGTCGTGGGCACCGAGATGTTGACCGCAGCGATAGGCCGCCCGTGCTCGTCGATGATCGGCGCCGCAACGGAAATGTCGCCCATGACGCTTTGGTTGATCTGGATCGAATAGCCGCGTTTGGCGGCCAGGTGCACCTGCTCTGCGAGCTTGACAGGATCCGTAATTGTGTAAGGCGTGAGCGGCTCAAGCCGCGTACGCTTCAAGAGGTCCTGTTGCTCTGCTTCAGGAAGGGCCGCCAGGATGGCTATGCCGGAAGCCGTGAAGTAGGCCGGAAGCCGGCTTCCGATCACGAAATCGATATGGATCAGGTGCTGCCCGGGAAAGCGCGCCACGAACACGACCTCGTGGCCGTCGAGCTCATGCAGGTTGCAGGTCTCGCCAAGATTGCGGCTCATGTCGAGCAGATAGGGCGAGGCCTTGTCGACGAGTTCGTTGGCCTTGAGATAGCTATGGGAGAACTGCAGGACCTTCGAGGTGAGGCCATAGTTCCGCGTGCCCTCGATGCGCTTGAGATAGCCGAGGGTCTCAAGCGTGTAGACCAGGCGCTGGGTGGCGCTGCGGTCGAGATTGGCGGCGCGCGCGATGTCAGCAAGTGTCATGTAACGCTGCGGCCCGTCGAAGGCATGCAGGACCTGGAACGCCTTTTCGGTCGAGCCGACGAACAAGGACGAGCGCGGCTCGTCGGCCTTGTCCGTCGTCTTCACGCTGGTTTTCCCGCTCGCCTTGACGGCCTTTGCCTTTACAGGCCGGCCGCCGCTCGCGCGGCTGCTATGCGCCATGCTGCCACCCTCTCATGCGATACCCTCCGAGATCGCCAGCTGCCGGCCGAGCTCGGCGCGCAAGGAGGCGACCAGCGCCGGCGCCGGCTGCACCAGCGGCGCCAGCATGCGCGGCGCCTCGACGCCGACCATGTCCATCACCGCCTTCATCGGTCCCGGATTGGTCTCGGCGAACGCCATGTTCATCAGCGGGATCAGGCGGCGATGCAGGCTCAACGCCTCCCCCGTCTTGCCTGCCGTCGCCGTCTCGAAGATCTGACGCCAGGCGCGCGGCAACAGGCACGCGGTGACGATGATGCCGCCCTTCGCGCCCGCTGCGAGATGCAACGGAAACAGGCTGTCCTCGCCGCTCAGCACCGCAAAGCTCTCGTCGACGCCGGCCA
This sequence comes from Bradyrhizobium sp. CCBAU 45384, assembly GCF_028128665.1. Taxonomy (NCBI): domain Bacteria; kingdom Pseudomonadati; phylum Pseudomonadota; class Alphaproteobacteria; order Hyphomicrobiales; family Nitrobacteraceae; genus Bradyrhizobium; species Bradyrhizobium sp. CCBAU 45384. The sequence goes on from NZ_LBIZ01000107.1 coordinate 132,378, forward strand.
CGACCTGAAGGAAATGGTACATGTCGAGATTGCAGGCCTTCATGCCGATGATGTTGGGATGCCTGGAGAGCTCGTGCAGGATCTTGGGCTCGATCGCGATCCGGGTGCGATAGGGAATCTCGTAGATCAGGATAGGCACCGGCGAGGCATCGGCATAGCGCAGGAAATAGTCGCGAACGCCCGCCTGAGTCGGATTGGTATAATATGGCGTGAGAACCAGCAGGCCGTCCACGCCCTCGGCTGCGAATTCGCGGCCGGCCTGCAAGGCATCGTGGAAGCCGGTGTCGAGCACGCCGGCGATGACCGGGCCCTTGCCCGCCATCGCCTTCACCGACAGGCCAGCCATCTTGATCCGCTCGGATCTGGCCAGCGCGCCATATTCGCCCGTGCCGCCGAGCGGCACCACGCCGTCGATGCCCTGCTTGTTGAGCCAGGTGAACATGGAAGAGACCGCGCCGGCATCGATGGTGTCGTCGGCCTTGACCGGGGTCGGAATGGCCGGGAACAGGCCGCGGAGACTGATGGCAGTGAGCATCACTTTAGAACCTCTGGTTTGACGGCGGCGCTTCTATCTCGCGGCAGCGCGCCGGCGCAGGCGTTCGGCGACGAAGATGAGAAGCCCCATGAAAACGAACAGACAGGTCGAGACGGCGGCGATCACGGGCGAGACCTGAAGCGTCACCTCGTCCCAGAACTGTTTGGGCAGCGTCGCATTGAGGCCGCCGGTGGCAAACAGCGCGATGGTGAGCTCGTCGAACGAGGTCGCAAACGCAAACAGGAAGGACGACATCATGCCTGCAGCGAGGATCGGGAACGTGACGTAGCGCAGCGTCGCAAGCGGACGCGCCCCGAGGCTCTGCGCGGCCTGATCGAGCCGCGTGTCGTAATTGCGCAGCACCGCCATCATGGTGATGACCACGTAGGGCACCGCGACGACGGTGTGGCCGAGAACGAGACCGACGGCGCTGCCGACGAGGCCGATGCGCGCGAACACATAGAACAGGCCGACCGCGATGATCATCCGCGGCACCACGATCGGCGACAGGATGAAGGCGAGCCACGCCGCCTTGCCGCTGATGTCGCTGCGCACCAGCAGGAACGCGGCTGGCGTGCCGATCAGCATGGCGAGCAGCCCCGTGCCGATGCCGACCAGCAGCGAGCGCAGCATGGCCTGGGTCCAGACCGGCGAGCTCAATACCGTCTCGTACCAATGCAGGGTAAAGCCCTGTGGGGGCCAATTGAGGCCGCCATTGCCGAACGATAGCGGGATCATCAGAATCGTCGGCGCGCTGATGATGAGCAGCATGGTCCAGACGAAGGCCTGCAAGCCGAGGCCAGCCTTATCGGGGTGACGGTCGCGGCGGCGCGAGGACAGCAGCAGAATGATGCGGTCGGAAATCGCGCCGAGCAGCGTGAGCAGCGCATCGCCTGCCCGCACGACCGGGCCCGACAGGCGCGACGGCTTGGCATTGCGCGGCGCCGATGCGCCGGTCATGGTCGACAGGCCGAGCAGCCGGTCATAGGCGGCAAAGACGATGAGGACGACGACCAGCAGCAGCACCGAGATCGCACCGGCAAAGCCCCAGTTCATGGTCTGCTGCACCTGGTCGATGATGAGCTGCGTGATCATGGTTTCGCGGCGCCCGCCGAGCAGCGCAGGCACGATGAAGAAGCCGATCGCGGTGACGAACACCATGATCCCGGCAGCGGCCACGCCGGGCAGCGACAGCGGAAAATAGATCTTCCAGAACGCCATGCCCGGACGCGCCCCGAGCGTGGCGGCGGCGCGCGGCAGATTGCGGTCGATGTTCTCCATCACCGAAAGCATGGTCAGCACCGCGAGCGGCAGCAGCGCGTTGACCATGCCGACCAGGACGCTGCCGAAATTGTAGAGCAGGCTCGCAGGGCTCGAGATGATGCCGAGCGAGAGCAGGAGCTTGTTGATGACGCCGTTGCGGCCGAGCAGCACGATCCAGGCGAAGGCGCGAACCAGAAAGCTGGTCCAGAACGACAGCAGCACCCAGAACAGCAGCGTCGCCTTGCGCTCCTTGCCGACGACCGAGATCAGATAGGCGATCGGATAGCCGGTGACGACGCAGACCAGCGTCGTCACCAGCGAGATCTTCAGGGTGATCAGGAGAACGTCGAGATAGACCGACGAAGCAAACAGCTGGCGATATTGCGCGAGCGTGAAGCCATTGTCGCCATAGACGCTGAGCAGCAGCAGCTGGCCGACGGGATAGACCAGGAAAAGCACGAGCAGCAGCACCAGCGGCGCGCCCATCGCGGCCCGCGTCCAGGCCAGCCTCTGCGATAGCGCGCGCGTGGTGGCCAAGCTCAGATCCCCTTCCCCTCATGGATCGCGACGGCATCCGCCGCATGCCATCCGAGTGACAGGCGTTGGCCGATCTCGTAGGGCGGAGAGCCGCTGCGGGTCGGATGCGCGGCCACGAGCTGGGGCAGGCCCGCAGCCTCCGGCGCGATGTAGAGCCGCGTCAGACTGCCGCTGATCATCACGTCGGTGAGCCGGCCGGACAGCTGGCCACCCTCGCCCACCACGAGGTTCTGCGGGCGCACCATGACCTTGATAGGCTCGCCGGCGGCGAAACGCGAGCCATTGCCGACCGCACGCGAGGCCGCAAGCTGCTCGGCGAGGACGATGTCGAGTCCCTCGCCGTCGACGCCACGCACGGTGGCGCTGAGCAGGTTGGACTCGCCGAGGAAGTCGGCGACGAACAGCGAGCGCGGCCGGAAGTAAAGATCCTGCGGCGTACCGAGCTGCTCGATCGCACCCGCATTCATCAGGCAGATGCGATCCGACATGGTCATCGCCTCTTCCTGGTCGTGGGTGACATAGACGATCGTGGTGCCGAGCTCGCGATGGATGCGCTTGATCTCGAGCTGCATCTGGTCGCGCAGCTTCTTGTCGAGCGCCCCGAGCGGCTCGTCCATCAGGATGATCGCAGGGCGATAGACGATGCAGCGCGCCAGCGCGATACGCTGCTGCTGGCCGCCGGACAGCTCGCGCGGATAGCGCTTTGCGACGTGCGGCAGGCGTACCGTCTCCAGCGCCTCGCCAGCGCGCCGGCGTGCTTCCGCATCCGACACCTTTCGCATCTTCAGCGGAAACGCGATGTTGTCCTCGATCGTCATGTGAGGAAATAGAGCGTAGTTCTGGAACACGACGCCGATGTCGCGGTCATAGGCCGGGCTATGCGTGACGTCGGCATCGTCGATCAGGATCTGTCCCTCGTCGGGCTGGGCGAGCCCGGCGATCAGGCTGAGCAGCGTGGTCTTGCCTGATCCCGACGGGCCGAGCAGGGTGAGGAATTCACCCTTGGCGACGTCGAGGCTGGTCGGCGCCAGGGCCACGAAATCGCCGTAGCGCTTGCAGAGCTCACGAATGCACAGGCTCGACGAGATCACGGGCCGCTCCGATCCGTTTGACCCGATCAAGCCAGGATCCAGCTGTTGAAGCGCTCGATGACGGCGGCCTGGTTGTCGAGCCAGTACTTGGCGTTGATCTTCAGCCCGGCCTTGATGTTGTCAGGGTAGGTCGGGCAGTTCTTCGCGACCTCCGGCTTCACGTAGTTGAAAGCCTCCGGCTGCGTCAGGCCAGCCGGGAAATATTCGACCAGCGCCGCCTGCCGCTTCGGATCGGAGGCGAACTTGATGAAGTCGCGGCAGGCATCGGCATTGGGCGTGCCTGATAGAATCGACCAATTGTCGCCGCCCCAGATGCCCTGATTCCAGACGATCTCGACCGGCGCGCCGGCTGCTTGCGCGGCCTGGGGACGCGACACCCAGGTCGGCAGCAGATCGATCTCGCCCGAGGTCAGCATCTGCTCGACCTGCGCGCCGCTGGTCCACCACACCGCGACCTGCGACTTGATCTTGTCGAGCGAGGCAAAGGCCTTGTCGAGATCGCAGGGGTAGACCTGCGCAGTGGGCACGCCCGCCCCCATCAGCGCCTGCTCGATCGTGTCGAACGGATGCTTGCGCACCGCGCGGCGCCCCGGAAACTCCGCCACGTTCCAGAAATCAGCCCAGGACTGCGGCGCCTTGCGTCCTTTGAAGGCATCCGTGCGGTAGGCCAGCACGGTGGTGTAGACGTTGGTGGCGACGCCGTAGGGCGAAGCAAATTCAGCCGGGATCGACTTGACGACCGGCTCGGATTCGAGACCGTGCTTCTCCAGATATTGCTTGCCGCCGGTGGTCAGGATCTCAATCGCAGGCCAGGAGATCTTGGCCATGTCCCAGGTATAGTTCTTGGTGTCGACCATGGTCTTGATCTGCGCGACCGGCTCGGCATTGGCCTGCACGCCGACGACCTCGATGCCGGTCGCTTCGGTGAACGGACGGTAGAACACCGCACCGTAGGCCTTGGTGTAGATGCCGCCATCGTCGCGCACGACGATGCGCTTGCCAGCGGCGCGCGACGGCGACCAGACTGAGGGCGCGGCCAGCGCGACGGCTCCGGCGCCAAGCAGCAGACGACGGCGGGAAGTAATGAGCTTCGATGCGTTGGTCATGTCAGTCCCCTCTCTACGATGTTGCATTGGTCAGCGAAGTTGCGGCCACCTCGGTCGTCGATGACGGCGGCAGAACGCGGCCGGGATTGAACAGGCCCGACGGGTCGAACGCCTGTTTCACGGCGCGCATGAGAGCGAGCTCGACCGGCGGCTTGTAGCGGATCATCTCGCCGGTCAGCGTCCGCCCGACGCCATGCTCGGCGCTGAAGGTGCCACGCAAGGAACTGGCGACATCGTTCATGGCGCGGCGGATCCGCTGCGCAGTCTCGTCGCGGTTCGGCAGCGCGTCCCATTCGGCGAAGCTGAAGAAGGGGATGAGATGGATGTTGCCGTCGCCCATATGGCCGACGATGATGAACGGCAGATCCGGCACGATCGCGCGCACGGCTGCCATGGCCTGGTCGATGAAATCGGGCACGGTCGAGACCGGCACCGCGGTATCCGAGGTCAGGCCGACGCCCGCTTTCTTGTTGGCTTCCGACACGCTGTGACGTACCAGCCACATCGCCTTGCGCTGGGCCTCGCTGGTGGCGACCACGCCGTCGCGGACAAGCCCGGCCTCGAGCGCCTGCTCGAGCACCGTCTGCATCGTCGCCGCGAGCGCGGCGGCCTCGCCGGTGTCGGAGAGTTCGACAAGGACGTGCCAGGTGTCGATCTCCGCGACCGGGCAGCGCCGGCCCGGCACCTGCTCGAGCACGAGTTCGATCTGCTTCGCATTCATCAGCTCGAAGGCGGAAAGCCGCGAGTTGCACGACGCCTGGAACAGGCCGAGCACCTTGAGCGCGGCCTGCGGACTGTCGACCGCGAGCCAGGCGACCGACTCCGCGGTTGGCAGCGGATGCAGCTTCAGCACTGCGCCGGTGATGATGCCGAGCGTGCCTTCCGAGCCGATAAAGAGATGCTTGAGGTCGTAGCCGGTGTTGTTCTTGCGCAGCGCGTAAAGGCCGTCCCAGACCGAGCCATCCGGCAGCACGACTTCCAGCCCGAGCACGTTGTCACGCGTGTTGCCGTAGCGGAGCACGCCGGTGCCGCCGGCGTTGGTGCCGATATTGCCGCCGATCTGGCAGGAGCCTTCGGCGCCGAGGCTGACCGGATAAAGCCGACCAGCGGACGCGGCGACCTCCTGAACGGTCGCCAGCACGCAGCCGGCGTCGACCACCATGGTGTTGTTGACGGGATCCAGCGAGCGGATCCGGCGCATGCGCGTCAGCGCGACGATGACCGGTGGCTTGCCCTGCCCCGACGGCGTCGCGCCTCCGCACAGGCTGGTGTTGCCGCCCTGCGGCAGCACCGGCGTATCATGGGCGACGCAGAGACGGACGATGGCGGCGACCTGTTCGGTGGTCGACGGCAGCACCGCGCAGAGCGCCGGCGCCTGAAACCGGCCGCGCCAATCCTCGGTGACAGCGGCGAGATCCTCCTCCCGCGTCAGCACGGCCGTGTCGCCCAGCAACTGCCTGAACGCCTCGATCAAGGGCATCTACCGACCTCCGGGACGGGCCGGTGCCGGCCCAAACCGTTTGCGCATGTAATCGCAGTACGATTACTTCAATCGCATTATGCTGATCATGAATTCGATGGGACGGGGAGTCAAGCGGGGGGTATCGCTTCGAAGCCCTGCATTGCGGGATGTGCCCAAACCTCCGCTGTTGTTCCCCGCGAAAGCGGGGAATCCAGTACGCCGCAGCCTCTCCGTATCCCACGCCTGCCTCTGGAATACTGGATCGCCCGACCAAGTCGGGCGATGACACCGAGATTGCGGAAAGCACCAACAACAAAGTGGAAGCAGCAGAGCACCAAAACAAAAAGGCCGGGATTGCTCCCGGCCTTTCGTCGTCGTTGTGAGACGTTGCTTACTGCAGCGAGGCGCGCTTGGGCGGGCTGGCCGGCCACGACTTGATCAGCGTGTCGTAGTCAACCGTCTCGCCCTTCGGCTTCTCGTTGGCGAGCTTGCGCTGCGGCGCGATGGTGCCGTCCTTCTCGGCCTTGGCGAACCAGTACTCGGCCGACTCCTTCTTGTTCAGCTTCGGACCGCATTTGCCCTGCACGCCGGACTTCTCCAGACGCTCCATCACGGAGTCCTGGGCAGCGGCCAGCGCATCCATCGCGGCTTGCGGCGTCTTCGAACCCGACGACGCATCGCCGATGTTCTGCCACCACAGCTGCGCGAGCTTCGGATAGTCAGGCACGTTGTTGCCGGTCGGGGTCCACTGCACGCGCGCGGGCGAGCGGTAGAACTCGATCAGGCCGCCGAGCTTCGGCGCACGCTCCGTGAACGACTTGTCCCAGATGTCGGATTCACGGATGAAGGTGAGACCGACATGGCTCTTCTTCAGCGACACCGTCTTGGAGATGATGAACTGGAGATAGAGCCAGGCTGCCTTGCGGCGATCCGCCGGGGTCGACTTCAACAGCGTCACGGAGCCGGCGTCCTGGTAGCCGAGCTTCATGCCTTCCTTCCAGTAGGCGCCATGCGGCGACGGAGCCATACGCCACTTCGGCGTACCGTCCGCGTTCATCACGGCGATGCCCGGCTTCACCATGTCGGCGGTGAAGGCGGTGTACCAGAACATCTGCTGGGCGATGTTGCCCTGAGCCGGCACGGGGCCTGCTTCAGAGAAGGTCATGCCCTGCGCCTGCGGCGGCGCGTACTTCTTCAGCCACTCGAGGTACTTGGTGATCGAGTAGACTGCCGCAGGACCGTTGGTGTCGCCACCACGTTCGACTGAAGAGCCGACCGGGCGGCAGCCTTCCATGCGGATGCCCCACTCGTCGACCGGCAGGCCGTTCGGGATGCCCTTGTCACCGTTGCCGGCCATCGAGAGCCAGGCGTCGGTGAAACGCCACCCGAGCGACGGGTCCTTCTTGCCATAGTCCATATGGCCATAGACCTTGACGCCGTTGATCTCCTTGATGTCGTTGGTGAAGAACTCGGCGATGTCTTCATACGCCGACCAGTTCACGGGCACGCCGAGATCGTAGCCATACTTGGCCTTGAACTTGGCCTTGTAGTCCGGGTTGGTGAACCAGTCGTAGCGGAACCAGTAGAGGTTCGCGAACTGCTGGTCGGGAAGCTGATAGAGCTTGCCGTCCGGCGCGGTCGTGAACGACTTGCCGATGAAGTCGTTGACGTCGAGCATCGGATCCGTGACGTCCTTGCCCTCGCCGGTCATGTAGTCCGACAGAACGATGGTCTGGCCGTAGCGGAAATGCGTGCCGATCAGGTCCGAGTCGTTGATCCAGCCGTCGTACACGTTCTTGCCGGACTGCATCTGGGTCTGCAGTTTCTCGACGACGTCACCTTCCTGGATGATGTCGTGCTTGAGCTTGATGCCAGTGAGCTCGGTGAACGCCTTGGCCAGCGTCTGCGACTCATATTCGTGGGTCGTGATGGTTTCGGAGACGACGTTGATCTCCATGCCCTTGAAGGGCTCGGCCGCCTTGGCGAACCATTCCAGCTCCTTCTTCTGGTCGTCCTTCGACAGGGTCGAGGGCTGGAATTCCGCTATCCACTTCTGGATCGTGGCGTCGTCCGCGGCGCGGACCGGCGCCGAGGCAGCGAACGCGGTGGCGAGAATAGCCGCGGCGCTCGATACGGTTAGAAAGCTGATTTTGGTCAATGGACCTTTCCTTCTCCTAAACTGTCGCATGTTGTTCCTCCGTTGCAGCGACAAACTTTTATACAGGCCCGGGTTGCCTCCCGGATCTGGCCGTCCCTTTCGCGAGCTTCAGACCGTGCGAAAAATGAGCACGGCCGTGGCCAGCGAAATTCCACTTGCGAGCCACAGGCTCGAAATCTCGATGCTCTCTTCACCGATCGGCACCGAGGCGATCGGGTCGGTGCCGACGAGGCCGATCCACACCAGGTGAATGACGGCCGCGAGAATCAGCGAGATGAACAGGCGATCCCCGCGCGTGGTCGGGATGCTGAGCACGCCGACACGCTCGGCCTCGGGATAAGCAGCCGCGAGCCACGTCATCACCGCGAGCGTGCAAGCGAGCGCGACGAAGAAGATCGCCGTCGGCAGCGTCCAGGCCATCCATGCAATGGATTCCATGATTGCCTCCCTTAGACGCGACCGAGCGCAAAACCGCGCGCGATGTAGTTGCGGACAAACCAGATCACGAGCGCGCCCGGAATGATGGTGAGGACGCCGGCGGCAGCCAGCAGGCCCCAATCCATGCCGGCTGCCGACACCGTGCGCGTCATGATCGCCGCGATCGGCTTGGCCTGCACCGAGGTCAGCGTCCGCGCCAGCAGCAGTTCGACCCAGGAGAACATGAAGCAGAAGAAGGCGGCGACACCGATGCCGCTCGCGATCAGCGGCACCAGGATGCGGACGAAGAAGCGCGGGAAGGAATAGCCGTCAAGGAAGGCCGTCTCGTCGATCTCGCGCGGCACGCCGGAGACGAAGCCCTCGAGGATCCACACCGCCAGCGGCACGTTGAAGATGCAGTGCGCGAGCGCAACCGCCCACGGCGTATCGAACAGGCCGATCGCCGAATAGAGGTTGAAGAACGGCAGCGCATAGACCGCCGCCGGCGCCATGCGGTTCGACAGCAGCCAGAAGAACAGGTGCTTGTCGCCGAGGAAGCGATAGCGCGAGAACGCATAGGCCGCAGGCAACGCCACCGAAATCGAGATGATGGTGTTGAGGACCACATATTCCAGCGAGTTGATGTAGCCGGAATACCAGCTCTCATCGGTGAAGATGCGCTTGTAGTGCTGCAGCGTCGGGGTATGCGGCCACAGCGTCATCGTCGAGACGATTTCGCCGTTGGTCTTGAAGCTCATGTTGACGAGCCAGTAGATCGGCAACATCAGGAAGATCAGGAACAGCCCCATGATGAGGCGGCGGCCGGGGATCGAATGCATCAGGCCACTCCTTCCTTCGGCTTGAGCGCGGGCGCGGGCTGGAGCGCGCCTGCGGGCTTGGGCTCCGCCGCCGGCTGCTTCGCCGTCTGTGCCTTACGCTCGACGCCTGCATTGGTCATCACGGTGTAGAAGATCCAGCAGACGATCAGGATGATCAGATTGTAGACCAGCGAGAGCGCGGCAGCCTTGCCGAGGTCGAACTGGCCGAGCGCGATCTTGACGAGCTCGATCGACACGAAAGTGGTCGAGTTGCCGGGGCCGCCGCCGGTGACGACGAACGGCTCGGTATAGATCATGAAACTGTCCATGAAGCGCAGCAGCACCGCGATCAAGAGCACGCGGTTCATCTTCGGCAGCTGGATCGCCTTGAACACGGCCCAGCGCGAGGCGCCGTCGATCTGGGCGGCCTGGTAATAGGCCTCGGGAATCGACTTCAGGCCGGCGTAGCAGAGCAGCGCGACGAGGCTGGTCCAATGCCAGACGTCCATCACAATGACGGTGACCCAGGCGTCGACTGCGTTGGCCACGTAGTTGTAGTCGATGCCCATCGCATTGAGCGTATAGCCGAGCAGGCCGATGTCGGGACGACCGAATATCTGCCAGATCGTGCCGACGACGTTCCACGGAATCAGCAGCGGCAGTGCGAGGGTGACGAGGCAGGCGGCCACCGTCCAGCCCTGCCGCGGCATCGACAGCGCGACGACGATGCCGAGCGGCACCTCGATCGCGAGGATCACCAGCGAGAAGAACAGATTGCGCCCGAGCGAGGCCAGGAAGCGGCCGCCGAGATCGGTCGAGGGATCGAGCAATTCCTTGAACCAGCCGACGCCGTTCCAGAAGAACTGGTTGTTGCCGAACGTGTCCTGCATCGAATAGTTCACCACCGTCATCAGCGGCAGCACCGCGGAGAAGGCGACGACCAGGAACACCGGCAGCACCAGGAACCAGGCTTTTTGGTTGATGGTCTTGTCCATCAGGCGGCTCCCTCAACCAGACGGCTGTCGGCATAGACGTGGACGTGCGCCGGATCGAATTTCAGCCCGGCCTTGCCGTCGGAGCCGGTGAAGCCGGCCGGCGCACGCGCCGCGATCCTGGCCTCGCCGAGGCGGACGCGCGCGAAACGGATGCGGCCGAGATCGTCGATGCGCTCGATCTTTGCGCTGAGCAGGCCGGACGCCGGCGCAACCGCGTCGACGAATTCCGGACGCACGCCGATCTCGATCTTGGCGCCTACGGGCAGGTTGTCGTAGCTGCGGTTGAGCGCAATGACATGGCCGTCGACCCTGGCCTGGCGTCCCTTCACCTCGGCCGGCAGGATGTTCATGCCGGGCGAGCCGATGAAATAACCGACGAAGGTGTGGGCGGGCTTGTCAAACAGCTCGGCCGGCGTGCCGCTTTGCACCACGCGACCGTCATGCATGACGACGACGGTGTCGGCGAAGGTCAGCGCCTCGGTCTGATCGTGGGTGACATAGATCATCGTGAGATCGAGCTCGCGATGCAGCGCCTTCAGCTTGGAGCGGAGCTGCCATTTCAATTCAGGATCGATCACCGTCAGCGGCTCGTCGAACAGCACGGCGGCGACATCGGAGCGGACGAGGCCGCGGCCGAGCGAAATCTTCTGCTTGGCGTCGGCGGTGAGCCGCGTCGCCTTGCGGTTCAGGTAGGGCTCGAGATCGAGCAGACGGCCGATCTCGGCGACGCGCTTGTCGATTTCGGCCTTGGGCACGCCGCGATTCTTCAGCGGAAACGCCAGGTTCTCCCCCACCGTCATGGTGTCGTAGATCACCGGGAACTGGAACACCTGGGCGATGTTGCGCTTCTGGGTCGACAGCGGTGTGATGTCCTGGCCGTCGAACAGGATCTTCCCGCGCGAGGGCGTGATGATGCCGGAGATCACGTTGAGCAGCGTGGTCTTGCCGCAGCCGCTTGGTCCGAGCAGCGCATAGGCGCCGCCCTGCCGCCAGGTCATGGTCACCGGCTTCAGCGCAAAGGTTTCCTGCGGCGCGGCATTGCCACCGTAGGAATGGGCGAGATCGACGAGGTCAATGCGGGCCATCGCGCATCTCCCCCTTACGAGCTCGGAGCGGCGACCAAGCGGTCTGCCGCATCGAAGACGAAGATATCATTGGGATCGAGCACTGCATCGATGGTCTGACCCGGCTCGAACTCGTGCACGCCGTGCAGCACGGCAACCCAGTTCGATCCGTCGCGGGTCAAATGCACAAAACTCTCCGAACCGGTGATCTCGGTCACCGTGACAGTGGCATGGAAGGCGTGGCGATCAGTCTCGCCATTGGCGAGCGCAAGCTGGTGGGCGCGAAAACCGACGCGATAGGCGCCGTCGGCGAGCGAGGAATAGAGGCCGGACGCCGGCGCGGCGATGCCTCCAGCATATTGCACGGAGCCGTTCTTCTTCTCGATGCCGACGAGGTTGAGCGGTGGATCGGAAAACACCTGCGCGACGCGCAGCGTCTGGGGACGGCGGTAGACGCCGGGCGTCTCGCCGATCTGGAGCGCCTTGCCCTCCCACATGCACACCGTGTTGCCGCCGAGCAGCAGAGCCTCGGTCGGCTCTGTCGTGGCATAGACGAAGATCGCGCCTGAGGCCTCGAAGATGCGCGGCAGCTCGGCGCGCAGCTCTTCACGCAGCTTGTAGTCGAGATTGGCGAGCGGCTCGTCGAGCAGCACGAGGTCGGCGCCCTTCACCAGCGCGCGCGCCATCGCGGTGCGCTGCTGCTGGCCGCCGGAGAGCTGGAGCGGCGTACGCTTCAGGAACGGCTCGAGCCGCAACAGCCTGGCGGCCTCCGCCACGCGCGTCTCGATCTCCTCGCGCGGCTTGCCCTGCACGCGCAGCGGCGAGGCGATGTTCTCGTAGACCGTCAGCGAGGGGTAGTTGATGAACTGCTGATACACCATTGCGACCGAACGCTGGCGCACGTCGATACCCGTGACGTCCTTACCATTGACCAGCACCTTGCCCGTGGTCGGCTTGTCGAGGCCGGCGAGGAGCCGCATGATCGAGGTCTTGCCAGACAGTGTCGGCCCGAGCAGCACGTTGAGCGTGCCGCTCTCGAGCGTCAGCGAGACATCGCGGATATGCTCGACACCGTCGACGGTGCGGGTCACGTGCTCGAGTGTCACACTCATGAGCGTCCTCCTGCTTCCAGCAGAGGACTTTGCGATACAATTTGGGTCCTGATCCAGTCGTCCAGTGCGGCAATTTCGTCGGCGGATAGACGCAGGCCAAGCTTGGAGCGGCGCCAGACGATATCCTCGGCGGTCACCGCCCATTCGTTCGTCATCAGGTAGCGAACCTCACGTTCGGTCAGAGTTGCGCCAAAGGCCTGGCCGAGATCGGCCGCCGATTTGGCGTCGCCAAGCAGCTTGATGGCGCGGGTGCCATAAGCGCGTGCGAGACGTCGCGCATGCCCGTGGCTCAGGAAAGGGTAGCCGCGCTGGAGCTCGGCGATCAGGCCATCGACGGCGGAAACGTCCATGTCACCGCCGGGCAGCGGCCATTTGCCGGTCCAGCCTTCGCGTGCTTTCGCACTGCGAAGATAGGGCGCGAGCCGCTCCAGCGCCTCTTCGGCAAGGCGGCGGTAGGTCGTGATCTTGCCGCCGTAGATCGACAGCAGGGGGGAACCGCCGGGCGTGTCCAGCTCGAACACATAGTCGCGGGTCGCGGCCTTGGCTTCGCTGGCGCCATCGTCATAGAGCGGTCGCACACCGGAATAGGTCCAGACCACGTCCTCAGGCGTCACCGGCTTGGCGAGATACTCGCTCGCGGCCGCGCAGAGATACTGGATCTCTTCCGGCGTTGCCTTCACCTTGGAGGGATCGCCGTCATAGTCGCGGTCGGTGGTGCCGATCAGCGTGAAGTCGTCCTGATAGGGAATGACGAAGATGATGCGGCCGTCGGCGTTCTGGAACATGTAGGCGCGGTCGTGGTCGTAGAGCTTCTTGACCACGATGTGCGAGCCCTGCACCAGCCGCACCTTGGCTTTCGCGTTGACGCCGGCACCACGCCCGAGCACGTCCTCGACCCAGGGGCCACCGGCATTGACCAAGGCGCGGGCCTGGATCTGGGAACGCGCGCCGGTCAGCGTGTCGACCATGCTGACGGTCCAGACGCCGTCGGATTGCCTGATATCCGTCGCGCGGGTGCGGGTGCGGATCTCGGCGCCCTTGTCGGCTGCATCGCGCGCATTGAGCACGACCAGGCGGGCGTCATCGACGAAGCAGTCGGAATATTCGAATGCGCGGCTGTAGCGATTCGGGATCAGCGGCTTGCCGACCTCGTCGCGCCTGAGATCGAGCGAACGCGTCGCCGGCAGCAGATGGCGGCCGCCGATGTGATCATAGAGGAAGAGGCCGAGGCGCAGCAGCCAGGCCGGGCGCAGTCCGGCGTGATGCGGCAAAACGAAACGCAGCGGGCGGATGATGTGGGGCGCGATGCCCCAGAGGATCTCGCGCTCGATCAGCGCTTCGCGGACCAGACGGAACTCGTAATATTCGAGATAACGCAGGCCGCCATGCACCAGCTTGGTCGACCAGGACGACGTCCCGCTCGCCAGATCGTTCATTTCGCACAGGAAAACCGTGTTGCCGCGGCCCACGGCATCGCGCGCGATGCCGCAACCGTTAACACCGCCTCCAATGATGGCGAGATCGAAAATACGCTCCAACAGACGCATCCCCCGGAAACCGCTCGTTCAGTCGAGCGGCAGCTTTCGTTTTTGATTAGATCACACCCGAAAACGAAAGCAAGACGAAAGAGAGACGAAAAGAAGCGAAAATGGAACTTTCTGCAGGGCAATTTGCCGGCAAATTGGGCAACCAAAGTGGTGTCCCTGCGCGCAGCCCGCTCTTGAATAGTCAGGGAGGGCCTATATAGTCATAATAGTCATATTGGTTGTAAGCATGACGGATAACCGCGCCGCTCCCAATCCAAATCCCACCGACACGTGGACGCTCGCCAACGCCAAGGCTCGCCTGTCCGAGGTGGTCGACCGCGCCCAAACCGGTCCGCAAATCATCACCCGTCATGGCAAGCCCAATGCCGTGGTCGTTTCCGCCGAAGAATGGGCGCGAAAGACCGCCCGCAAGGGCACGCTCGCCGAGTTTCTGCTGGCCTCGCCGCTGCGCGGCGCGGAGTTCGAATTTGAACGCGTACAGGACGAACCACGCGACGAGACGCCGTGAATCTGCTCCTCGACACCAATGTACTCTCCGAGGTTCAGCGGCCATTGCCCTCACCAAAAGTCCTGGCATGGCTTGATACGATCGATGAGGATCGCGCGTTCATCAGCGTGGCCTCAATCGCCGAACTTCGCCGCGGCATCGCATTGCTGGAGGACGGCCGCCGGCGCACGGCGCTGGCCGCTTGGCTGGCCCACGATCTGCCCGAGCGTTTTGCCGGGCGCATTCTGCCGATCGGTCTGGCAATAGCCGAGCGCTGGGGCGATCTGATGGCTCAAAGCCGCAGAAGCGGCATTGCATTGTCGGTCATGGACGGATTCTTCGCCGCGACCGCACTTACAAACGATCTCACGCTCGTCACGCGCAACGTGAAGGTTTTCGCGGCCTTCGGCGTGCCGCTGCTCAATCCGTGGGACGGTGCTTAGGCTCCTAGCGCAGCCGCACCACCGGCGCAGCCTCGGGCGCCGCGTCTTGCGCATCAGCCTGGGTCTCGTCGATATCAGCGCCCTTCGGCATCGCTTCCACCACCTCGATGCCCTTGCTGTGGCAGATGGTGGCCAGGCGCTCGGGCAACTCCTGGTCGGTCACGAAGGTCTGGATCTGGGTCATGTGCGCAATGCGGACCGGCGCGCTGCGGCGAAGCTTTGTGGAATCGGCGACCAGCATGACGCTGCGGGCATTGGCGATGATGGCCTGCGCCACCTGTACCTCGCGATAGTCGAAGTCGAGCAGCGCGCCCTCCTCGTCGATCGCGGAGGCGCCGATGATGGCGTAATCGACCTTGAACTGGCCGATGAGCTGCGTTGCGGTCGAGCCGACCACGGCGCCGTCCGCGCGGCGCACCGTACCGCCGGCGACCACCACCTCGATGCGGGGATGGCGGTAGAGCAGCATGGCGACATTGAGGTTGTTGGTGATGACCAGCAAATCCTCGTGCGAGGTCAGCGCGCTCGCCACCTCCTCCGTCGTGGTGCCGATGTTGATGAACAGCGAGCAGCCGTTCGGGATCAGCGATGCGGCCGCGGCGCCGATCGCCTTCTTCTCATCGGCGGCCACGAAGCGCCGCGCCTCATAGGCGAGGTTTTCGACGCCTGAGGCGATGATGGCGCCGCCGTGGATACGGGTGAGCGATCGGCGCTCGCAGAGATCGTTGAGATCCTTGCGGATGGTCTGCGCCGAGACTTCGAACCGGCGCGCCAGCTCCTCGACCATGACGCGGCCGGAGGCGCGGGCGATGTTGAGAATCTCGGCTTGGCGATGGGTTAATCCGGTCACGGCAATGGCCTCAAATCAGAATGGTGCATGGTGCGGCTTCCCGCGCGCGCGGTCAATGCGCATGCCGATCACGGTTCACGGATGAAGCCCTTTTTCTGACCAAGCCAAGCCTTACCACGCCATGGCGCGGGCGAGCCGCGCGAGCAGCTCGGGATCGTCGAAGGCGCTGGCGGAGGCGACCGCGCCGGACCCGACAAGGTCAGCATCGCCAAGGCTGGTCCGGATGCCGATGGTCGGGATACCGGCGGCGGTGGCCGACTGCACGCCGGAGCGGGAATCCTCGAAGGCGATCGAGGCTGCCGCGCTGGCACCGACGAAGCGCAGCCCCTCCTGATAGGGCAGCGGATGCGGCTTGCCATATGGCAGCTCGTCGCCGATCACGAGTGCCTTGAAGCGCTGCGTGATGCCGAGGCCGGTGAGCAACAGCTCGGCATTGAGACGCGGCGCGTTGGTGACGGCGACCATCGGAATGCCGGCAGCATCGGCGCGGTCGAGCAGCGCCATCAGGCCCGGCAACGGTTCGATCTGCCCCGCGACCAGGTCGCGGAACACTGCCTCCTTCTCGCCGAGAATCTCGGCGCGGCGCTCCAATGTCTCGTCAGGCAAAAAGCGTTCACCGATCGAGACGTTGGCGAAACCTTGCAGCTCCCTGGAGAAGCGCGCGTGGTCGAAGACATGGCCGTGCGGGCCCAGCACCTGATTGAACGCCCTCAAGTGCAGCGGGTCGGTGTTGGCGAGCGTGCCGTCGATGTCGAACAGCAGTGCCCTGCCCAGTCCCTGGATCATATCGTGTTCCTCTCGCGCACGGCGCAACGATGCGCGAGACGTATCAACTTGCCCCTGATGACGCAATGCAGCCCGTTGCGGCGATGGCGACGTGACACTCGACAAAATCGAATGCGGCTGCAACATTGGCCGCAACATCAAGAATGGAGGATACGATGACACTCGATCGCGATCACGCCGCCAGGACCGACCTTGATGCGGTGGCACAAAAAGTCGAGGCTTTTCGCCTCGCCCAGATCGCGGCCGATCCAAAGGCGCTCAGTGCGCTATGCGCGGACGATCTGAGCTACAGCCATTCCAACGGCTTCCTCGAGGACAAGGCAGCCTTCGTCGCCAATGCCACAGACGGCAAGACGAAATTCCTGTCGATTGCGTACAAGGATCCGACCATCAAGATCGTCGGCCCTGCCGCGATCGTCCGCTTCCACTGGATGGCCGAGATGATGACCGACGGAAAGAAAGTGGCAAACAGCCTTCACATCCTGATGAACTGGCAGAAACAGGGCGACGAGTGGAAGCTGTTGTCGCGCTCGGCGACGAAATTGTGATCATGCTCTTTCCCTCTCCCCTTGTGGGAGAGGGTGGCTCGCCGTGTTAGCGGCGAGACGGGTGAGGGGTATCTATCCTCACGAACGATCTTGCGAGTTGCAGAGATACCCCTCATCCGGCGCTTCGCGCCACCTTCTCCCACAAGGGGAGAAGGAAAAGGCAGCGGCATCAAGGGCTGCAAAAATTTCCGACCACGCTCCGCGCGCTCCGGAATGACGGCTCCTACGCCGCCTCCTTCACATCGCCGTTCACCAGCTTGCGCGCAGCACGTTCGGCTTCGCGGGCATTGCGGAAGAGCTGGCCTTCGAGGCGATTGAATTGATGGGACGAGGCGAAGAAGCGGTAGCCGCCCTGACCGCGCACGACGATGCCCGCGGTCTCCGAGTTAACTTCGATAATGTAGCTGTCTGGCATGGCCCGTGGATTCCTCAGTGCGGGCAAATAACGGCAATTTTGCCCAAAGGTTCCTGAGGGCAAATCGGCCGTTCCACCCCGAATCGACGGCCTATTGAGTACGCCGGGACCTCATCCGTTTTGTGACCCGTTCTTGGCAAAGAAGCGACGGGTTGACTCATCAGTGCCGCGTTTCGCGATGCCGCAAGTTTTCGCGAGACGGGACGAAGCGCGGCGCGCGATTACGTCGCGATTGGCGGATCGTTTCGCTGGATCACTTGTGGGTGGCCGTGATCGTCGATCGAGACATAGGTGAAATTGCCGTCGGTCACGAGCATCGGTTGCAGCTCGCGCCGCCGCAGCGCCCAGGCTTCGAGATGGACGGTCATCGAGGTGCGGCCGACGCGCACAAGGGTGGCGTAGACGGAGACGAGATCGCCGACATAAACCGCTTTGCGAAAATTCATCGCCTCGATCGCGACCGTAACGGTGCGCGACTTCGCGACTTTCGAGGCGAACACGCCGCCGCCGACGTCCATCTGGCTGAGCAGCCAGCCGCCAAAGATGTCGCCATTAGCATTGGTGTCGGCGGGCATCGCCAGCGTGCGGATGCAGAGATCGCCGCTCGGCTCGGTAGTCCCCTGGTCGCTCATGCGTCTCTCACTTGAAATTGTCCCAGCCCGGATCGGGCGCGAAGCGTTCGCCGAATCGCTCGGCCAACGCGCGCAAGGTGGATACAATATTTTCCACGCCGCGCGTGCGCGCATAGTTCAGGGGACCGCCGCGGAACGGCGCATAACCCGTGCCGAAGATCATGGCGCCGTCGACCGCATCGCCATCGTCGACGATGCCTTCGCGCAGGGCTGCGACACAGACATTGGACATCGGCAGCACCAGGCGGTCGATCATCTGATCAGTGACGCGCGGACCGGTCTCGGGTAATGGCGCCTTCTCGGCCTTGCCGTCCTTCCAGGTGTAAAAGCCCTTGCCGGACTTGCGGCCGAGCTCGCCCCTGGTAACCTTCTCGCGCAGCCAGGCCGGCGTCGGCGGCAGCATGTCGCCGAACTTGGCGCGGAGCATGTCGCCGACATCGAGGCAGATATCGAGACCGACCTGGTCGGCGAGCTCGATCGGTCCCATCGGCATGCCAAACTGCTCCGCGGCCGCATCAATCAGGCGCTGGTCGGTCTTCTCGTCCAGCATCACCATGGCTTCGAGCATATAGGGCGTCAGCGCGCGGTTGACGAGGAAGCCGGGCGAGCTCTTCACCGCGAGCGGCAGGCGATCGATCGCGCCGACAAACGCGAGCGCTTCCCTCAGCACCTGCGCGTCGTTGCCGTCATGGCTGACGACCTCGACCAGTTGCAGGCGCGATACTGGATTGAAGAAATGCAGGCCGACCAGCCGCTCCGGCCGCGCCAGCGTGGTGCGCAAATCCTGAAGCGGAATGCTCGACGTGTTGGTTGCAAGGATCGCGCCCGGCTTCATCCTGGGCTCGAGGCCGGCATAGACCTTCTGCTTCAGCTCGAGCTTTTCCGGCACCGCCTCGATGATGAGATCGGCATTGCGGATGCCCTCGCCGTCCATGTCCGGGATCAGCCGATCGAGCGCGTCGCGCACCTCGGTCGGCTTGCGGATGATCTTGCCGTAGAGCTCGGCGGCGCGCTTCACCGCCCCCGCGATCGGCTCGGCCTTCATATCTGCCAGGGAGACACGCAGCCCCTGCCCGGCGACCCAAGCCGCGATGTCGCCACCCATGGCGCCGGCGCCGATGACATGGACGTGCTTGATCGTGTTGCCGGAGCCTGCGGCTTTCTTCATCTGCTCGCGCAGGAAAAAGACGCGAATCAAATTCTGCGCGGTTGGCGTCACCATCAGCCTGGCGAAGGAGGCCTGCTCCGCCTGCAGCATCGCGGCCTTGCTGCCGCCATGCGTCTCCCAGAGATCAATCAGCGCGTAAGGCGCAGGATAATGCTCGCGCGGCGCGGCCTTCGCCGCCTCGGTGCGCATGCGCTTGGCAAGCAGCCCGCGCACGGGGCCGAGATTGGCCGCGCGGGTGAGCAGGCCGGGCTTGACCCGCTTCAGGCGGCCGAACAGCACGTCCTTCACGGCGCCCCTGACGTGACGCTCCTGCGTCACGCTGTCGACGAGGCCAAGCGCTTTGGCGCGGCGTGCATCGATGGTGCGGCCGGTCAGCATCAGCGCCATGGACTGAGTCGGATTGACCAGCGTCGTGAAGCGCGCGGTGCCGCCGAGGCCGGGATGCAGGCCCAGCATCACCTCCGGGAAGCCGAAGCGCGCGCCGTCGATGGCGATGCGCGACTGGCAAGCGAGCGCGACCTCGAGCCCGCCACCGAGGCAGAAACCGTGAATGACCGCGACCGTCGGCAGCTTGAGAGCTTCCAGATGATCGACCACCGCATGCGCGGCACGGATCCGCGTTTCCACCACCTTGGGATCGGACGCACCGCGGAATTCGTTGACGTCCGCGCCGGCGATGAAGCCGGACGGTTTCGCCGAACGGATCACGAGGCCAGCGGGGCGCTCGGTCTCGATCGCCGCAAGGGCGGCGTCGAACTCCTCCATCACATCGGAGGACAGCGTGTTGGCACTGGAATCCGCACGATCGAACAACAGCCAGGCGACGCCGTCGGCGTCACGCGTCAGCTTGAAGTGCTTGTAGGGACCATCTGCTGCCGGAGGAGGCCCGAGCGAGAGCACGCGATCGCCGAGCGCGGCCATGATTTTTGAATCCATGGTCACACCGCCTCGATCAGCATGGCGCCGCCGAGCCCGCCACCGATGCATTCGGTGGCAATCCCGCGCCGCGTGCCGAGCCGCTTCATCGCATTGACGAGATGCAGCACGATGCGGTTGCCTGACGTGCCGACGGGATGGCCGAGCGAAATGGCGCCGCCATCGACGTTGAGTTTTTCGCGGTCGACCTCGCCGGCAGCGCCGTCGAGCTTGAGAATCTCGCGGCAGAACTTGTCGTCGTTCCAGGCGGCGAGGCAGCCGAGCACTTGCGTGGCAAAGGCCTCGTTCAGCTCCCAGGTCTCGACGTCCTGGAGGGTGAGATTGTTGCGGGTCAGAAGCGGCGTCGCCGACATCACGGGGCCGAGCCCCATGACGCTGGGATCGAGCGCGGCCCAGTTGCTGTCCACGATCGCGGCTTTCGGCGTCAGCTTGTGTTTTGCCACAGCCGCGTCAGAGGCGAGGATCACCCACGATGCGCCATCGGTGATCTGTGAGGAATTGCCGGCGGTGACCTGGCCCCAGGGGCGCTCGAACACCGGCCGGAGTTTTGCCAGCGTCTCGGCCGTGGAGTCCGGCCGCACGCCGTCGTCATGGTCGAAGAATTTGCCGTCTCGGGAGAACGCAGTTTCGACCTCGCCTTTCAGGAAGCCTTCGGCCTGTGCATGGGCGAGCCGGCGATGGCTTTCGGCGGCATAGGCATCGGACTGCGCGCGGGTGATGCCGAAGAGATGACCGACGACTTCGGCGGTCTGGCCCATGTTCAGTTCGGTGATGGGGTCGGTGAGCCCGCGCTCGAGGCCGATGATCGGCTTGAGATAGCGCGGCCGCAGCCTGAACGCTGCGGCGAGCTTCGCGGCTAGGCCTTTGGCCGTGGCGAGGCCAGCGAACCAGCGCACGCCGGAATTCGGCCAGACCAGCGGCGCGTGGCTCAGCGCCTCGGTGCCACCAGCCAAAATCATGTCGGCATGGCCCTCGCGGATATAGCGATAGGCGGTGTCGATCGACTGCATCCCGGAGCCGCAATTGATCTGCACGGTGAAGGCAACCATGTCTTCGCCCATGCCGAGCCGGAGTGCGGCAACGCGGGCCGGGTTCATCTCGTCGGCGATAACGTTGACGCAGCCGAGGATGACCTGGTCAAAATCCGTTGGCACAAACGGCTGGCGCGCCAACAGCGGCCGTCCGCATTGCACGGCGAGATCGACAGGCGTGAACGGCCCCGGCCCGGATCTCGCCTTCAGAAACGGCGTCCGGCTGCCGTCGATGATGAAAACCGGTCGTGCCATCAGCTCGCCGCCCTCTGTTCACCGAGTTCCTGGAAGAACTGATGCACGTCGCCGGCTTTCTTGTAAATCGGCGACAGCGCCTCCGGCGCAAAATCGTCGACCTCGATGACGCTTGTGACCGCTGCATGAGCGGAAGCGAGCTGCTCGCCTTCGGCCTGCGTGATCACGCCCTTGGTCACCGCGTCCTTCCAGTCCCGGATATGCGCGGCGCGCATGCGCTTGGCAATGGCGTCGGTCGCCGCGACCAGCTTGAAGGCGCGCTCCAGCCGGGCGAAGCCACTGTCGTCATCGACGTGGGCGAGATCCGGCGTGAGGCGCTCACGTGCGGCCGAGGGCTCGAGCACGAGGCTGGCGCATTGATGCACGACGCGATCGGAGGGACCGAGTACGCGGGCACCGAAGGGCTGGACCACGAGCTTGAGGATGACGGCGACGAAGCGGTTCGGCAAATTGGCGAGAATTTCGGCAAACCTCGCTTCGATGATCTTGAAGCCCGTCGCCATGCACCATTCCAACGCGGCAAAATCCTCCTTCTGCCGGCCCTCGTCCTGCCAGCGTTTCAGCGCGGCCGAGAGCAGGTACAGCTCGGAGAGGATGTCGCCGAAACGCGCCGACAACATCTCCTTGCGCTTGAGCGCGCCGCCAAGCGTCAGCAGCGCCATATCGGCGCAAAGCGCGAACGCCGCGGAGTAGCGCGAGAGCTGGCGATAGAACGGTGTTGCATCGCCGGCATCCGGCGCCAGCGCAAAAGCGCCAAAAGTCCAGCTTCGTCCGAAGGCACGGAACAGCGTCTGGAAGCTGTGACCGACATGTTTCCAGAACGCCTCGTCGAATGCGGTAAGCCCGTGCTCGCGATCGGTGTCCGCAAGCGCGTTCATCTCGTCGAGCAGATAGGGATGGGCGCGGATTGCACCCTGCCCGAATATGATGAGGTTGCGCGTCAGGATGTTGGCGCCCTCGACGGTGATGCCGACAGGCACGGCGCGGTGCAGATTGCCGATATAGTTTTGCGGGCCGTCGATCACGGCCTTGCCGCCGTGGATGTCCATGGCATCGTCGATCGCGATGCGCATGCGTTCGGTCGCATGCAGCTTCATGATGCCTGATATCACGGCGGGGTGGACGCCGGCATTCAGCGCCACGCAAGTGAGCCGCCGCGCGGCGTCGAGCTGGTAAGCGGTAGCGACGATGCGCGCGAGCGGCTCTTCGACGCCCTCGAACCTGGAAATGGAGATGCCGAACTGCTCGCGGATGCGGGCATAGGCTCCGGTCGTCCGTGCCGCATAGGCGGCACCGGCTGCGGAGAGCGACGGCAGCGAGATGCCGCGACCGGCGGCAAGCGCGGTCATCAGCATCTTCCAGCCCTGGCCCAGCCGTTCCTGGCCGCCGATGACATAGTCGAGCGGAATGAAGACATCGCGGCCCCAGTTCGGGCCGTTCTGGAATACCTGCATCGACGGCAGATGACGGTGGCCGATCTCGACGCCGGGCAGATGGGTCGGGATCAGCGCGACGGTGATGCCGAGCTCTTCCTGATCGCCGACGAGATGATCGGGATCATAGGCTTTGAAGGCGAGGCCGAGCAGCGTCGCGACGGGACCGAGCGTAATGTAGCGCTTGTGCCAGTTCAGCCGGAGACCTGTGACCTCGCGGCCCTCGAACACACCCTTGCAGATGATGCCGCTGTCGACCATCGAGGCGGCGTCGGAGCCCGCCTCCGGGCTGGTGAGGCCGAAGCAGGGAATGTCGCGGCCGTCGGCAAGCCGCGGCAGCCAGCGCTCCTGCTGCTCTTTCGTGCCGAAGCGCATCAGGAGCTCACCGGGGCCGAGCGAGTTCGGCACCATCACCGTGACGGCGGCGGCGATCGAGCGGGTCGAGATTTTCCGCACCACTTCCGAATGGGCATAGGGTGAGAAGCCGAGGCCGCCAAATTCCTTCGGGATGATCATGCCGAAGAACTTCTCGCGCTTGATGAAGGTCCAGGCGTCCTGCGGCAGGTCGCGCCACTCCCAGAAGATCTTCCACTCGTCGAGCATGGCGCAGAGCTCATCGACGGGGCCGTTGAGGAAGGCGCGCTCCTCGGCGGTCAATGTCGCCTGCGGGGTCTTCAGCAGCTTCGACCAGTCGGGGTTGCCGGTGAAGAGGTCAGCGTCCCACCAGACGTCGCCAGCCTCCAGCGCCTCGCGCTCGGTGTCGGACATCGCCGGCAGCACGCCGCGGGCCCAGGAAAAGATCGGTCTTGTCAGTCTGTCGCGGCGGAAGCTCATGGCGGACCTCATGGATCGGCGCGGTGACAGGGCATTTTAGCGGAAAGCGGCCGGAGTGAGTGAGCACTTCGCGGGCAAAATGACGCGATTGGACGCGGCCGGGCGGCCGTCCGAACCATAACGGTTGGGGCGTGCAGGCAGTTCCGGGTGGGTTCGGGGACAGCATCTCCGCCGCCGTTCCGGGGCGCGCCGTCAGGCGCGAGCCCGGAATCCATCGTGCGGCAGCGTTGGTCGGTGGATTCCGGGTTCGACGCTACGCGTCGCCCCGGAATGACGTGTGGAGCGAGACGCGACCTAATCCGGCCGGACCATCTCGAACATGTTTTCCGGCTTGATCTCGAAATAGTCGCCGCGGCGCCCGGCGCGCACGATCGGGCGGGCCGCGGCGGTCTGGTAGACGCCGTCCTTGATCATGGCCTTGTCAATGTGGACGGCGATGACCTCGCCGAGCGTCAGCCAGGCATTCGCCTCCTTGCCGTCGGCACCCTTGAGACGGACGATATCGGACACCTTGCACTCAAAGGCGACCGGGCTCTCGCCGACGCGCGGCACGTTGACGAGCTTGCCCGGGACTGCCGTCAGCCCTGCGAGCTTGAACTCATCCACCTCAGGCGCGACATGCGCGGCGGTCGCATTCATCTGCTTGGCCAGATCCATGGTGGCGAGATTCCAGACGAACTCCCCGGTCTGCTGGATGTTCTGGACCGAGTCCTTCCAGTGGGTGGAGGAGAAGCCGATGATCGGCGGCACGTAAGCGAAGGCGTTGAAGAAGCTATAGGGGGCGAGATTGACGTGGCCCTTGGCATCGCGGGACGAGATCCAGCCGATCGGCCGCGGCGCAATAATGGCGTTGAAAGGGTCGTGCCTGAGGCCGTGGCCCTTGGAGGGTTCGTAGAAATGCAGGTCTTTCTCGGTCACGCCGCTGTTTCCTTTTCGTCATTGCGAGCGTAGCGAAGCAATCCAGAATCCCCCCGAGGAGACAGTCTGGATTGCTTCGCTGCGCTCGCAATGACGGAGTTTGTTGATCCGTCCTTGCCCCTCACCCTCTGGCGGGCGGCACATCAACTTATAGGGGAAAATGCCCCCCCGTCAGTGACGCGGCGACAGACCGGCGATGACGAAATCGATCATCTGGTCGATGGTCGGGCCCGGCTTGGTGGCGCACTGGGCGATCATCTGGGGGTGGAAGAAGCGGATCATCGCGCTGCAGGCGCAGAGCGCGGCCAGCTGCAGGTCCGGCGCCTCGAACTCGCCGGAAGCGACGCCTTGCGCGATCATCTGGCCGATCATTCCGGCGATGCATTCCATATGGGCGACGCAGACGTCCCAATCCTCCTCCATCGCGACCGCGACCATCTCGTGCAGCTTGTTGTCGCCGACATAGCGCTCGGTGTTCATGCGGTGGATGGTGGTGAGCAGCTCGCGGAAACGCGGCAGCACCGGACCAGGCCGCGCCACGATCCGCTGCGCCTCCAGCTCGACCCCGCCCATCAAAGAGCGCGCCACCGCCTGATGGATCGCCTTCTTCGATTCGAAGAAGCGATAGACGTTGGCGGGGCTCATCCTGAGCTCCTTGGCGATGTCGCCGACCGTGGTCTTCTGGTAGCCGATCTGGCGGAACAGCCGCTCGGCCACCTCGAGGATGCGATCCCGGGTGTCGACTTCGATATGTTCCGAAACAAGGGCCATCAGTCAGGACTCGTTGGTCAGCAGTCTTCTCATCTATTCAGCCGCTTCGGCAAGCGGAATTGCGTGCGGGTCATCGCTGCCATGTTGCGGTGCGGCAGGCTGCTCGGGCGTTCCGGCCTCGTCCAGACTCTTGCGGAACCAGAGGGCGTAGAGGCCCGGCAGGTACAGCAACGTCAGGAACGTCGCGACGAACAGGCCGCCCATGATGGTGATCGCCATCGGGCCCCAGAACGCCGAGCGCGACAGCGGTATCATGGCCAGGATGGCGGCAAGCGCCGTCAGCACCACGGGACGGGCGCGGCGGACCGTCGCCTCCACGATCGCCTCGCGGCGGGTCAGGCCGTGGCTGACGTCGGTCTCGATCTGGTCGACCAGGATGACGGTGTTGCGCATGATCATGCCGGCGAGCGCGATCAGGCCGAGCAGCGCCACGAACCCAAACGGGGCATTGGCGACGTTGAGGCCGAAGGAGGCGCCAACAATGCCGAGCGGCGCGGTCAGGAACACCAGGAACAGGCGCGAGAAGCTCTGCAACTGGATCATCAGCAGCGTCAGCATCACCATGACCATCACCGGAAAGAGGATGAAGATCGAGGCATTGCCCTTGGCGGATTCCTCGAACGCACCACCCGGCTCGATGCGGTAGGCCGGCTCGAGGCTGTCCTTGATGGCCTGAAGCTTCGGCGTGATCTGGTTGGTGACGTCAGGCGCCTGCACGCCGTCGACGACGTCGGAACGCACCGTGATCGCCATGTCGCGGTTGCGCCGCCACATGATCGGCTCCTCGTGCGCATACTCGATCTTGGCGATCTGCTGCAGCGGCACGGCAACGCCGTTCTTCGAGGTGATGGTGAGATCGCCGACGCCGCCGAGGTCGAGACGCTCCGACGGGATCGCACGGGCGACCACGCCGACCTTCTCGATGCCGTCACGCACGGTCGTGACCTGCGCGCCGGAGATCAGCATGGACAGCGCCTGCGAGACCTCCTGCGGGGTCAGGCCCATGGCGCGGGCGCGGTCCTGGTCGACGACGAGCTTGAGATAGGGCGACTGCTCGTTCCAGTCGAGCTGGACGTCCTTGACGTTCTTGTTCTCGCGCATGACATCGCGAACCTGATAGGCGATTTCGCGCACCTTGTTGGCGTCAGGCCCGATCACGCGGAACTGCACGGGGAAGCCGACGGGAGGGCCGAAATTGAAGCGGTCGACGCGGACGCGCGCTTCAGTGAGCATGCCGTCGGCGACGGCGCCCTCGATCTTGGCCTTGACGCGCTCGCGCGCCTCGACGCCCTTGGCGACGATGACGATCTCGGCGAAAGCCTCGTTCGGCAGTTGCGGGTTGAGGCCGAGCCAGAAGCGCGGCGAACCCTGGCCGACATAGGACGTATAGGTCTCGATGTCCTTGTCGTCCTTGAGCAGCGTCTCGGCCTTCTTCACGGCCTTCTCGGTGACGTTGAAGGCGGTGCCCTCGGGCAGGCGCAGCTGGAGGAACAACTCCGGGCGCTCCGACAGCGGGAAGAACTGCTGCTGGACATGGCCAAAGCCAACGATCGCGGCCACGAAGACGCCAACGGTCGCGGCCACCACGGTGATGCGGTGGTTGACGCACCATTGCACGACGGCACGCAAGCCGCGGTACATGCGGGTCTCGTAGACCGCATGCGGATCGTGGTTGGCGTGGACCTTGATGTTCGGCAGCAGCTTGACGCCGATATAGGGCGTGAAGATCACCGCCACGAACCATGAGGCGATCAGCGCAATCGCCACGATCCAGAAGATGCTGCCGGCATATTCGCCGACCGCGGAATTGGCAAAGCCGATGGGGAGGAAGCCAGCGGCCGTGACCAGCGTTCCCGTGAGCATCGGAAACGCAGTTGATTCCCAGGCAAAGGATGCCGCGTGCATGCGGTCCCAGCCCTGCTCCATCTTCACCACCATCATTTCGACCGCGATGATGGCATCATCGACGAGAAGGCCGAGCGCGATGATCAGCGCACCGAGCGAGATGCGGTGCAGGTCGAGCGACATCGAGTTCATGACGATGAAGACGATACCGAGCACCAAGGGCACGGACAGCGCGACCACGATGCCGGTGCGCCAGCCCAGCGCCAGGAACGAGACGAACAGCACGATCGCGAGCGCTTCCATGAAGGAGTGCACGAACTCGCCGACGGCGTGCTCGACTACCTTGGGCTGATCGGCGATCAGCGAGACGTCCACGCCTTGCGGCACCGCCTTCATGAATTCGGCGGTCGCCTTCTCGACGTCCTTGCCGAGCTCGAGGATGTTGGCGCCCTTGGCGGTGACGACGCCGATGCCGATCGCCGGCTTGCCCTCCTGACGGACGACGAAGCTCGGCGGATCGACATAGCCGTGGGTGACGGTGGCGATGTCGCCGAGGCGGAAGACGCGGCCGTTGCTTTCGACCGGGGTCTCGGCCACGGCCTTGGCGCCGTCGAGCGCGCCGGTGACGCGCAGCGGCACGCGCTGCGACGAGGTCTCGACCATGCCGGCCGGCGTCACGTTGTTCTGCTTGGCGAGCGAATCGAACAGCGCCTGCGGCGTGATGCCGAGCGTGGCGAGCTTGGCGTGCGAAAACTCGACGAAGATGCGCTCGTCCTGGTTGCCGTACATGTCGACCTTGGTGACACCAGGCACCTTGAGGAGGCGCTGGCGGAAACCTTCGGCGACCTTCTTGAGCTGGGCGTAGTCGGCGCCGTCGCCGGTCATCATGTAGAGGATGGAATCGACGTCGGAGAATTCGTCGTTGACGACGGGTCCGAGAATGCCGGCCGGCAACTGGCCCTGCACGTCGACCAGCTTCTTTCGCAGCAGATAAAACAGATACGGCACGTCCTTTGGCGGCGTGGAGTCGCGGAAGGTGACCTGGAGCGCGGTGAAGCCCGGCTTGGAATAGGTTTGCACCTTCTCGAAATAGGGCAGCTCCTGGATCTTCTTCTCGATGGGATCGGCGACCTGGGCCTGCATCTCCTGTGCGGTCGCCCCCGGCCACAGCACGGAAACGTTGACCACCTTCACCGTGAAGAACGGATCTTCGGCGCGGCCGAGCTTCTGATAGGAGAAGAAGCCGGCAACGCCGAGCACGAGCATCAGGAACAGGACCAGCGTCGGATGGCTGACGGCCCAGGCCGAAAGGTTGAAGCGCTTCATCGCACTCTCCGGATAATCGATCCAATTGCCCAAACGACAGCCGCTCTGATCAACCGTCGTCGCGAGGCAGCGAAGCAATCCAGGGGGCTGGGCAGGTTCTGGATCGCTTCGCCGCTTCAGCCTTTGCGTAGGGGCAAAGGCAGAAGCTCACCTAGCCAAGCCTAGAAAGACAGCGCCGACACGACCCGCACCTTCTGGCCGGGATCGAGCTTCTGCACACCGAGGGCAACGATCTTGGCGCCCTCGTCGACGCCGCCGGTGATGACGACGTCGTTGCTGTCGTAGGACTTCACCACAACAGGCTTGAGCGTGACCGCGCCGTTGTCGTCGACGACGAAGAAGGACGACTTGCCGCCTTCGTTGAACAGCGCCGACAGCGGCAGCCGTGCGACGCGCTCGGTGCCGGCATCCGACAGCGTCAGCGTCGCGGTCATGCCGAGCGCGACCTTGTCGCCAGCCTCGGGCAGCGAGAATTTTGCGAGATAGGTGCGCGTGGCCGGATCGGCGGCGGGCGCGATCTCGCGCAGTTTCGCGACATATTTCTTGTCCGGCTCAGACCAAAGAGTGACGCTGGCGACGCCCGACTTGGCGCGTCCAACCAGCGTCTCAGGGATCGCGACGACCGCTTCCTTTTCGGCAAAGCGGGCGACACGGATCGAAGCCTGGCCCGCGGCGACCACCTGGCCGGGCTCGATCAGCGTTGCGGTGACGACGCCACGGGCGTCGGCAACAAGCGTCGCGTAGGAAAGGGAATTCTTGGTCAGCTCGACCGAGCGTACGGCGCGATCAAGGCGCGCACGGGCTTCGTCAGCCGCGGCGCGGCTCGAATCCATCGCGGCGTCCGTGGTCCAGCCCTTGGCTTTCAGATCCTTGGCGCGCTGCTCTGCCGCGGCGGCCTGGGCCAGCACGCCCGTTGCGGCGGTCTGTTCGGCGACGGCCTGCTCGGCCTGGAGCTTCAGATCGACCTCGTCGAGGGTGGCGAGTGCCTGACCGACTTCCACGGTCTGGCCGACCTCAACAAGGCGTTTTGCGACCTTGCCGGCGACGCGGAAGCCGAGATCGCTCTCGATGCGGGGCTTGATGGTGCCGACGAAGCTGCGCTCCGGGGTCTCGGCGTCATAATGCGCGGTCGCGACCAGGACCGGCCGCGGCGGCTCGGCTTTTTGCGCCACGGAATCGTTGCATCCGGCCAGCGCCGCGGCCATCAGGGCCAGCGATACACCTGCCAAGAGCCTGGAATAGCTAGACAAAACGTGCCGAACGAACATCGGAGGACACTCCTGCGTCTGCAATGAGAGGAATGTCAACTAATCACTGATAAAAGTCAATAATCGTCAGTCATCAGGAGTGCGTGATCGTTAAGAGGTGGTAAGGTCGACCAAGTGGTAGTCAGGAAGGTGCTATCGTAGGGTGAGCAAAGCCACCGGGTCGCGCGAATGCGCGCCCGATGACAGGCTCCGCGTGCCCACGCCTTTGGCGATGTCGGAAGAGATCGTGGGCAGGGCGCGCGAAGAGCGCGCCTTTGCCCACCCTACAAAAGGCTGGCGAAAGCCGTGGCGACGTTGGATCACCGCCCCTGGTCGCCGAACTCGTGCTTGGTCTCGTGGCCGCCGATGAAGACCAAAATGCCGGCGAGCAGCGGCAGCACGGCGAGCACCAGCAGACCTGTCGAGGTCTGCCCCGTCGCTTCCTTGACCCAGCCGATCAGATAAGGCCCGCCGAAGCCGGCGAGATTGCCGATCGAGTTGATCAGCGCGATGGCGCCGGCGGCCGCCGTGCCGGAGAGCCAGGCAGTCGGCAAGGTCCAGAACACGCCGAAGACGCAGAACACGCCGATCGCGGCGAAGGTCAGCGCCACCATGGTCAGGGTGGGGTCGGTGAGATAGCTGGAGATGGCGAGCGCGATCGCAATCAGGATCATGGGCGCGCCGACATGCATCACCCGCTCGCGCGTGGCGTCCGAATGCCGCGCCCACAGGATCATGGCAATGGTGCCGAACAGATAAGGGATTGCAGTGACGAAGCCGGTCTGGGCATTGGTGAGGCCGAACGCCTTGACGATCTGCGGCAGCCAGAACTGCATGCCATAGAGCGCACCGACGAAGCCGAAATAGATCAGGCTAAGTGCGATCACCTTCGGTGACGACAAGGCTTCGCCGAGCGACAGATGCTTCACCGCCTGCTTGGCGGCGATCTCCGAATCGAGCTTCGCCTTGAGCCAGGCCTTCTGCTCGGCCGAGAGCCAGTCCGCCTTCTCCGGCTTGTCGGTGAGGTAGAACCAGGTGACGATGCCAAGCAGCACCGAGGGAATGCCCTCGAGAATGAACAGCCACTGCCAGCCCCTCAGACCCATCACGCCGTCGAGCCCGAGCAACAGGCCCGAAATCGGCGCGCCGATCACAGTCGAAACCGGCACGGCGATCGCGAAGGCTGCGAGAAAGCGGGCGCGATATTCGGCCGGATACCAATAGGTGAGATAGAGGATGATGCCGGGGAAGAAGCCGGCTTCGGCGACGCCGAGCAGGAAGCGCAGGACGTAGAAGCTGGTCACGCCGCTCACCAGCGCCATCAGCGCCGAGATGATGCCCCAGGTCACCATGATGCGGGCGATCCAGCGGCTGGCGCCGAACTTTTCCAGCGCAAGGTTGCTCGGCACCTCGAAGATGAAATAGCCGATGAAGAAGATGCCGGCGCCCCACGAGAAGATCAGCGGCGTGAACTTCAGCTCCGCGTTCATGGTCAGCGCGGCGAAGCCGAGATTGACGCGATCGAGATAGGAGAAGAAGTAGGCCAGAACCAGAAACGGGATCAGGCGCCAGGAGATGGCGCTAATCGTTGAGGTCTCAATGGCGCTTTTCGCACCGGCGGAAGCGGTATAGGTCGTGGTCTGGCTCATGGCGTCCCCCCGTATTGTTGCTTTTGTGAGCTGATCCCGGTTTTGAGCATCGCGGGCAAAGAGTCAATGGAACAAGCAATGCATGGGACGCAGCCAAATCATTCTACTGCACTGCTACTGACATCGCTGACCCGCGCCGCATCGTCTCGCTGTGGAATTTGGTCGCGTATGCGATCGGGATTGCGTTCGGAGTTTGGATTGATCGGCTCGCCGAAATGAGCGGTGTCGTAGGGTGGGCAAAAGCGCGTTAGCACCGTGTCCACGATTGTCCGCTACCTTGGGCAATCGTGGGCACGCTCCGCTTCGCCCACCCTACGAGACCGGCGATGTGGCGCACGATCTTCACTCCGCCAATTGAAACCGCTCGAAACGATCGAGCTCGTCCTCGATCTTCCGCTTCAGTTCCTTGCGCCCTGCCGTCTTCTTGCCCTGCCCGACCCAGGTCCATTTCTGCATCAACACCTTCTTCGCCTGCCGGTCGGTCTTGAGATCGAGCGCGGCGACGATCTCGTCGCCGACCAGCACCGGCAGCGCGAAATAGCCGAGCTTGCGCTTGGCCTTCGGCACGTAGGCCTCGAACAGATGGTTGTAGCCGAAGATAAGATTGGTGCGCTTGCGCTGGATGATCAGCGGATCGAACGGCGAGAGGATGTGGACGAGGTCCGGCGGCACCTCGGCAGGCTCGAGCGCCGCGGGCGTCGCCCAATGCTCCTGCTTGCCGGCGCCTTCAATTGCCACAGGCACGAGTTCGCCGCGCCGGACCCGCGAAGCGACCAGGGCGCCCACCGCCTTCTTGCTCGGCGCATCGAGATGGCAGATCGAATCGAGACTGACGATGCCCTGCGAGCGCAGCGCGCGGTCGAGCAGATAGGCCGTGATCTCCTTCGGCGATGCCGGCTTCGGCAATTTGTCCCAGCCGAAATGCCGCGTCATCAGATCATAGGTCTTGAGCATGCCCTGGCGCGCGCCGATGGTCGCGACGCCGGTATAGAAGGCCAGCTGAAGCGCCCGCTTCGAAGGTTTTCGGCTCTGCCAGAGATGCTCCTTCTCGGTGAGCACATCGTCCTCGATGTCACGAATGGTCAGGGGACCGGCGCGTAGCAGCCGCATCACCTTGCGGGTGTCGGCCGGCGTCACCGACGCGTACCATTTGTGCCCTTCGCGCTTGTGCTCGCGCATGGCCGGCAGGAAAAAGCGAAAATCATCCGACGGTACGTAGGACAGTGCATGAGTCCAGTATTCGAACACGCTCTTGTCGACGCTTTGGGCATGACGCAGATCGGCGCGGCGATAGGACGGGATACGGCTGAACAGGATGTGGTGGTGGCAGCGCTCGATCACGTTGATAGTGTCGATCTGCACATAGCCGAGATGGGCGACCGCGTCTTTGACCGCCTGCGGCCCGTCCCCGAATGGTTCACGCTTGTCGAGCCGCTGGGCCCGCAGCCAGATCTGCCGGGCCTGTGTCGTCGGGATTGGGAGGGGTTTTGGGGAGCGAGGCATTGCGCGAGGCAATGTAGCGGGATTCGCGCCAAGAAAAAGGACAAGAGCAAGAACAACGCTGCATAGGAAAGCCGCGCTGCCATCTGCTGACAGCGCGGCGGATGGTGCGGCCGAGGCCTACTTCATCGTCATCGCCTTCTGCGCCTTCATGTAATGCATGCAGGCGCCCTTCATCTTGCCCATGCTCATGTCCGTATTGGCCATGGCCATTTCCTTGTTCATGGCCATCTTGGCGGGCGTGTCCGCGGTGCCGGTCATCATGGCCGTCGATTTCATCATATTGGCGCTGGTGCACGCCATCATGGCGGCGGATGCGGGCGAAACGGAAAGAGCGAACGCGACAAAGGCTGCGGCGGTGAGCAAGGTCTTCATCGAAAAGTCTCCTTGAGCAAAACGAAACCGGCGTCATGCCGGCATTCGCAATTACGTATTTTCCGGCGAGAACGTTTCGTGGAGAAGACAATTTTCTTGCTGCAATGCAAAGCGAGCCGACGTTAACGGCCGGCCTTCGGAGCCTTGGTCCGGTCGTTGGGCCTGTCACTGAGGCTGCCGGTGGCGATGTCGGGCTCGCAGGAGGCCCTGCCCCGCCCCTCCGCCTGACAGCGATAGACGCTGCCGGTGAGACGGTCCACCAGCCACATGTTCTCGTCGGTCGGTGCTTCAAGGCCGACATAGCGGCTGGTGAGCCCCGTGATCAACGTCGAGAGCAGGATCGCCACCGCGATCATTGCCGCGCCGATATAGATGGGCATCGCGCTCAGAGACACAGTCCGATCCGGCGGGCCGCTGCGATAGAATTGGTAGTCACTGGGCCTCGGCACTGGATGGAACTCAGCTCCCTTCGGCTTGCGGTGACGGCTCGTCGAGGTCTGCTAGGCGTGTATCTGGCCAAATTCTTGTTCGCACGCAGGCCATGCCGCGACGGCTTTGCCGACGATGGGTAAGCACTGGTTCCGGAACAATGGGCGGCCCAATGCGGGCCGCCTTTTACTTACTCCCCTGCACCCTCAGCGGCGGCCGAACAACCCGCCCATCATACCGCCGAGTAGACCACCGGGACC
The DNA here is from genome assembly GCF_028128665.1 of Bradyrhizobium sp. CCBAU 45384. Classification (NCBI taxonomy): domain Bacteria; kingdom Pseudomonadati; phylum Pseudomonadota; class Alphaproteobacteria; order Hyphomicrobiales; family Nitrobacteraceae; genus Bradyrhizobium; species Bradyrhizobium sp. CCBAU 45384. Next base: position 166,621 of record NZ_LBIZ01000107.1, read on the forward strand.
TGCCGGAGCGCCACCACCGCCGCTATAATGGCGGCGACCGCCACCGCCCGAGTAACGGCGGTGCGCCGGCTCATCGTCTGCCTGTGCCGAGGAAGCCGCGCGGGTCGAGACAATCTCCGACAGCAGAGCCTTATGCTGGAGCTTGTTGAGATAGCCCGTAGCGGGATAACCGCGCGCAGCCTGCCACCGCCTGATCACGGAACGCGCCTCGTCGTCGAACTGGCCTGTCGCCCTGACGTCGAAACCGAGCCCAGTGAGGCGACGCTGCACGTCACGACGCTGGCTCTTGTCCAGACCAACCTGGTCTTCAGATACTTGGTTGGCCTCTTCCGTGAAGGTCGCGGGATCGATCCCAACCGACAGGTTGCGGGTGGCATTGGATGGACCATCCTGCAACGCCGCAATGCGGGCGAGTGCGATCGATTTGAACGTGCCGTTGGGATAGCTGGTGAGATAGGCGTTGAGCTCCTCGACCCTGTTGGAGTCCTTGATCGAGCGCCAGAACTCGAGTTCGACGTCGGAGCCTTGCTTGCTTGCGGCCAACACCGGCGCGCTCGACGTATCAGTTGCGCCCGCAGCCGGCCCGCCAACCGGATTGAGGTAGACGTTGCCCGTCAGGTTGGTGTGCCCCCAAGGCAATTGCCCTTTACCGGTCTCGTCACTGACCTGGGCGCGGACCTTGGTCATCGCCTGCTGAATCTCGATCCCAGGCTGGGCAATGTTGGCGACAAGCGCGCGCGTGAACGGGCTGTTGGTCCCGGCTTCGCCGTCGAGCGCGGTTTGACCTGGGCCGGTGGCAAAGGCAATCAGCGTGCCCTCGCCCGACTTCATCTCTGCCAGACCGGCCTGGACGTTGACCGATCGGGTGGCTTTCGCCGAGCGGATCTTTGCCGCGAAAGGATTGTCACGACAGGCATCCAGGAACACGAGCTTCACCTTCGCGTCCGACATGGTTTGATCGAGCGTGAGGTCGACATTGATCGCCGCGCCCAGCTTGACGTCCATCTCGGATTTCAGGTCTGCATCGATCGGCAACAGGTAGTTGATGCCGTTCACGGCAATGCCGTGGCCGGCATAGAAGAACACCGCGACATCGGCACCCTCGCTCTTCTTGCCGAACTCCAGGAGTTTTGCAGTCATGGCGTCACGCGTGAGGTTGGCACCCTCGACGACATCGAAGCCGACATTGCGCAGCACCCTGGCCATTGCCTTGGAATCGATCGCGGGGTTGGGAAGCTGCGGGACGTTCTTGTAGGCGGCATTGCCGACCACGAAGGCGACGCGCTTGTCAGCGAGGGCCGTGTTGCCGCTGACGATGAATGCTGCGAGTGAAATTGCTGCGATCAAGAAGCGCATGATCATTCTCCCCTGATCCAAACTTCTTCGCTGCTCTCGCATCGGCCTTAGCCGATCCGATGACAGCAATCTGATCCAACTCACAAGGACGCACTGTGATTTGGATCACTCGGGGATTTCTGCTGCCCGAACCGAGCTGGGAGTCGCTGCGACGATCGCTTTTCGAGCTGCTAACGCAGCGGGCAATCCGGCAGGTGACGAGCAATGGACAAAAGATTGTACCCGCTGGAGCTGCGAGTCCAGCAGCTATTGAAACCTCGTCCGAGAATGCGTGATGGATCAGGATTCTGCTTCGATGCCGAACGAGACAGCGCTCCTTTCTGATGGTAGCGCGGTGCCAGTGGCGCGAGCATGCCGTGGATGCCGACTGGGTCCGGCGCTAGCATGCAGCCGACGTTTCGGTCCTTTGGAATGTGACCCGCATCACATCGGAGCTTTTGAACCTTCCCTATGCTCGGAGCATCAAATTGCCATCAGGCGTCACAGCAAGGATACGACAATGACCCATTTCAATAAGTCTTTTGGACTGAGGGCGATCACGCTCACGGCCGCGCTGTCGTTGACGGCGGGCCTGGCTTTCGCCGGCGACAGCAACGTCTCGTCCAGCCAGATCCTGGATGCGTTGAAGCCGAAGCCGATCACCCGCGGCCTCTCCGTCGGTCCGCAGGCCGATCCGACCGCGCAAGCCAAGGAAGCGACTTTCCTGAATTCCGTGCGCAACCGGCAGACCCGTTCACTCTCGATGGGCGAGCGCGACCAGATCGCCGAGCTTGCTTCGACCAAGCCGAACATCGATCTGGAGATCCAGTTCGACTACAACTCGGCCGACATCGCCAAGACCTCGGTGGCGTCGGTGCAGGCCCTCGGCAAGGCGCTGTCCGACCCGTCGCTGAAGGGCTCGACCTTCGTGGTCGCCGGCCATACCGATGCGATCGGCACGGAGGAGTACAATCAGGGCCTGTCGGAGCGTCGCGCCGACACTATCAAGAAGTACCTGGTGCAGAACTACGGTCTCAACGGCAGTGACCTCGTCACCGTCGGCTATGGCAAGACCAAGCTGAAGGACGCCGCCAACGGCGCCGACCCGATCAACCGCCGCGTCCAGGTCGTGAACATGGACACCAAGACCGCGTCCAAATGATCTGAACAAGTGACCTGAGACGCCATTGCCACAATCGACAAACCGCCTGCCGCGAGACTGGCAGGCGGTTTTCTGTTGTCAGATCCAGCTCTGAAACAGCATCAGCCGGTTGAACGTCTGCATCGATGTGCCGATGAAGGCCGCCGAAATCGGCAGCATCACCGCAAAGCCGGCGGCAGCCATGCCGACATAGGCCCACAGCAGCCAGCGCGGCAGTCCCTCTCGGCTCAGCGCATAGACCAGCGCAAGCGACGCGACCGTTGCGGCCGGCAGATAGTAGTAGATGAAGCCCAGCGTGCGCGGGAGCAAAGCCCAGGCGAGCCAGCAGCCGAAATAGAACGCCGCGATCAGAAACGCATCCCAACGACGCGCGACGACGACGTCGCGCAACACAACGGCAAGCGCGAGCAGCGCCGGCCAGGCGACCAGCGGATTGCCGAGGAAGACGATCGCCGCGACGTTGTCGTCTGATGTCTTGTCGAACAGGAACCACACCGGCCGCGCCAGCAACGGCCAGGACGGCCACGAGCTCATATAGGTGTGGCCGGCGATCGCAGTGGTGGTGTTGTCGGCGAAGATCCGGCGCTGCGCCTCGATCAGATCAGGCAGCGACAGGCCGTAGAGCGGAACGAAGGCGGCGATATACGTCACTGCCGGCAACAGCGCGAAGCAGAGCGCGGCATGATGCGCCCTGAATGTGGGCCAGAGATCAGGGCGGTACCAGTCGGTTGGCCTCGCATCGGCAAACAGAGTATGCCAGCCCTGCATCAGGCGGATCACCGCAACGATTGCGATGCAGACAGCGAGCGGAAACAAGCCGCTCCATTTGCAGGCAGCTGCGAGACCGAACAACGCACCCGCGATCGCGAACAGCGCCTGCGGCCGCGCTCGCCGAAAGCCGTGCATGAAAGCAGCGATGGCGAGCAAGCCGAGGCTAAGTGCGAAGATGTCGAGCATCGCGATGCGCGCCTGCACATAGAGCATCTGGTTGAAGGCCGCGATCAGCGCCGTCGCAACCGCGGGTGCTTGCGAGCCGAACAGCGCGAGCCCGCAGAGATAGATCGCGACGACAGCGAGCGCGCCGAACAAGGTCGCCGGATAGCGCCAGCCAAACGCGTTGTCGCCGAATGCCGCGATCGACGCCGCGATCAGCTCTTTCGCCAGCGGCGGATGCATCGGATTGAGCATCGGCTGCGGCGCAGTGAAGCCCAGCATCTGCCGTGCTGCCGGCACGTAATGCACCTCGTCGAACACGAACTTGTCCGGCGTCGTCAGCCCGATCAGCAGCGCGAGATGCGCGGCTAGGAAGATCGCGACAGCGATCACTGCGCTTCGCGACGTCATCGGCATCGCATGTGCTTCAAGCGACTGCTGTAGGGCTATTTTGCGTGGCAAATCTGCGTCACCGCGAATAAAAAATCACTCAGCCGATGCATTGAACGCATTCTGCCGCAACTGTCACTAAGCTAGCGCTCGTCTCGCGCCGCCTGTGATAATTCTGCCACAACACGAGCGTGCGCGATCCAGCACGATCAGGGGCCTCGCTCGGTTACGACATGAATCTGCGTTTTCTGCTTTTCCCAACATTGCTGTCGGCTGCATCGTGCGCTGCGCCTTCTGTGCAAGCCCAGACGCGCGTCGGCGAAGCCGTCCTCGTGCAGAACGAAGTGGTGCGGGTGGCCGCGAGCACGACGCCAATCAATGTCGGCGACAGCATGCTGCGCGACGAGACCGTGCGCACCGGTGCCGACAGTGCGGCGCGTTTTGTCATGGCCGACAGCACCAATCTTTCGCTCGGGCCGAGTGCGACGCTGAAGCTCGATCGCACCGTCTTCAACGACGAGCACAGCTATCGCGACGTCGCCATCCGAATGGCGACCGGCGCATTCCGCTTCGTGACCGGACATTCGGAGAAGACCGCCTACAAGATCACGACACCGCTGGCGACCATCGGCGTTCGCGGCACAATCCTCGACATCCTCTCGCAGCGCAGCCGCTCGGTCGTCGTGCTTCAGGAGGGAGCGGCGAGCGTCTGCACGTTGAGCTTCCAGTGCATTCAGCTCACCCAGCCGGGCGACACCGCGATCATCACCTCGACCGGCGGCAAAGTCACGATCACCAAGACGAACTCGCCGCCCTGGACGTTCGCAGCCAACTGCGCCGCCAATGCCGGTCTGTGCGCCGTCAACCAATATGCCGATGCCTCGCCGACCACGCCCGCCGTCCATGACGACGGCATGCTGTGTGGACGCTGACGATGGCAAAGCCCGACTTCAAACGCCTCGCACTGGCCTGCATGCTCGGCGCAGCCGCCGCGCTCACGCTGTTCGCGCTCGACGCCCGTCCAGCGACAGCCGCGACCTTTTGCGAATCCGAGTGCGGCAATCCGACCCCCTCCCCTTCACCGACCTATTCGCCGTCCCCGACACCAGGCACATCGCCCTCCCCGAGCCCATCGCCGTCGCCGAGCCCGACCCCGCTGCCGAGCCCAACGCCGACCGGCTCCGATTCCAGCGGCAACTCGGTCAATGGACTCGCGGGCCAGCGCTTCAATCAGATGATCACCAACCGCGTGCTCGGCACGGTGCTGCTTGGCGTCAACGAGCAGATCAATTGCAGCGACTGCATCAGCGCGTTCGGGTCGGCCGGCTCGTTCTCGGCGGGCATCCACGGCCGCAAGGAGCTGACGCCCAACCTGTCGCTGCTTGCCGGTATCGCCTACACGCAATACAGCGAGGGTGGCTATCACATCACCAGCGCGCCGATCGGCGCCTTTGCGCTGCGCTATGACTTCACCGATTGGGGCTCATCGCGTCCGTTCTTCGACGTCGGCACGATCCTGACGCCGTGGGAAAAGGCGCGCTACACCCGCAGCTACACCTCCAGCCTCGGTCCGGTCAGCGTGACGAGCTCAACCGACGCTGCCAATTATGCAGTCTATGGCCGCGCCGGCTGGATCAGTCGCCTGTCATCGCGCGATGAGGTCGCAGCTTCCATCGAGCTCTGGCAGCTCTGGCAGCGCGTGTCAGGCTATGCCGACAACACGGTCGCGTTCAATCCGTTCGACGCCACCATTGCAACGGGCACCGACCGCACCAGCCTCGTCAAGATCGGCGGCCAGTGGACCCATCTCTTCGCCAACAATATCGAGACCAATATCAACGGCGGCTGGGTGCAGTCCTTCGCCAGCCACAGCGGCATCGTCGCCACCGTGACCGGCGACGGCATGGTGGTGCCTACGATGGGCAACCAGGGCTGGTTCGAGTATGGCGGTCGTCTCGGCTTCCGTGTGCAGAAGGGCTGGGTCGTGGACCTCTTCGCCAACGGCACCCTGGGCCCGCAGCCTGTGGGCAACACGATCCACGGCGGCGTCGGGCTGAGGATCAATTATTAGCGGCGCGCTCTCGCATGGCCACGAATTCCGCTGTCATGCCCCGGCTTGGCCGGGGCATCCAGTACGCCGCGGCGGTCGTTGTGAGAGCGAGCTCTTCGACGAAGGCCTCTGGAATACTGGATCGCCCGCCTTAGCGGGCGATGACATCTGTCGCATGGCAACGGCACTGGCCCTCACGCCGCAGACTTCCCCTCGAACGCTCGCCGCAGCACCTCCACGTCCAGTTTCACCATCTTCATCATGGCCTGCCATGCGCGGGCGGCGGCCGCCTTATCGGGGCTGGTGAGGAACTCGAACATCACTTTCGGCACGATCTGCCAGGCCACGCCCCAGCGATCCCTGAGCCAGCCGCACTGTTCTTCCTTGCCGCCATGGGCGAGGAACGCATTCCAGACGCTGTCGACCTGGGCCTGGTCGTCGCATTGGATCATCAGCGAGATCGCATGCGTGTATTCCATCGTCATGCCGCCGTTGAGCGCGACCATGGGCTGCCCGGCCACCGTGAACTCGACGACCAGCACCGAGCCTTCCTTGCCGGACGGGCTATCCGAGACGTTGTGCTGAACGTGCGTGATCTCCGAGTCGGGAACGAGCGAGACGTAGAACTTGGCGGCATCGACCGCATCGCCGTTGAACCACATGCAGGGCACGAGCTTGGACATTGCGAATGCTCCTCTTCAGGTTCCGATCAGGCGTTCGCCATGGCGGGCTTCGGCGGGACGGCTGCCATGTCCAGCCAGTTCACGCCCCACATATGGCCATCCGGATCCTCAAAGCTGCGGCCATACATGAAATCGTATTCGTCAACCGGGCTGGGATCGGCCACGCCGCCTGCAGCCTTGGCCCTGCCGACGATATCGTCGACCTCCTTGCGGCTGTCGGCGGACAGACAGAACAGCGCCTGGTTCGAGGTTTTTGCATCGGCAATCGGCTTCGGCGTGAATTGACGGAATTTGTCGTGGGTCGTCAGCATCACGTAGATGGTCTCGGAAAAGACCATGCAGCTTGCCGTGTCATCGCTGAATTGCGGGTTCCTGGTCGCGCCGACCGCCTCGTAAAAGGCGGTCGCGCGCTTGAGATCGGTCACCGGCAGATTGACGAAAATCATCCTGGGCATGGGGGCTCCTTGGGCGGGGTTCTGCCCAAGGACGGACGACTGGGCCGCCATCCGACAGCGCATGCCGAATTATTTTGCCGAGACCGCCGCGGGGTTTGGTCGCACCGACCCCTCGAGCCTCGGTGTTACTTCTTCTCGTTCGGATCCCGATGCACGGGGTCGATCCACAGCACAGTCTCGGGCTTCTCGACCGGCTCGATGTCCAGATTGATCGCAACCGCCTCGCCATCGCTCCGCACCAGCACGCATTCCAGCACCTCGTCGGGGCTGGCGTTGATCTCCTGGTGCGGCACGTAGGGCGGCACGAAGATGAAATCGCCGGGACCCGCTTCAGCGGTGAATTGCAGGCTCTCGCCCCAGCGCATCCGCGCCTTGCCCTTCACCACGTAAATGACGCTCTCGAGATGGCCGTGGTGGTGCGCGCCGGTCTTGGCGTCGGGCTTGATGCTGACGGTGCCAGCCCACAATTTCTGCGCGCCGACGCGGGCGAAATTGATCGCGGCCGCGCGGTCCATCCCTGGTGTCGAGGGCACATTGGTATCGAGTTGATTGCCGGGAATGACGCGCACGCCGTCATGCTTCCAGCGATCATCGTGATGATCGTGGACATGGTGGGAATGGCTGTGGTCATGGCCGGTCATGGGGACTGCTTTCTGTTGGTTCCGCGCGGGCGAACGTAACCAAAGGCGCGACATCAAGCCATACCAAAATCGGAACTCTCATAGTCGACAGATGTTGTCTTTGCGAGCAAACTGGAAGGAGAGTTTCATGGGTAGCACCAGCGACAAGATCAAGGGCACTGCCAACGAGACGATCGGCAAGGCCAAGCAGGGCATCGGTGAAGCCACCGGTTCCGAGCGTCTGCAGGGCGAAGGCGCCGTTCAGGAAGTGAAAGGCAAGGGCCAGAAAGCCATGGGAGAGGCCAAGGACAGCGCGAAGGAAGCGATTGATCGCGCCGCTGCGGCGGCACGTCGCGCGGCGGAATAACGCGCGCTCGCGGCGGAATAACGCGCGCTAGCATTGAAAGCGAAAAGACCGGCCGAGGGGCCGGTCTTTTTGTTTGTGTTGATCTCTGTCCGTCATGGCCGGGCTTGCCCGGCCATCCACGTCTTGGCCACGCGAAGAAGTACGTGGATGCCCGGGACAAGCGCGGGCATGACGACGCGGAATGCGCCGTCACTTCACGCCGAGCAATTCCACGTCGAACATCAGCGTCGCGTTCGGCGGGATCACGCCGCCGGCGCCGCGAGCGCCGTAGCCGAGCTGCGGCGGGATGATCAGCGTCCGCTTGCCACCGACCTTCATCGTGGCAACGCCCTCGTCCCAGCCGGCGATGACGCGGCCCTTGCCTATGGGGAATTCGAAGGGCTCGTTGCGATCGACGGACGAGTCGAATTTCTTGCCCTTCTGGCCGTTCTCATAGAGCCAGCCGGTATAGTGCATCACGCAAATCTGGCCGGGCTTCGGCGAGGCGCCAGTGCCGACGACGCTATCGGTGATCTGCAATCCTGAAGCTGTGGTCATGGTCTTTCCTGCGGTCTGGGCCGAGGCCGGGGTGGAAACAAACGTCGGCGCACCGCCGATCGACGTGATCGCGAATGCCGACATGATGGCGAGGAGCACGGGCTGGACACGCTGCATAAGACACCTTCCCGTTGAGGCCGAAGGTGTCTAGCGCAAGGTCGACGCCGTTTCCACCCCTCTAGACCTCGATATTTTCCAGCCGCACGGGGAGCTTGCGGATGCGCTGGCCGGTGGCGTGATGGATCGCATTGCAAATCGCGGCGTTGGTGCCGACGTTGGCGAGCTCGCCGAGCCCCTTGGCGCCGGCCGGGTTAATGTGATCATCCTGCTCGGAGAGCAGGATCACCTCGACGCCGGGGACGTCTGCATTCACGGGAATGAGATAATCGGCAAAATTGTCGTTGACATAGCGTGCGGTGCGCTCGTCGATCTCGGTGGCCTCCAGCAACGCCGAGGACATGCCCCAGATCAGGCCGCCCATCAGCTGACTGCGAGCCGTGCGCGGATTCATGATGCGGCCCGCCGCAAACGCTCCAACCAGGCGCGGGGCGCGGATCTCGTGGGTGAAGCGATTGATCCGGACTTCCACGAACTCCGCGCCGAAGGCATAGGCGATCTTGTCCTTCATGGCCGCACCGCCGACGAGCTGGGCGTGCCCGCTGTGCATCGCCTTGAACGAATCCGGCGGCGCGCCTTCGGGCTTCCATTCGCCATATTCCTCCACCACGCCGACACCGAGCGCGTCGAACGCTTTCTCCAGATCGATCGGGCGATCGCCCTTTGCTGCCTGTGTCGATCGGGTCTGCCCCATGCCAACGGTTTCCTTGGCCTTGTCCGTGAGGCTCTCGTTCGGCGTCAGCGCCTTGAACAGGCGCTGACGAACCTGATCGCACACCATCATCACAGCGGAGCAGGTGCTGGCCGTCGAATTCGATCCGCCAGCAACGGGCCCCGGCGGCAGGTCGCTGTCACCAATGAAGACCGCGACCTTCTCCAGCGGCACGCCAAGCCGCTCGGCGGCTGTCTGCGCAAGGATGGTGTAGGCACCGGTGCCGATCTCGTGGCCGGCGATCTCGACGCGGGTACGGCCGTCGCGCTGCAGGCGAACGCGCGCCGCCGACGGCGCCATCTGCGTCGGATAACAGGTGGCCGCGCAGCCATAGCCGATCAGCCAGTCACCGTCGGACATCGATTTCGGCGCCGCCGAGCGCTGTGCCCACCCGAAGGCTTTGGCAGCTTCGTCGAAACACGCCATCAGCGAGCGCGACGTGTAAGGCTTGCCGCCGATCGGCTCATTGGTCGCGTCATTGACGCGGCGGAGCTCGATCGGATCCATGTTGAGCTTCACGGCCAGCTCGTCCATCGCACTCTCGAGCGCAAACAAATACGGCACCTCAGGCGGCGAGCGCATGAAGCCCGGCGTGTTGCGGTCGGCGCGCACGATCGACACGAGACTGTCGACATTTGGGCAGGCATAGAGCCGCGTCGTGGTCTTGGTGCCGCCGACGCAATAGGGGTCGGCGTGCGAGGAGACCTCGGCGCCTTCGTGCCTCAGCGCGACCAGCTTGCCGTCCCGGCTCGCGCCGAGCTTGATCTCGTGGCGGGTTTCGGCGCGATAGGTCGCAATCGTAAAGCCCTGGTCGCGAGTCGAAACCAGCTTGATCGGCCGGTTCAGCCGCTTCGCGATGCCGGCGATGATCGCGGTTCTCGGCGTCATCGAGCCGCGCGAGCCAAAGCCGCCGCCGACATAGGGATTGACCACCCTCACCTTGTCGGCGTCGATGCCGAGCTGTTCGGCGACGCCGTTCTTCAGTCCGTAGACATATTGGCTGGGCTCATAGATGACGAGAGTGTCGCCCATCCAGGCGCAGCTCGTCGAAAAAAGCTCCATTGGATTATGATGCTGCGTCGGCGTCTCGTAGGAGGCCTCGACCTTCACCTCGGCCTCATCAAACGCCTTGGCAAAGTCGCCGACCTTGGGGTCTTCCTTGAATTGCGCGTTCTGGCCTTTCGCGGCGGCTTTCGTCGTTCCCGGCGAATCGAAGCTCGCACTCGGGGTTGCGGCTGTGTAGCTCACCTTGACGCGGTTGGCGGCTTCGCGCGCGGCCTCGTAGCTCTCGGCGATGACCACCGCGATGATCTGGCCGTCATGGGCAATGTCGGTCGATTTCAGCGGCTGGATCGTGGTGCCAGCATAACCGCCATTGCTGAACAGCTTTGACTCGTTCAGGTTGGGCGCGTTCTCGTGCGTGACAATGTCGATCACGCCTCGCACGCGTTTAGCATCGTCGAGATCGAAGCTGTTGATGCGGCCTTTGGCGATCGCACTGGTGACCAGAAACGCATAGGCGGGATTGTCCAGCGGCATGTCGGACCCGTAGGTTGCACGCCCTGTGACCTTCGCAACCGCATCGTAACGTGGCACGGGCTTGCCCATATTCGCCTTCGGCTCGGGAGCGGCAGCGGTCATGGTCACATCTCCATCATTACGGCCTGCTGGAGCGCACGCGCCACCACGCGCTTGCCGAGCGCAATCTTGAAGCTGTTGTGCTGGCGCCCCTTGGCCTCAGCGAATGCAGCATCGGCGGCGCGCTGCGCCAGACCGTCGTCGAATTTTTGTCCCTTCAGCTGCGCCTCCGCCTCGCGAGCGCGCCAGGGCACGGTCGCGACGCCGCCAAGCGCCACGCGCGCGTCCCGGATCGTCCCACCCTGCACGTCCAGCGCAACCGCAGCCGAGGACAGCGCAAACTCATAGGATTGCCGGTCGCGCGCCTTCAGATAAACCGAGCGGGGCCAACGGCCGGAAATAAGAAAGGCCGAGATTAACTCGCCTGGCTGCAGCGTCGTCTCGATCTCGGGCGTGTTGCCGGGAGCCTTGTGGAGCGCCGCAAATGGCATGCTGCGGGTGCCAGACCTGCCGGCAACCTCGACCGTGGCATCCAGCGCGATCAGCGCCTGGGCGAAATCGCCGGGGTAAGTCGCGATGCACTGATCGGAGATCCCGAGCACCGCATGCATGCGGTTGATGCCGTCCATCGCGGCACAGCCGGAGCCGGGATTGCGCTTGTTGCAATTTTCATAGGAGACATCGCGAAAATAGCTGCAACGCGTCCGCTGCATCACGTTGCCGCCGAGTGTCGCCATGTTGCGGAGCTGGGCGCTGGCGGCGAGCTTCAGGGAATTGGCGATCACGGGATAATTGCGCTGGATTTCGTCATGCGCGGCGACGTCGGACATCTTTGCGAGGGCGCCGAGCCGCAGGTCCTCGCGACCGGGCGAGATCGCCGACCACCCCTGCGCGAGCGGATTAATGTCGACGATCGCGGCGGGCCGCATCACGTCGAGCTTCATCAGGTCGATCAGCGTCGTTCCGCCGGCGAGCGGCTGGGCCGAGGCCTGCGTCAACGGCTTGTTGGCGGCCGCAGCGGCGCTAAGCGCCTGCACGGCCATGTCGGGGTCTGTCGCCCTCTGGTAAGAAAATGGTCGCATTCGCCTAGCCTTTCATGATCTCGGGCGCGGCCTGCTTCACCGCAGCGACGATGTTGGGATAGGCGGCACAGCGGCAGATGTTGCCGCTCATGTATTCGCGGATGTCGGCATCGCTGCCGGCATGTCCCTCCTTCACGCAGGCAATCGCCGACATGATCTGACCGGGCGTGCAATAGCCGCACTGGAACGCATCGTTGTCGATGAAGGCCTGTTGCATCGGGTGCAGGCGGTCGTCGGTGGCGAGGCCTTCGATGGTCGTGATCTCCTGCCCTTCAGCGGCCAGTGCGAGCGTCAGGCACGACACCACGCGCCGATCGCCGATCAGCACCGTGCAGGCACCGCACTGGCCGTGATCGCAACCCTTCTTGCTGCCCGTGAGCTTGAGATGCTCGCGCAGTGCGTCCAGCACCGTGGTGCGCGGATCGAGACTCAGACGCTTCTCCTGACCATTCACCCGCAGTGTGACGTCGACGGGAAGCGCCGGATCCTGCGCCACTGCCGCTCGTGCCTCCTGCACGGTCGCGCGCGCGGTCAGCGGAACGAGCGCGCTGCCGGCAGCACCTGCCATGAAGGAACGCCTATCGTATCCGGATGATTGGGAACTTGGATGATCGGACATGGACGGCCTCCGCCGCTTCGACAACAAGGCAGCGCGCGCCTGCACCGCTCATCGCCCACCAACTTTGGGCCACGAGCTCCGTTCCGAACGGAAAAGGGCGACGCGGCCGATGCCGCGCCGCCCTCCGTCAACTTTTCCTGATCTTGTTGCGAGGAACCTCGCGCGACGATCAATAGCCGAGCGCGCAACCGTCCTTGCGCGGATCGGAACCGCCGGTCAGCGTGCCCTTGTCCCAATCGATCCAGATCGCCTGGGCGCCGCCGAGCGGGCCGACCACGCTGGTGGTCTTGTGGCCAAGCTTCTTCAAGCCTTCGACGACCGCCGCCGGCACGCTGTCCTCGAGCTGGTACTGGCCCTCGTAGTGCAGGCCTCGGGGCATGTCGATTGCCTCCTGCACGTCGCAGCCATAGTCGAGAACGTTGGTCAGCACATGGGTCTGCCCGGTCGGCTGGTACTGGCCGCCCATCACCGCGAACGACATCGTGGAACGGCCGCCCTTGGTGAGCAGGCCCGGCATGATCGTGTGCAGCGGGCGCTTGCCGCCTTCGATACAGTTCGGATGGCCCGGCTGGATGCGGAAGCCGCCGGCGCGGTTCTGGAACAGCACACCGGTCTTGTTGGAAACTATGGCCGAGCCGAAGGAATGCGCGACCGAGTTGATGAACGAGCAGACGTTGCGATCCTTGTCCACCACCGTGATGTAGATGGTCGAGGGATTCATCGGCGGCGCGACATTGGGCAGGTCGAGCATGCCGTCCATGCGGATCTTGCTGATGTATTCGTCCGCAAAGCCCTTCTCGAGCATCTCGGCAACGTTGATCCTCATGTGGTCGGGAGAGGCGACATGCATCTCCCGGTTCATGTAGGCGATGCGCGCAGCTTCCGCCTCGAGATGGAAGCGCTCGACGCTGACGGGCGCGTATTTGGTGAGGTCGAAGCGCGACAGGATGTTGAGCATCAGAAGTGCGGTCACGCCCGGACCGTTCGGCGGGCACTGCCAGACGTCGTAACCCTTGTACATGGTGCCGATCGGCGTCGTGACTTCGGTGGTGTGCGCGGCGAAATCGTCGAGCGTATGCAGGCCGCCGATGCCGCGCAGGGTCTCGACCATATCCTCCGCGATCTCGCCCTCGTAGAAGGCGTCGCGGCCGTCCTTGGCGATCGCGCGCAGCGTCTTGCCGAGCTCGGCCTGGCGGATGACATCGCCGGCGACCGGCGGCCTGCCGCCCGGCAGCAGGTAACGCACGGCGTTGGTACCGTTCTTCAGCTTCTCGAACTGGTTCTTCCAGTCGAAGGCGATGCGGGGCGCGACGACATAGCCTTCCTCCGCAGCCTTGATCGCGGGCTGGAGCAGACGGTCGAAACCGAACTTGCCGTGGTCGCGCAGCACGGTCGCAAACGCATCGATCACGCCGGGGATCGAGACCGCATGGGCCGAGGTCAGCGGCACGGAATTGATCTTGCGCTCGAGATACCAGTCGGCGTTGGCGGCCTTTGGCGCCCGGCCGGAGCCATTATAGGCGATGATCTTGCCCTCGCCGCGCGGTTGGATCAGCGCAAAACAATCGCCGCCAATGCCGGTCGACTGCGGCTCGATCACGCCGAGCAGCGCTGAACCCGCGACAGCCGCGTCCACCGCCGTGCCGCCCTCGCGCAGCACCTCGATCGCGGCAAGAGAAGCCTGCGGATGCGAGGTCGCCACCATCGCGTTGGTAGCGTGGACCGTGGACCTGCCGGGGAAATGGAAGTTTCTCATCGAAGTTTTGCTCTCTCAGCACCGTGGGACGCGCGCCGCGCCGTCTCGGAAAAACCGGACCTTCATGACACATTCCGGGCCGTCCGGGCAATGCTGGCATACCAGGGAAATGGCTGCCATTCCCTGGGAATAGAGCTGTGCGTTGCGGGTTTTCTGGGCGCCGGCCGCCTGCTAAACGGGCGCATGATTTACAAGGTCTGCGCCTTCTACCAATTCGCTGCCCTGCCCGATTTCCGCGAGCTGCGCGAGCCGCTGCGGGCGTTCTGTGCCGGCCTGTCCCTTAAGGGCAGCGTGCTGCTGGCCCATGAGGGCATCAACGGTACTATCGCCGGGTCGGCCGACGCAATTGACGCCTTCGCCCATGAGCTCGCACATGGAGCTATGTTCGGCGGCCGTCTGAACAATCTCGAGCTGAAATGTTCGACAGCCGAGGCGATGCCGTTTGGCCGGCTCAAGGTGCGGCTGAAGAAGGAGATCGTCACGCTTGGCGATGCGGCCGCCGATCCGACCCGGCAGGTCGGCATCTATGTCGACGCGCGCGAATGGAACGCGCTGATCACCTCACCCGACACGCTGGTGCTCGACACCCGCAATGCTTTCGAGGTGGCGATGGGGACGTTCGAGGGTGCGGTCGACCCCGACATCAAGAGTTTTGGCCAGTTCAAGGACTTTGCCGCTCAAAAGCTCGATCCGGCCAAGCATCGCAAGATCGCAATGTTCTGCACCGGCGGCATCCGCTGCGAGAAGGCAAGTTCGCATCTGCTGGCGCGTGGCTTTGCCGAGGTCTACCACCTCAAGGGCGGCATCTTGAAATATCTGGAAGAGGTGCCGGAGGCGCAGAGCCGCTGGCGCGGCGAATGTTTCGTATTCGACGAACGTGTCGCGCTTGGCCATGGTCTGCAGGAAATTGGTCTCCGCGAACGGGATGAGGGGCACGCCGGTGACGAATGACATCAAGACGCTTGCCGAACGCATCGACGCGCTGGAGATGCGCCTTGCCTATCAGGACGACACCATCGAGACGCTGAACCAGACCATCACCGCGCAGTGGAAGCAGATCGATGCGTTGACGCGGAAGGTCGCAGAGCTCGGCGAGCGGCTGCAGGACGCCGAGACCAACGCGCCGGGCCCTGCCAACGAGCGCCCGCCGCATTATTGAGCGCGATTACTGACCTGACGCTCTGGGCAACAGGTTCATGACCTCGCCGGACATCATCAGCCGGTCGCGGCCGGCATCCTTGGCGGCGTAGAGCGCGCGGTCGGCGGCCTCCACCAGCGAGCTCGTGCCCGCGGTCCGCTCCACCGCCGGCCGGCAAGCCGCGCCGCCGACCGAGACGGTGACGCATGGCCCTGCCGGATTGGAGGCATGAACCAGGCCGGCATCGCGGATGGCGTTGCGGATCCGCTCACCGAGCCGGGCGCAACCGGCGGCATCGGTGTTCGGCAGCAGCATGGCGAATTCCTCGCCGCCATAGCGGGCCGCGAGATCGCCGCCCCTCTGCACCTCGGCCGCAATGGTCTTTGCCACCACGCGCAGACAGGCATCACCCGCGGGATGGCCATATTCGTCGTTGTAGGCCTTGAAGTGATCGACGTCGATCATCAAGAGGCCAAGGCTGGAACGGTCGCGATACGCGCGCGCCCATTCCTCCTTCAGCCGCTCGTCGAAGCGGCGGCGGTTCGCAAGCCCGGTGAGGCTGTCCTCGATCGCCAGGGTCTCGAGCCTCGTCTCCAGATTCTTCTGCTCGGTGATATCGCGCGAGATCGCGACCACGCCGTCGACAGTGCCGTTCTCCTTGCGCGTCACGTGCATGGTCGATTCCAGCCAGACCTCGGACTTCTGCCGGTGCACGTTGCGGTAAGTGACGCGCGCTTCTTCCGTCTCGCCACGCTTCATGGCATCGATGATGGCCTGGACGTGCGGGCGGTCCTCCGAATGGATTCCGGCGAGCGCCTCCGTGCCGATCAGCTGATTGGGCCGCCAGCCGACGACGCGGTTGGACGATGGCGAAACATAGCGCAGCCGCTCGTCGAGCCCGATGCGGGTGACCATGTCGCTGGAGCCTTCGGCGAGCAGGCGGAAATGCGCCTCCTTCTCGATCAGGGCCGCCGCCATGCGCTGGCCGCGCTGCAACTGCCGCACCAGCACCGCGCCGATGATCGCGATCAGCATCACCAGCGCGAGCACATACAGCATGCGCGAAATCGCCGCAGCCCGCCACGGCGCCAGGAGCTCGTCCTTGTCGACGGTCGCGAGCACAAGGAGCGGGTAGCTGCTGCTGCGCTTGAAGAAACTGACTCGTTGGGCGCCATCCAGCGGCGACTTGAAATGATAGACGCCGCTTGGTCGCTGTAGGCTCGGGTCGCGAAACAGCGGCCCGTCGGCGACGCTGCGTCCGACGAACCGCTCGTTGCTCGGATTGCGCGCGATGATCAGGCCGTCGCCATGCACGAGCGCGATCGAGCTGTTGCGCCCGATCTCGAACTGCTCGTAGAAGTGCGAGAGGTAGCCCGCGCTGATCGTTGCGAGCACGACGCCGCCGAAGCTGCCATCCGGCTTGTTGAACCGGCGTGACAGCGTGACGATCGATTGCCCGTCGAGCAGGCTCTTTACGGGATGACCGACATAGGCCTCGCGCTTCGGCGAGAGCTGATGGTGACGGAAGAACGTATCGTCGCTGAGCGTCGATGCGATGGCACCGGGCGAGGTCAGCCAGTTACCCTGGTCGTCGATGATGGCGAGGCTGTGGATGCGCGCGACCGCCTTCTTGCGGGCATCAAGGATGCTGCCGAGTTTGGCGATCGTGGACGGGTCAGTGCCGTCTATCTCGAGACGGCTGACGACACCTACAACGCCCGAATCCAGCAAATCGAGGCTGTCCTCGGCGTGCTGCGTCAAGGAGCGGGCGACGTTCGCCATCTCGGTCTCGGCACCCCTGAGCACCTGATCGCGCGCGGTCCATTCGCGCCAGCCGCTGACGCCGAGGATCGCGACGCAAGTGAGCACGACGAAAGCCGCCGCGCGCAACGGCAGGCGGCTCCATCCGGCTCTCAGTGAGGCGACGTTCATGCGACAGAATTCTCCAACGGGGGGGAAATTCTGCCGCTTCTCTTAGTGAACTCTGAAGCCCTGACAGCGATTCGCATTCATCTACGGGCTTTTCCGTACTCCTACGGACCGGGACTTCGGCAGATCACTAACAAGGTCTTAGCAAACCTGTCGGAAACTCGCGGTCCCTAGCTGAAGATCGCCTTGACCTTGTCCCACAGGGAAGGATTGTCGGCGTCCGCATCGGCCTTCGAGGGCGTCGGCTGCGTGACGCTGACCGGATCGGAGGCGGGAAAGCTATCCTTCAACCCGGTGTCGAGCTTGGCGTGGCGATCCGCCGCGAGGGCTTCGCGCAGGTCCTCGGCATGCTTGTCATGCGGCGCGGGATTGAATGTCTGGGCCATGCAATTCCTCCTCCATTGGCGGGGTCAACGCGGCGCATTTGCGCTGGTTCCCCTGTTCCGCTTCCGCCCGCGGCGGTATATCAGGAACCTCAACTCTGCATCAGGACGATCAGTGCCCCAGTCTGCGACAAAGCCCTTCATCGACGTGCTCTCCGGCCAGCGGCAAGCCGTGCCGCCTTTGTGGATGATGCGGCAGGCGGGCCGCTATCTGCCTGAGTATCGCGAGGTGCGCGCCAAGACCGGCGGCTTCCTCGATCTCTGCTTCAATCCGGAGCTTGCCGCCGAAGTCACGCTGCAACCGATCCGAAGGTTTGGCTTCGATGCGGCGATCATCTTCTCGGACATCCTGGTGATCCCCCATGCGCTCGGCCGCGCGGTGCGGTTCGAGGTCGGCGAAGGTCCGCGGCTCGAGCCGCTCGATGATCCGGCCAAGGTCGGAACGCTCGCCGCGCAGGCCGACTTCGGCAAGCTGCAGCCGGTGTTCGACGCGCTCAGGATCGTGCGCGGCGCGCTCGACCCAAAGGTGGCGCTGATCGGCTTCTGCGGCGCGCCGTGGACGGTTGCGACCTACATGGTCGCGGGCCACGGCACGCCCGACCAGGCGCCGGCGCGGATGATGGCCTACCGGCACACCGAGGCGTTCGCGAAGATCATCGACGTGCTCGTCGAGAGCTCGATCCAATATCTGCTGGCGCAACTCGAAGCCGGCGCCAACGCCTTGCAGATCTTCGACACCTGGGCTGGCGTATTGCCACCGGCCGAATTCGCCCGCTGGTCGACCGAGCCGACGCGGCGCATCGTCGACGGCGTGCGCGCCAAGGTGCCTGATGCGAAGATCATCGGCTTCCCGCGCGGCGCCGGCGCGCAGCTGCCTTTCTATGTCGAAGGTACCGGCGTCAACGCCGTCAGCATCGACTGGACCGCCGAGCCCGCCTTCATCCGCGAGCGGGTGCAGAGCCGGGTCGCGGTGCAGGGCAATCTCGATCCGCTGGTGCTGATCACGGGCGGCGCGGCACTCGACCGCGCGGTCGACAACGTGCTGGCAAATTTTGCGCAAGGCCGCTTCATCTTCAATCTCGGCCACGGCATCCAGCCGGAAACGCCGATCGCCCATGTCGAGCAGATGATCAGGCGCGTGCGGGGGTGACAACAAAAGCCGCGAAAACAACCCCATGCACAGTACAAATCATTGGAGAATTCGCGCCGCACCTAATTTGATTTTTCCGAATATCGTTTGACCCGTCGGGCAAAACAGATGTAGGATGGCATCATCCCGCTGGTCGTAATTCGCAGGCTGTCAGCGACCGGTCGACGTAGACGAGGCGACCGTTTGATCTGTGATGACGCACCGCAACGCGATGGACCGACGGGCAAAGCTGATGTCGCTCGGTCGGCAGAGCAAGATTTCCCCTTGGTTTTTGCAAACTTGCCTGCCGACAGGCATCATCAGACTGTGGCAACCGGAGTGGCGTTCCTGCTGGTTGCGGCGGCAGTGGCAATTGCGCCGTTCGCAAGTATTCAACTGGGTCGGATAGATGCCTTTATCCCGGTCCTGCAAACAGCCTTGGCCATTGCGGATGGCGTAACCGCATCTCTTCTGTTTGCACAATATGCTATCCAGCCGCAGCGGGCCCTTCTTGCTGTCGCGAGTGCTTACATTTGCAGCGGCTCGTTCGCATTTCTGCAAACCCTGTCATTCCCTGGCGGCTACGCTCCCAACGGTCTTATCGGTGACGGCCTGAACACGCCGGGTTGGTTGTACGTTCTCTGGCACACGACGTTTCCGGCGGCGATCCTGATCTACGCGCTTACCAAGCATACGGATGGAGCCGAGCGGCCCAGGGGATCGATCAGGGCAACAATCCTAGCCACTGTTGCGGCGGTCATGTCGATGGTTGCGGTACTGACTTGGATCGTAGCGACAAAGGCGCAATATCTTCCCAGCTTTTACACCGACGACGTCAGGCAACAGACGCAATTCGGCAACCAGATCAATCTGGTTTTGGCGCTATGGGGAGCGACAACTCTCGCTGTTCTGCTTTCTCGCCGACATACGATCCTTGATCTGTGGTTACTTGTGACATTGCTGGCTTGCATGCCGAACTTCCTGGTGGCGATGTTCGCCAGCTCGGTACGATTCAGCGTCGGCTGGTACGCTGCGCGCGGCTTTGTGCTTGTCAGCAGTTGCATGCTTCTGGTGGTCTTGATCATCGAAACGATGCTGCTTTATTCTCGTCTTGCCAGTGCCATTGCACTGCAGCGACGCGAGCTCGCATATCGGAATTTAAGCATACAGGCTGTCACGGGCGCACTTGCCCATGAGCTGAGAAGTCCCTTGGCGGCCATCACACTGAATGCCAACACGGCGCGTCTCCAGCTGCGATCGGCGCCAGTCAATGTCGCGGACATCGAAGAACTACTTGGTGACATCGAAGCCGACGGCCTGCGGGCAGGCGCAATCATTTCCAGTATTCGAGAGCTGACCACAAAGGGAGTCCATCAAGGTACGTCAACCAACCCTGCAAGTTCGGCGCAACTCGCCTTGCGGTTGCTCAAACACGATCTTCGGGCTGAGGGAATCACCGTAACTGCGGAGCTGGAACATGACCTGCCGGACGTGAGCATAGACGGGTTGGAGCTCCAGCAGGTACTCCTAAACCTTGTCAGGAATGCCATGGATGCGATGAAGGCGCGCCCTGCGGCGGCAAGACTTCTGCAGCTCAAGGCCAGCTTCGATGGTCAATCGAACGTAGTTGTATCCGTCCACGACTCCGGACCCGGAATTCCTGACCAATACCGAGAGCGAATTTTCGATCCATTCTTTTCCACCAAATTGGAAGGAATGGGCCTGGGGCTCGGCATCTCGGCAAACTTGATTGAAAAGAACGGAGGCAAGCTGAGACTTGGAAAGTCGAGTTCAGAAGGTTCGGTCTTTGAACTAGTGCTGCCTGTCGCAGGATGAATATTGCGACGTTCGATTCAATCAAAATTGGCTTTCCACCCTAAATCCTTTTTTGCCTCTCCACCGAGAGTTCCTCACAACCACGATAATGGCGTTTTCAGCTCTAACATTATCAAAAGGCAAGAACGCCTGGGTGCTTATGATGCGATACCTCGCTGAATCCGCACTCAATGGCCTGACTTCGAGTATCAAGGCTGCACATAAATCCGGTTGCCTCGCTTATCTTACCTAGCCATTCGGCGCGGTGACGCTGGCCGAGACGCTAGGACGGGTCCGAACGTAGCGACAGTTCTTTTGCACGCCGAGGCCTGCGCTTGCGCAACGCGTCGATTGCGAGATGCGCATAGTCGGCGGCATCCCGACTGCCAATCATTTCGGTCTCTTCGAGGGTCCAAACCAGATATTGAACAGCGGCCTCGGTGTCATCGTTAAGATTGGTTATGCCTCTCATTTCGACTTTCTGCTACAAAGACAGCGGTCTTTGGAAACTCCTTCAAGTGTCTCATTTTTCAGCATCAGCCCTTGAACAGCTCATTGCCGACGCGCGGGTCCCCGGTCTGTCCATGGCGATCGTAAGGGATGGTCAGGCAACAACGCGAATTACTGCCGGTGTCCGCAACTCGCACGACAGGATTGCAGTCGATCCACAAACGGTCTTTGCGGCGGCCTCGCTGTCCAAGCCTCTATTCGCCTACTGTGTTCTCCGACTCGTCGGTGCGGGTAAGCTCACACTCGACGCCCGGTTGTCGCAATAGGTCCCGGACTATGTGGCAGACGATCCCCGTGCGGCCACCATCACCATACGCCACGTCCTAAGCAACACATCTGGACTTCCCAATTGGCGTTCGGCCGAACATCCGCTCAAGACCTACTTTGTTCCGGGGGAGCGCTTCAGCTATTCCGGCGAGGGCTTCGTTTGGCTTCAACGCGTCGTCGAATCGGTCACCGGCGAAGACCTCGATACAACTATCCGTCGTTTGATCTTCGAACCGCTCGGCATGAATCGATCAAGCTATGTTTGGCAGTCAGCATTCGAAACGAACCATGCGGCCCCGCACGACGCGGAAGAAAAGCCCGGCACGACAATCAGGCGGCTCGTGCCCAACAGTGCGGCTTCGTTGCTGACGACGGCGGAGGACTACGCTCTCTTGCTGACGGCAGTGTTGTCGGGGACAGGATAAAAGCGAGAAGCCGCTAGCGATTGGCTCGAACCACAGGTGCGCATCCAAGACGCGCAGATTGCATGGGGACTCGGCTGGGGTCTTGAGACAGATACCAGCGCCTTTTTTCAGTGGGGCGAC
Organism: Bradyrhizobium sp. CCBAU 45384; assembly: GCF_028128665.1. NCBI lineage: Bacteria > Pseudomonadati > Pseudomonadota > Alphaproteobacteria > Hyphomicrobiales > Nitrobacteraceae > Bradyrhizobium > Bradyrhizobium sp. CCBAU 45384. Next base: position 188,733 of record NZ_LBIZ01000107.1, read on the forward strand.
TGCGATCGCGGGAGATTTAAGGCCTTCGCGATGGGCTCGCAGCAACAAGGATGCGCGATCGTCGTGCTGACCAACGGCTTTCATGGCATGGCGATCATGCCCAATTTGGTCGGCGCAGCCCTGCCCGGTCCCCACCCGGCTTTTTCGTGGCTGGGCTATCCGGCGTTTTCTGGATAGGTGACCTGGTCCGCATTCAGGCTCATCCCAACACGTCGATGGCGAAACCGAGGTGACAAATCGGATGTCGGCGTATGGGTCCGTAGTTGACCTTGCTCAGCATTGCGGCACGGACCGGTTTTGGCCCCAAGCCGACGTGGACACCCCGCCCTCAGACCCGCTTTGGAATGAGCCTCAGGAAAACCCGGCCAAAGAAGCAAGTCTCCGCAAGTGAACCGGTTAAGACGAAACTGGTGCCATCTGTTTACGCGAACAGCTTGTCGATGTCGTCCTGGGAAATCGCCGCGCTCGGCCGCTGTGGGCCCTGCAGAAAGTCCGGGGCGCTTTGGACGGCAAGCTCGGCGGCCAGCCGTGCCAGCTCATCTTTTCCCCACATGCGGACCAGCCTGTTGATGTGATCCTCCATAAACTGCAGCGACTTGATCACTCGAGTGATCCGCTGCCCTGTAAGGTCCTGAAATGCGCAAGCCTCGAACACCTTGTTTGAGCTATTGGCGATCTCATCGCATACTGACGCGGCGGTCGAATCGTTGACGCTCTGCAACTTCGCGACGCTGGCGCCGATTGCCTCCATGCTTTCGAGGATCGCATTTCCAGCTGCCTCCGTGTTCTCGACGATCGCGTCGAGCGTGTCTGTCATCGTCGCGAAACTGCCCTTGCTGTCGCCTTGAAGAGCGGCAAATTCCCGCCGCATGCTGCTGATGTGGCCGAACATTTCGACCAAGAGCGTTTTCAGCATCCTCTCTTCTTCTGGCGCAATCATCAGAGATCTCCGAATTCCGGGGCAAAACGTCGCGATCAGGGCTGTCCCTACGCGGCGAGGTTGCCCTTAGAGCGACGCGCGAGGTCAGCCCAAGCCAAAGCAACCCGAAGCCACTTCTGGCGTTCAGCCGGGCAACTCGCGGCAATGGCTTTCCTCATTGCAGCGAGGGCTTCTGCTTCCTGGTCAGGCTCCCGCATCATGAGCGTGATCATTCCCAAAAATTGTTAAAGCTGATGAAATTCGACACCCCGGGAAAATACCGAACGAAGAGAAGGTTCTCGGCGCCTGGCGGAGCTGACGCTCGCTTCCGTAGCGAACTATCGGGGATGCGCCCGCACCCGGACCTTGAGGCCGGGATCGAGCCGTTGGTAGGACGTTTCGCCTTCGAGCTGTTGGGCCAGCAGCTGAACGATGCGCGACCCCAATCCGCCCGGCTCTTTCCCCTCCCGCAGACCTACGCCGTTGTCGGAGACCGAGAGCTCGATGCCGCTGCCACTCGAGAACGCGACCGCGATGTGGCCGGGTCTGTCGCCGGGAAAAGCATACTTGATCGCGTTCGTCACAAGCTCGTTCGTGATCATGCCGATCGCGAGCGCGTGATTGCTGGCGAGGTCGACGTCCTCGCAGACCACCTGGAAAGCGATCGGTCCGGAAGGAGCCAAGGACTGGAAGACCTTCTCGACGACGTCGTTCAGGAAATAGCGCATGTTCACCGAGCGAGAATCTCGTTTGGGCGAAAGGTGGTCGTAGACCTCCGCCATCACCTGCAACCGACGGGCAGTGGCTTCCAGAGCGGCCTCGACTTCGGGACCGCCGTGCCTTGCCTGCAACCTGATCATCCCGCCGAGGATCGCCAGGTTGTTCTTGGTCCGGTGGGCCATCTCTTGCAGAAGCAAGGCCTTGGTCTTGTCCGCCAGCATGACCCGCCGCAGTTCGGCGCGCTCGAATTCGGCGACAGCGGCCGTCCCGGCTGCGGTGATCGCGAAGAGCGCATTGGGCGCGAAATAGTCGATGCCGTTGCTGCCGGCATAGCTGAGATAGGCGCCGACCGCGACGGCGATGATCGCGGCGAATATTCCGGACCCGCGGTCGAAGATCAGGCCCGAGAGAAACACGCCGGGGAGCAGCAGGAAATACCCCGGCGAGCCGGTCTGCATCTGCAAGACCATCTGCAGTACGGCGCAGCCCAGCATCATTGTCGCCGAGACGCCGTACCGGACGGGAGTCGGAAGCCGGTGCTCAAGAACGAGCGGATAGAGCCTGTTCATGAATTGAAAAAACGCCTGTCGCCGATAGCCGTTCCTCGCCTTGGCGCACCAGGTCGAGGCATCCGCCCCGGCTCTCCTGCAAACCTTCCTCGGATGGGGAACGACCCACATGTTGCGCCGTTCGATTGCTTGATAACGCGAGCGATTTTAAGAGCCAGCAGTGAGCGTACTTCTTATTGAGGACGACCCTCTGATCCGCGAATTCGTCGTCGAGGCGCTGCGCGAGGCAGGCTATCACGTGATCCACGCGAGCAACGGCGAGGAAGCACTGGCCTGGTGCAAGCGCCGCGTCGCGGATGTGCTGGTCACGGACGTCACGCTGCCGGGACAGATCGACGGGTGGCAGATCGCGGAGCGATACCGAGAGCAGGATCCGGAGCTGCCGGTCATCTACGCCACCGGCTTCTCGCCAACGACACCACGCCCCGTCCCGGGCAGCCGCATCGTGAAGAAGCCTTTCAATCCCGAGGAACTCGTCCGGACCATCAGGGAGATCGCAGAGTAAAGAGTAAACGGGCGCGGCGTCTGTTTAGTCGATCTCTACGCAGGACGCGCGCTCTCGTGTCATCGATGGCGGAGGCAGCCCACATGGAAAGGGCCGCTGTTCATCCCTGTGACGAGATTCCAGCGTTCCGCCGCGCTGGGAAAAGGTGGAACTTCGGCCGAGCCTCCTCATTAGCAGTGACTACTTGGCCCTGTTTGAGGAGGACACCATGAAGAAGCTGATCGCATGCGGCGCACTCGCCGCTTTTGCCCTCGTGACCCAAGCGGCCACCGCCGCCGAGTTCTACATCGTTCGCGACGCGACCACCAAGAAGTGCACTGTCGTCGACACCAAGCCAACGACCACCACCACGACGGTCGTGGGCGACGGCGTCTACACGACCAAGACGGAAGCCGAGTCCGCCGTGAAGACCACAAAGGTCTGCACCGAGCAATAACCACTCGGTTCACATGCACTAAGCGAAGATGTGATTGCAGAACGGTTCGTCCGGTGCGCCGGACGGGCCGACGACATGCGGGGCGCGGGGGATGCCTTACCAAGTGAAGTTCGGCGCGCTGATAGTCATCGCAGCAACGGCGAACGATGCGCTCAAACTATTTTATTTTGCTCTGGCCGGTGTCTTAGTAAGGCCCATCTGGCGGTAGTGCTCGCGGCCAGCCCATTAACTTGTGTGAATGCGAGAACATAACATTTGCTTTACTGATGGCTGTTCACCGGCAGCGATTGAGATCTGGTGACTGAGAGGTTTTCCAAGCCCATGGCCGACAAGGAAGCGCCAGCGAAGCAAGTCGTGCGCCACACTCCTTTGACCATCGATGAATTGCGACAGATGGTCCGCGAGGACATCGAGGAACAGCGGAAAATCGCAGATAGTTTCCCCCGCAAGATGCACTAAAGCCCGTTGCGGGAACAAAACAGTCGGACCCAAATTTGTGTTCGGACATCACGCCTCGACAACGTGAGACCGAAGCAAAAGGCCTCAGCTCGGCGCCAGCCCCGGAGCTGAGGCCTTTTTATCGCCTGTGTACATTTTTGCACCAAGTCCCGGAACGGAATCAGGTGTTCCAGAATCTTTCCTGCACTTGATATTTGTTAGGGAATGCCGTGGTTACGAAGAACACCCGAGAAGTAGCGGCGACGCTGCTTAAGCTGGCCAAAACGAGCTCCGACCCAACCGTGGCGGCTGGCTTCATCGAAAGGGCCGCCGACCTCAAGGAGCGGATAGACGACGAAGGGCTGCCCAAGGCCGACGGGGGTCCGCCTCCCAACATTATCCAGCGTCAGTAAAGCTGCCTCAGTTCGCCTCTTTCATTCGCGAACCCGCCGTTCTGGCACTTCATCCTGGTTGACTGCCACAAGTTAACGGCGCACGCTGGAACCATCACCGTCCGATCCGAGGCTTCTATCGGTGACTGAGAGACCTGTCGCGCTCCCGCCGAACACCGGGAGGCGGTCATGACGATCAATCGCCTGCTTGAAGATAGCCGGCTTACGCCAGAGCAACGGCACGTCTACGAACTGGCCTTCAACGCAACCCTGCGCAAACTCGATCTGGTAGATCGCCGTGATCCCATTTGCGATCTTGTTGCCCGCAAGATCATTGAGATCGGTTCAAGCGGCGTGACCAATGCTATCGTGCTTGCCGAGATCGCCAGCAAGCAGCTCGACCCAAGGTAAGCCCGAACCTATGGGGACATGGCCGAAAGCATGATCCGGAAAAGTGCGAAGCGGTTTTCCCTCGCGACATCAGCGGAACGCGTTTGCGCGGAGATCATGCTCAAACAACAACCTAAAGCGCGATGACGATTCATCCTGGTCTCATCGCGCTTTAGCGCGGCCGACTGCGCTCGATGATCTCGGCGGCTCCCTTCGCCAGGAGATCGAGACCCACCGCACGACCAAGCTCGCGCGGCCGGTTGGCCGGCCCCGTGCGCGACGCTTCGATGATGGTGTTGCCGGAGAGATCGAGGACCGACGCTGTCAGCGACATCTGATCGCCCGCGATGGTCGAGAAGCCCGCCACCGGCGAATTGCAGTGGCCGTTGAGCACCCACAGCACTTCGCGTTCGGCATCGGCAGAGGCATGGGCTGAGGGATCGTCGATCGACGAGAGAATCTGTCGCGTCTGCCAGTCCCGCGCCGCGCATTCGACCGCGACGATGCCCTGCCCTGCGGCCGGCAGCATCTCCGCCGCAGTGAATTCGTAGGCGATGCGGCTGGAAAGACCGACGCGATCAAGTCCCGACCGCGCCATGATCAGCGCATCCGCGGGTCCCCCCGCGCCGCCGTCCGGCAGCTTCTGCTTCTCACGATGATCGAGCTTTCGCACGCGGGTGTCGGCGGCGCCGCGGAAGTGAATCACCTCGACGTCAGGAAACAGCCGCCGCGCATAGGCGGCACGACGTACGGCATTGGTGCCAATTTTGAAGCCTTTGCCGCGCGACTGGTGCAGCGCTTGCAGCGTCACGCCCGCGCGCAGCACCAGTGCATCGCCGGGCGGATCGCGCGACAGCGTGGCGCCGATGACGAGGCCCGGCGTGTCCTCATTGCCGGGCATGTCCTTCAGCGAATGCATCGCGGCCTGGAGCTCGCCCGCAAGCACGGCGGCGCGGATCTGGGCGACGAAGGCGCCGCCCTTGCCGCCATGAGGCAGCAGCTTGCTGGTCTGGTCGAGATCTCCCGTGGTGTCGAACTTGACGATCTCGACGTCGAGACCTGATACGGCCGATGTCAGGCGGCGCGCAATCTCTTCCGTCTGCGCCAGCGCCATCGTGCTCTTGCGGGTGCCGATCCGTAGTCGAATAGCCAAGCCGTTCTCCATCCAGCACGTGTGTCGCGTGCGCGTCATTGCCCATACGACAGGTTCAGGCCGGATGATAGACGCTTGCCGCGCTCAGCGCAGACATTAGCACAATCAATCCCGCAGACGCAGCGCCTCGACCAGCGACCTGAAGGCACGGGCATATTCCGCGCCCGCCCTTGCAATATCCGTGCGTCCGGCGCAGGCGACTGCGGCCTCCGTCACCGCGCCGAGCAGCAGCCGCGCCAGCGGCTCGACCGGCTGTTTGGCGATCAGGCCGGCCTCCATCGCGGCAGCAATCGCGCGCGGCATCTTGCCGCCAAAGTGTTTTGCATCGATCTCGCGCCAGCGCTCCCAGCCGAGCACGGCGGGGCCGTCGCGCAAGATGATCTGGCCGGTCGCACCCTTGGCGGTCGCGGCAAAATAATGCTGGGTGCCGGCGACCATGGCGGAGAGCACGTCCTTCTCGGTCCGCGCGGCGCCGTCGATCTCGACGACGAGGTCGCGCGAGACGAGATCGAACACCGCTTCGAATACGGCTTCCTTGGTCTTGAAGTGATGATAGACCGCGCCCTTGGCGACGTCGGCTGCCTCCGCGATGTCATCCATCGTCGTGGCGGCGAAGCCCCGCGCCCCGAACAGCCGCCGCGCCGCTGTCAGGATCGCCTCAGATGTCGCCGCCCGCCGCTCCGCCTGTTTGGCCATGGGTTTGGTCTAATCGAATTCGCTTTCCGCGGCCAGTTGACTTTTCGACCGACGGTCGGTATTTACCGACTAACAGTCGGTTTTCTCAAGAGGTGCCGCCATGCCGAGCCGTGACGTCGTTGAAGCCTTTGTAAGGCGGCTGGAGAACGGGGAGTTCGTCGAAGCGATCGAGCAGTACTACACGGCCGATGCCGCGACCTATGAGAACAACGCCGCCCCAACGGTCGGCCGCGACAACCTCGTCGCCAAGGAGCGCGGCGTGCTCGCTGCGTTCAAGGAGGTCAAGGCGGTGCGCGTCGGGCCGAGCCTGATCGAAGGCGACAATGTCGCGAGCCGCTGGATCTTCAGCTTCACCAACGCCGAAGGCGTCACGCGCACGCTGGAGGAGATCGCCTGGCAGACCTGGCGCGGCGACAAGCTGATCGAGGAGCGGTTCTATTACGACCCGAAACAGTTGGGGCGGTGACGCCTAACGCACCGCTGTCATCGCCCGGCTCGACCGGGCGATCCAGTACGCCGAGACGGTTGTGATAGAGCCGAGAGGCCGCGGCGTACTGGATGCCCCGGTCAAGCCGGGGCATGACAGCGAAGAAGTTGCAGGCGATTTTTGCGGCGTAGATGCCCTCAAACCGCATCCGCCCGCAGCAGCGTGTCCACGGTGATGGTGCCACGTGCCCGCGAGACGCAGGTGCAGATCTTGGTGTTGCTGTGCTTCTGGTGATCGCTGAAGAAGACGTCGCGGTGGTCGATCTCGCCCTCGACAGCGACGACGTCGATGGCGCAGAGGCCGCACTCGCCGCGCTTGCAGTCGGAGATCACCTCAAAGCCGCTGGCGTTGAGGACGTCGAGCATCGAGCGCTCGCGCGGGATTTCGAGCTCCACATCGGAATCCTTCAGGCGCACGCGAAACGCTTCTGTCGGCAGCGTGCCGCTGGAGCCGAAGGTTTCGTAGCGCAGATCGGACAGCGGATGGCCGGCACCGATCCAGGCATGGCGCGCGGCATCGAGCATGCGCATCGGGCCGCAGAACAGCGTCAGCGTGCCCTTGGGCAGCGAGGCGAACAGCGCGTCGAGATCTAGCCGCCTGCCCTCGTCGCTGGCATGGACGACCAGGCGGTCGCCGAGCATGTCGGCGAGCTCGTCGAGATAGGCGGCATCCGCGCGGCTGCGCACGGCGTAATGCAGGGTGACATTGGCGCCGCGGCGCATCAGCGCTTGCGCTGCGCCGAGGATCGGGGTGATGCCGATGCCGCCGGCGATCAGGCAATAGTTTTCGCGCTCCCAGTCGACGGCAACGAGCGAAGCCGGCCGCGTGATGTCGAGCCGCGCGCCGGCTGCGAGTTGCCACATGTAGCGCGAGCCGCCGCGCGAGTCCTCGGCGCGGCGCACCGCGATCTTGAAGCCTTGCGAGGTCGCTTCGCCGACCAGCGAATAGGACCGCGTCTCCGGCTGACCATCAATCGTCACGCTGATATTGATGTGGCTGCCGACCGGATAGGCTGCGCCGTCGAACTGGTCGGGCAGAATCAGGAATTCGCGGATGCCGGGCGACAGATCGCGGGTCGCGACCAGCGTTGCGGGAATCCAGGTTTCGACGAAGCGCATGGTGCCCTCAATCGGTTGCGGTCTTGATCAGCGCGAGCGCCGGCAAGAGGTCGAGATGGGTTCGGTTGCGCAGCGCGAGCCGCAGGTTTCGCACCGCAAGCCGCGCGTGCTCGCGCATGATCGCTTCGGCCCGCGCGCCTTCGCGGTTCTCGATCGCGTCGATCACGACGCGGTGGTGCTCCTGGCCGATGATCAGGATCTGCTGCGCCTCCGGCAGCGCCGACTGCGCCATCACGAAGCCGCTGGGCGAGGCAAACGGCAGCGCGGAGGCGCGGTCGATCTGCCGGATCAGGGGCGGGCTGCGCGACAATTCGGTCAGCAGCGCATGGAAGCGCGCGTTCAGCGTGACATAGGACGAGAAGGCCTCGATCGAAATCGGCACCTGGCCGAGCAGCTCGTCGATCGCGGCCAGACACTCCTTCAGCGGCTCGAGCTCGCGCGCGGAGACGCCACGCTCGGCGGCAAAGCGTGCGGCGAGACCTTCCAGCGTGCCGCGCAGCTCGATGGAATCGGAGATGTCGCGCTCGGAGAACGCCTTCACCATGAAGCCGCCGGAGGGGATCGCCTCCAGGAGCCCCTCCTCCTCCAGCCGCACCAGCGCCATGCGCACCGGCGTGCGCGAGGCGCCGGTGGTTTCCACCGCCTGAAGCTCGGAGATGCGCTCGCCTGGACGCAACGATCCGGACAGGATCTGGTCGCGCAGCGCGAGCTGCGCCTTCACGGTCTGCGAGACGGAGCGGTCGAGCTCGGCCATGCCCTACTCCGCGGCCTGCAGATGCTGCGGTCCGTTTTCCTTCGCGATCATCCTGTCGATCAGCTTGCGCATCCACATCGCGCCGGCATCGATGTTGAGATTGTAGAAGATGCGGTCCGGGTTCTCGTCCATGGCGCGCTGCTGCGCCTCCAGGATCAGCTCGTCCTCGCGGAAGATGCCGGAGACGCCTTCGCGGATCTCGGTGGTGATGCGCTGCTCGCCGAGCCGGTAGTTGCGCACGAAGGCCCAGAAATAATGGCAGGTCTTCTCGGTCTCCGGCGTGATGGTGTTGAGCACGAAACCGTTGACGCCCTGCGAGCGATCACCCTCAGGCGCGCCGGTGCCCGCAGGCGCCACGCCGACGTCGATGGCGATGGTGCACGGCGCCTCGAAGCGGATGATCTGCCAGCGATCGACCAGGCCGGGCTTGCCGAGTTGCTTGGCCCAGAACGGCGGCGCCTCGATGCCGCGCATCCAGCGCGTCACGGTGACCGTCTTCTCGCCATGGGTGACGTCGAACGGCGCTTCGGCAACGGCATCATTGCCGATGGAGGAGCCGTGCACGAAGGTCTCGTGGGTGAGGTCCATGAGATTGTCGAGCACGAGGCGGTAGTCGCAGGCAACGCGGATGGTCTTGCCGTCACCGGCCCAGGCGGGATCGTGATTCCAGTGCATGTCGGGCACCAGCGCGGGATCGGCGAGTGCGGGATCGCCCATCCAGAGCCAGACATAGCGGTGACGCTCGACCACGGGATAGGCGCGCACGCAGGCGGACGGATTGATGGTCTCCTGCGAGGGCATGAAGGTGCAGCGCCCTTGCGCATTGTATTTCAGGCCGTGATAGCCGCAGACCACGGTGTCGCCTTCGAGCCGGCCCTTGGACAGCGGCACCAGGCGATGCCAGCAGGCATCCTCCAGCGCGGTCACCGCCCCGTCGGCCTTGCGGTACATCACGACATGCTTGCCGCAGATCGTGCGCGGCAACAGGGCCGGCTTCACCTCCGCGTCCCAGGCGGCGGCGTACCAGGCGTTCATGGGAAAGGGTTTTGTCATGGGCGATCTCCCAGGGCTGTTGTATGCGTTATGTATACAATAACTCAAGGACGGTGCCGTTCAAGCCCATAATTTGAGTGTTATAATACCTATAGTTGGATTGATGTATACATATGGAACAGTTGTCATTCCCCGCGAAAGCGGGGAATCCAGTACGCCGCGGCGGTCATTGGGTTCACACAACTGCGGCCGCGGCGTACTGGATCACCCGCTTTCGCGGGTGATGACAGCGGAGGGATGCGGCGAGCACTCCCTCTCGGAGCGGCAGCTTGGGAGCGCTCGGCGTAGGTCCCTAAGCCGCGAACACCTTGGCGAGCCCCGCTTGAGCCTCTTCCTGAATCCGCTTCAGGTGCTCGGTGCTGCGGAAGCTTTCGGCGTAGATCTTGTACACATCCTCGGTCCCCGACGGCCGCGCCGCGAACCAGCCGTAGTCGGTCTCGACCTTGATGCCGCCGAACGGCTGGCCGTTGCCTGGCGCCTTGCTCAATGTTGAGCGAACCGGATCGCCGGCGAGATCCTTCAGGCCAAGCCGCTCCGGCGTGACGGATTTCAAAATGGTCTTCTGCGGCCCGGTGGCGGCGACGTCGATGCGGGCGTAATGGGGCACACCGAACTCGGCGGTGAGATCGCCGAACAACTGGCTCGGATCGCGGCCGGTCCTGGCCATGATCTCGGCGGCGAGCAGGCCGAGGATGATGCCGTCCTTGTCGGTGGTCCATACCGTGCCGTCGCGGCGCAGGAACGAGGCCCCTGCACTCTCCTCGCCGCCGAAGCCGAAGCCGCCGGTGAGCAGACCATCGACGAACCATTTGAAGCCGACCGGCGTCTCCACCAGCTTGCGGCCGAGCTTCCTGGCGACGCGGTCGATGATCGAGCTCGACACCACGGTCTTGCCGATCGCGGCATCCTTGCCCCAGTTCGGGCGGTGCGCGAACAAATAGGAGATCGCGGTCGCCAGATAATGGTTCGGATTCATCAGGCCGCCGGTGCGCGTCACGATGCCGTGGCGGTCGGCGTCGGTGTCGTTGGCAAAGGCGACGTCGAAGCGGTCGCGCATCGCGATCAGGCTCGCCATGGCGTAAGGCGAGGAGCAGTCCATGCGGATCTTGCCGTCCCAGTCCACCGTCATGAAGCGGAAGGTCGGGTCGATCGCCTCGTTCACCACGGTCGCTTTCAGGCCGTAGCGCGCGATGATCGGATGCCAGTAGTGCACCGCGGCGCCGCCGAGCGGATCGATGCCGATGTTGACGCCGGCGGATTTGACCAGCTCGAGATCGACGACGCTGCCGAGATCGGCAACGTAAGGGGTGATGTAATCATGGCCGTGCACGGTCGACGATTTCAGCGCCCTGGCATAGTCGATGCGCTTGATGCCCTTGAGCCCATCCGCAAGATAGGCGTTGGCGCGCTTTTCGATGATGGAGGTTGCGTCGGTATCGGCCGGGCCGCCATGCGGCGGATTGTATTTGTAGCCGCCGTCTTCAGGCGGATTGTGTGAGGGCGTGACGACGACGCCGTCGGCAAGGCCGCTAGTGCGGCCCTTGTTGTAGGTCAGGATCGCATGCGAGATGACGGGCGTCGGCGTGTAGCCGTGATCCTTGTCGATCATCAACTCGACGCCGTTGGCCGCGAACACCTCAACGGCGCTGGCGAGCGCCGGCTCGGCCAGCGCATGGGTATCGATGCCGATGAAGAGCGGACCGGTCAGCCCCTTCTCTTTCCTGTAGTCACAGATGGCCTGCGTGGTCGCCAGGATATGGCCTTCATTGAAGGTGTTCTTGAGCGAGGTGCCGCGATGACCGGACGTGCCGAACGCCACCCGCTGCGCCGGGTCGGCCGCATCGGGCTTGCCGGCGAAATAGGCGGTCACGAGCCGCGGAATGTTGGCGAGCGCGTCCGGCGAAACCAGCTTGCCCGCCGCGGGATGAACATCTGCCACTGGGATATCCTCGTCCTGTCCTTAAAGGGATTGCGGCCCACCATAGCATCGGCCGGGAGCGCGCCAAGCCGGTTGGCGGGCCGGCCAGATGCCAGGTCAACGATCAATCGACAACGCCGATCCTCCACGGGGCGATCCATCGATCTCGTACTTTGGTGCCGGATATCGGTTGATTCAGGACAAGGACGCCGTTGCCCGGCGCGGCGCACGATGCTCCCCGTTTTATGAACGAAGGCGGACCTGCGGGATACACCGGCAGATCCCGTGATTGGGGCGATCACCATGATTGGACGTCTGTTTTTCACGCTCATGCTGGCCAGCGCCGCGTCGTCGGCCTGCGCCGCGGAGGGCGATCCGGCGGCGGGGAAGGCCGTCTTCCAGCAAACCTGCGAGAACTGCCACGCGGTGGTGATCGGGGTGAACAAGGTCGGCCCAAGCCTCTGGAATGTCGTCGGCCGCAAGCCTGCCGCTGTCCCGGACTTCGCCTATTCTGAAGCCATGAAGGCCAACAAGGAGGCCTGGACCCCAACAGCGCTGGACGCCTATCTCGCCGATCCCCGCGGCGACGTCCACGGCGTCAAGATGTTCTTCAAGGGGCTGGCCAACCCCACAGATCGGGCCAATGTCATCGCCTATCTCCAGACGCTGAAGTGAACGATCGGGGCGGACGTTAGAGCGATCCGAACGAGGCCGGTTCGCCGGGTCATGCGGGTTCTGTTATGATCCGCAACAGCCACGGAGAATCATCCACCATGGGCTTTGCGCGCTGGCGTCTGCCCGTGCTCATCCTGCTCGCCATAGCGGGGGTTGGGGCTCGCGCCAACGCCGGCCAGTTCTACACCGAGGATTTGCGCATTCCGATGGCCGAGGCCGGACCGCAGGGGCTGGAGGCGTTCCTGGTCCGCCCCGCGGGCACCAAGCGCTATCCGCTGGCGCTGCTCAGTCACGGCTCGCCGCGCAGCTTCGAGGACCGCGCAACCATGTCGGCGCACAAATATTACGGCATCGCGCTGGAATATGCCCGGCGCGGTTTTGCTGCGCTGATCGTGATGCGGCGCGGCTATGGCACCTCGCCCGGCGGACGCGTCGACAGCGTCGGCGGCTGCGCCAAGGCCGCCTATCTGCCGGCAGCGGCGATCGCGGTCGCGGATTTACGCGCGGCGATCGATGCGATGAGCCGCAGGACCGACGTCACCACCACGGGCATGATCGCGGCCGGCCATTCCGCCGGGGGACTCGCCACCGTCGCGCTGACCGCGCAGGCGCCAAGCGGCCTCGTTGCCGCGATCAGCTTCGCCGGCGGCCGCGGCTCACGCGACGATGACGACGTCTGCAATCCGGAGGGGCTGGTGCAGGCCTTCGCGACCTTCGGCAAGACCTCGCGCGTGCCGATGCTGTGGGTCTACGCAACCAACGACCTGTACTTCGGACCCGATCTGGCGCGCCGGTTCTATGACGGATTTCGCGCCGGCGGCGGCGCCGCCAAATTCGTCGCGGCGCCGCCCTACGGCGATGACGGCCACTATCTCTACTCCGTGGCGGCCCGCCCGCAATGGACGCCCTACATCGACGCCTTCCTGCGCGAGCGCGGGCTTGGCCACGACGTGCTGAGCCTGCCTGATCCGCTGCCGCCGCCTGCTCATTTCAACGACGCGGCGAAAGCCGAGTTCGCGCGCTATCTCGACAGCACCGTGCCGCACAAGGCCTTCGCGGTGTCGCCGAACGGCGGCTACGGCTGGCGTTCCGGGCGCAGCACCGTAGACGAGGCGCAGCGCGATTCGCTCGCGGCCTGCATGAAATGGTCGCCGACCTGCACACTCTATGCCGTCGACGACCAGCTCGCCTCCGGCAGCGTGCAGGGGATGGCCACGGACCAGCTCTCACGCTCGCGATAGGCGCGAGACTGCGTGCCGGCCATCCACCATCGCGCCCAGTCGCGAGAGATACTCGGCCGACTGGCTGCACACCGCGGTGTTCGCCATGCCATGCGCGATGGCCGTCTGCAGCAGATGCACCATCCGTGCGGCGTCACCGCTGCGGCTCGACCGTATCAGCGCAACATCGAGCAGAAACGGCGCCAGCGCCATCTGCTCGCGCGCATCCAGCGACTGGAAAACGTTCTCCCAATGCGCGCCTGTCCGGGGTATCGCGGCATACAACATCTCGATGATATCCATCTGATATGCGGCACCTGCGATGTCGAAGGGCGACGCCATACCGTCCCTGAGCGACACCGCACACAACATGCCCATCACGTAAGCCGTGTGATAGGAGGTCGCGAGCGCGCATCTGGTCTTGTCGTGTCCGTTCAACCGCTGGATCCGGCCCGACGCCGAGCGTCCTGCAGGGAGAAATCCGACCTTGTCCTCCAGCGAGGCGAGAACGCGAAAGCCGAACGCAGCAGCCGGACTCCAGTGCGACGACAACAGCGGCCACGCCATCAGCGCTTCGCCCGCAAGGTCATAGTCCTCGACGACCAGCGCCCGGGCGAGCACGGACCCCGCCTCGTCGAGAAACTCGCCGCTCGGCCGCGGCAACGTCAGCTGCCACGCCCCGAAATTGGTGGCATACATCGGGGCATGCGTGTGCGCATAGGCGTCATCGCGCGTGCCGTTCAATAGATCGATCGGATTTCCGAGCGCGGTCCTGCGCGCGATCTCTTCACGCAGAGGGCCCGGCCGCTCGCTGCGCCACAGTGCATGCAACCAGAGCACTTCGAGCTCGCGGTACGGCACCACTTCGTGCCCGGCTCGCGCCGACGCCGACCAGCTTCGCGCCAGCAGCTCGTCGAAGTCCGGGTCGGCGTGGCCGAGTGCACTCAGCAGGATGTGCGGCGTCGCGAGCTGGAGGCAGACCGACGGATAGCGTACGACGTCCCAGCGCATCTGCTCCGAACGCGCATAGGGCACGAGATCTCGCAGCGGCGCCGCTGTGCCGGCATCGGGCGCGTAGCGCGCGGCTACATAGAGCAGCATCGCGGTTTCGGCGAGCGGCTTTTCCGCGGCGAAATTGCCGTCCGGGACCTCCGCACCGTCGAACCCGTCCTTGCCGAGAAACTGGAGCGTCCGCTCGGCGATGCGCACGGCGAGCTGCAGGCGTCGCCGCAGATCCTGGGCAACTTCCGCGGCGTTCGCGGCGCCGGCCGCAATGCGGTTGCAACCCGGCGCGGCAGTCCGATCCTGCAGATTTGGCATGGGCGCCTCACGAGAGGGAGAGTGCGGGAGCTGATGGACCAAAGCGAGATCGTGGCCGCGCCGGAAGCGCACCTCAGGGCCGGGTCAGCGACCGGTGACCTCATTGCGGATAGCGGCCGGATTGATCCCCTGTTCCACTTCCACCACCGGCGGGATGCAGTAACGGATGAAGCGATTGCCGACGACGAAGCCGAACTCGCTTTCGCTGGCACTCGCAATGCTCGCGCCGTTCTCGGCAACGAATTTTCCGAAGGCATTGAAGTCGAACACCTTCGACCCCAGGAACTTGCGGACGATCTCTTCCCTGTTTGCTGCGTTGCTCATGTTGGCTCCTTGCTCACCGTGGATCGATCCGGACGCGGGATGCGGCCAGTACCGACGACGCGCACGATGATCCGATCGCGGAGCGAGGCGTGTGAACGACCTTACATTTCAAGAATTGTTGAGCACAACTAGCCGGCAACACATCGGTTATTAACTCGGAAGATGTACGACGTACCTCATGTTGCGGAGCCGGGTACGATCGAATTCCAGCGCGATGTGGCGAGGCATCGTGGTCGCGGCGCTTCTGTCGGCGGCGACTTGCGTGCAGGCCCAGGATGCCGCCAGGGAGCGCGCCACGGATGACGTCGGCACGACCGCGGCGATCCCCACTCAAAATGCCGACCTCGGCGCGGGCGAAACCGCGACGTCGCGAACCGAGATCCGAAAGATCATCGAGCATGAGACGGCGAGGACCAATCTGCCCGCCGACATTGCGGAGGCCGTCGTCTTCGTCGAGAGCGGCTACAACTCGGCCGTCGTCGGCAGCGCCGGCCAGCTCGGCCTGATGCAGCTGCGGCTCGAGACCGCGGCGGCGCTCGGGTTCAGGGGAAACGCTGCCGAGCTCGCCGAGCCTGATATCAACATCCACTACGGCGTGCTTCATCTCAGCCGCGCCTGGCGCCTCACCGGCGGCGACCTCTGCCGCACGCTGATGAAATATCGGGCCAGCCACGACGAAGAAGAGATCAGCCCGCGCTCGCAGGTCTACTGCAATCGCGCGCGCAACCGGCTGCTCGCGATGAAGTCGACGGCAGCGGTCACCCCTGATGCAGCCGCCCCACCATCGGCGCCCGCGCCGGAATCCGCAACGGCGCCAGCACCGGCAACGACATCGGCCAGAGCTGAAAAGCCGCAGACGCGGCCCAGGCTGGCCCAGCCCAAGGACGTCTATGCCCGCTACACCAGGGGCACGGCCGCCGCAAGCCGGGCCTATTGGGCCGCGCATGAGGCCAGGGTCAGCCGCATCAAGGCCCGCATCGAGGCAAGGTGGAAGCGGACGGCCTCGCGTTAACGGTCATTCGTCACGACCCGGACCCAGCCCTTGACGACACCGTCATGGTCGATGGAATACTGCGGATGCTCCCCTTTTCGGGTCCTTTTCGGGGTAGCTGCAGCGATTTAGCCAAGAGTGTTTTTGCGTAACCCCTGATAGAGACCATGCACAACGGTTTGAGAGTTTTGTTTGCGATTGTCGCAACGGCGGCCGTGGCCACGTCGACCTTCATCGCCATCCGGTTTTTGGTCGGGTTCAGCGGCTGAAGCAGACGGTGATGGCCAGGCCCCCCGGCCGGCGCGACGGCCGTCGGGCATTGCTGGCTGAAGCGCGATGAGATTAGGAGGAATCGTCGGCGCGCTTTAGGTTATTGTTTGAGCATGATCTTTTCGGAAAACCGCTTCGCACTTTTCCGGATCATGCTTTAGAGGCGCTCGCTGAGCGCGAGCTGGTAACCGACGCCGGTGACGGTGGCGATGACGGGCGTGTCGCTGCCGACGAGCTTGCGGCGCAGCCGCGCCACCAGGGCATCGACGGTGCGGATGTCGACCTCGGCCTGGCGGTTGCTCACGACTTCGATCAGATAGTCGCGGCTGAGCGGCCGTCCGTCCGCGCCGACGAGGGCCGCGAGCAGGTCGAACTCGGCACGCGTCAGCGCCACCGGCTTGCCGTCGCTGCCCAGCAGCTCGCGCCGCGTCAGGTCGATGATCCAGTCGCCGAAGGCGATCGAATTGTGGTTGCGCGCCGCCTTGCGGTCGATCGAGCGCCGCCGCAGCACGCTGCGCGCTCGCGCCAAGAGATCGCGCAGATTGATCGGCTTGGTGACGTAATGATCGCCGGCGATCTCGAGGCCAAGGATGCGATCGACGTCGGTGTCGCGGCGGGTCACGAAGATGATGCCGGCGTTGCTGGTCGCCTGGATCTCCTTGGCGAGCTCGAAGCCATCCCCGTCGGGCAATTGCACGTCGAGGAAGACCAGGTCGGTGCGCGCGCGCAGCGCCTGGCGGCATTCGGCACAGGTGCCGGCACCGACCACGTCGAAATTGTTCTCGCTGAAATAGCCGACCAGCATCGTTCGCGTCACGGGATCGTCTTCGACGACGATCAGCCGCTCGCGCCCGACCGGCCGCAATTCCTGAAGTGCGGAATCAGCCACGATGTTGGATGTCCTGTGTGCCTGCGACTGGGCCTGAAGATTCAAATGGCCGCGTGATGCGCTGTCCTGTGAACGAACATTCACGTCTTGTTCGAGCCCCCGAAATTGCCTGCCGCAATACTAGGCGCGTTGTGTCGCCCGAACAATATAGGTCACGGTATTGAAGTGTTACTATGAATTGCCCCACACTTCTCATGCAGCGCATCGATGTCCCAGTAGACCGCAACGCCAGACCTCACGCACCTGTTCTCTTCAAATGTCCCCCATGCAAATCGGCTGTCGCGCGCAAAACCGTGCTGGGTCATCCGGTAGGTTTTGCCCCGGTGCCGCAATTCGTCATTGGCGAGACGCCCGACGATCGGAAACAGCAACGGCGCGTGGCGAGGCCACGCCGGTTCGGCCTGCCACACAAATTCGATACCGTCCTCGTGCCTGAGCGAGCACATCTCGGCGCCCTGTGCCTTGATGGTCGCGGCGAGAGCGCCGCTGCGGATCGTGTAGGTGTCGTCGGTCATGAGGATTGTAGATCTCCTAGCTTCTTGTACTCTTCACATCAGTGGCGCGCGGCCTCAGATTCGAACCGACCCGTTCGGAAACAGCCCTCGCTTGATCCAATTGGGTTTATTCTGCCAACTTTCTCGCGCCTCCTCCCAACGTTATCAACATTCCATCACTTGTGTACTGCGAAGCCGCTCTGCTGCTCGACGGAGCAACCTATGGGCTCGGCACTCCCAGATCCTGGAGATGTGCTGGGACCCCGTACTGCTGGAACGCGTTCGCGACATTGATGTAGTCGGAGTCGTCCGACCCTGCGGCGCACGCAGCGAGCGTCTGGTTTGGTAGGTTCGAATAACAGAACAAACTGAGGCTCTAGACAAGCTGGCGTCCGGGCCTCGCCCTCGGTCAGTCCGCGAGCGGTTCCATCTGCTGCGAAAGTAACCGCGGACCGCTAAAGAACGCAGGCGAGCCTCCGTCCCACGGCGGTAGAGGTCACCGTCAGCTTGCGGCCGCGCTCGTCGGAGAAGCGGCGGCCTCGCGTAAGAACTCCGGTTCGATGCGACGACGACATCGGCCGACGGACTGGCCTAGCGGATGATGCGCTCGACCTCGTCGCCAATGGCACAGTCAACTTCGTCGCCACCCCGATGAAGCCGGAGAGCGACTGCGCGATCTTTTTTGCGGCGACGTAGACATAGGAAGAATCGTGCCCGGCAAATCAGTGAAATCAGTAACCTATCAGATGCCGCCCCTTGGTCGGAACCACAGCACCAGAAACTGCTCTTAATAAGTGCGCTCTTCGTTCGACAGTTAGATCGCGCTTCGCGATCTTGTCGACTGCATCAGACAGGTAGTCGGGATGGTGATGGCCGTAGGTGTTGAGGAGCACCTCGAGCGACATACCGAGATAGCCAGCTGCCTGCCAAGGATCCGCCCCTCGTTGCATCAGCCAAGTCGCGGCAGTATGCCGAAGCGTTTGAGGGGAGATACCCTGACCAAGCCCCGCAAGCCTTGCGGCACTCTTGAACGCTGTTTTGACCGAGCTAACAGCCTTTCCGTTATATTCAATGAAATGCTTCGCCTCCGGATTAATCCGATGCCAACGTCGCAAGTGAGCAAGCAAGCGCAAGGGGATCGGAACGGTGGGCTGCCGCTTGTTGGTCTTAGCGCGGCCCTGTTTCAGGCGGTAATAACGCCCGCGTTCCAAGTCGACATAGGCACGACCAATCGCTGCGATCGGAGATGCAGCCGCGATAGCTTCCGCGCGAGTCCCGCTGTAGATGCCCAGCAAAATGAACCGGGCAAGGTGCCGTAGCGGACGCCTGCTTGTCGGGACCTTTCTCTCGTCCAACGACCGGCGCGACCTCTTCTGCATTTCGCGATAGCGCCAACAAGTCCAAATTAATCGAGCCACGTCGTTACGCGTCAGCCACTTGTCTCGAGGTGGGCCCTTCTCAGGCAGCCATACTTTGACAATTCCCCGATGATATCCTTCAACCGCATGGTGACCGATCGCAGCGCGTAGATCTTCAAGGTCTCGGCGCGCGCCTCCTTTCTTACCGCGTTTCTTGGCATACGAGCGACATGCGTCTCCATTGAGTTCGCCTAGCATTTTTGATCCCAACCGCTCGTTCAGCCGCTCAATTCGCTTCTTTAATTTGCGAACGTCCGGGATAGTGTCTTCGGTCTTGCTATCTACGTTGAAACGCTCCCGAAACTTGTCCAGCTGCGCATCCAAATAAATCGAGAGGAGATCCGCGATCGCAATATCATCGATGTGGCGGACTCGTCGTTTCGGGGAGCATTTAAGGATTATATGATTCCTCAGCTTTTCTTCCGCGGCTGCAATCTCATCTGCAGGGCCGCCTGTGCTAACATGCCATCCGTTGCCTCGGATGACCCGGTCTGGTCGATGCGTGACTTTTCCGCTCTTGTCTCGGCGAGGGGCCTTGAGCTGCGGTCTTCGTCCCTTGCTTCTTCGCGGCATAGCTCTCGCATCCGTTCGATATGAGCCAGCGTTGTAAACTCCTTGCCAGCAATCTTTTCAATAACCAATCGATTACAATCGCGCTCACGACGCAAGTCCCCGACAGTCATCCCGCCTAAGGGAAACGCGATCTTTACTGCATCGCCAAGACGAAGCGGTGTATAGGGTGTAATTTGAGTTCGCGTCCGATACGGCATCGACAGCTTTGGCGCAGTTGTTAAAGACCGAACCTATGATGGCCTCTTAACCGGAGTAAAGTCGTTCCTTCCCCTATCGCAAGATCGGTGATCTTCTCGCGAAATCGGCTAGGCCGAACAATTTGATAGGCAACACGGATCTCTTCTTGCGGTCTGCCAGCAGACTCGCTTGTCAGCGCCATCGAAAACTGCCCTTCGGCGTCAAGAGGAATTGCCCCTTCTCAGATGACCGAGAAGTGATGCACGAGGGCGAGAGCCCACGCCGAGCCCCCCGGGATCGGTTTTTCCAATCGCACGGACAACTTGCTCCTCCTCAGCTTGCATCCTAGTCGGCAGCGCGGATACCTCTACCCTAGGTAGTGCCAAAACCAAGCCACTTGGGTAGCAGCTTTTAGGGGAGACTTCGATGCGCGGGATCTCCTCATTTGGGCACAATCTCGTTTGTTCTTGTGGCATCGCCCGCGCGGGCTCAACAGGCTGCGGCGCCCGTTGGTCTCATCCCGACATATCTCCAGGGGCATGAGCGCACCAGTCTGCCTGATCCGCGCTGCGGCTTCTGCAAGGAGTCGCTGGGCCGAGTATGGCGGAGTTGCCGTCGACGTAGCCTAAGCGCGCGGCGTCCATCTCGACAATGTCCGCCACGCAGCCATGCGCTCTGCTGGCATTCAACGGACGAGAAAATGTCGGCTGTCGGGGGTAGGCCGGACCTAACTTGAGCCGGTGCCAAACCGTCGCGATTGACCCTGGCTGTGTGAAAACGGCGGGCCGCTGTTATGATTCTCCTGTGATTCTTTTGGGGGAATGGATGAGGCGCTTCGTTGAAGAGGCGGATCGTGGGCAGCGGACGCTGTTGCCCGAATGCCTCGATGACTTCATTGACGAGAGTAACCCAGTTCGCGTGATCGACGTATTTGTGGATGCGCTCAGTTTGGCTGAGATGGGCTTTGGGGGTGCGGAGCCGGCGGCCACCGGTCGGCCGTCGTACCATCCCTCGGTTCTCCTTAAGCTTTACATTTACGGCTATCTGAACCGAGTGCAGTCGAGCCGGCGGCTGGAACGAGAGGCCGGGCGCAATGTCGAGGTGATGTGGCTGCTGGGGCGGCTTGCTCCCGATCACAAGACGATCGCGGACTTCCGCAAGGACAACGGCCTGGCGCTGCGCAAGGTATGTGCGCGCTTTGTCGAGCTCTGCCGCGGGATGGGTCTTCTCACGACGTCCAGCGTTGCCATCGATGGGAGCAAGTTCAAGGCCGTGAACAACCGGGACAGGAACTTCACGCGCGCGAAGGTGGAACGCCGGCGCGCTCAGTTGGAGGAGAGCGTCGCGCGCTATCTGAGCCAACTTGACACGGCCGACCGACAGGAGCCAAGCGAGGCGCTTGCGGCGAAGGTGACAAGGCTTACTGAGAAGCTGACGAAGCTGAAGGGGGAGATGGGCAAGCTTGCCGCCTACGAGAAGCAGATGCTTGCTTCACCGGATCAGCAAATCTCCCTGACTGATCCGGATAGCCGTTCGATGGCAACCAGTGGCCGCGGATCCGGCGTTGTCGGCTACAATGTCCAAGTCGCCGTCGATACCGACCATCACCTGATCATCGCGCATGAGGTGACGAACAGCGGCTCAGATCGGGCACAACTTGCCAATATGGCCGTGCAGGCGAAGGCTGTTCTGAAGTCCGAGACGCTCGAGGCCGTTGCCGATCGCGGCTACTTCAGCAGCCCGGAGATCCTCGCCTGCCACGAGGCCGGCGTCACGGTAACTCTGCCCAAGCCGATGACTTCGGGCGCCAAGTCGGACGGACGCTTCGGCAAGCAGGACTTCGTCTATTTGCCTGAGGAAGACGCCTATCGTTGTCCTACAAACGAAGAAGCCGACAAGATGCTGCGGCGCTACTGGACCAACGCCTGTAAGAATTGTTCGATCAAACCTCAGTGCACGCCCGGGTCAGAGCGGCGGATCACGCGATGGGAGCACGAGGATCTGCTCGACGCCGTGCAGCAGCGGCTCGATGCGAACCCGCTCGCAATGCGCCTTCGTCGCGAGACTGTCGAGCATCCGTTCGGCACGATGAAGGCACGCATGGGAGCGACGCACTTTCTGACCAAAACCCTTCCAAAGGTAGCCGCTGAGATGGCGCTCTCGGTTTTGGCCTATAATCTGACCCGAGCAATGAATATCCTTGGGGTCAGGCCGCTGATTGCCGCGATCGTGACCTGAGGTGGGCCCAGTTTTGGCTTCAAGACTGACGGCCCCTGTAAGGCCGTTTTTACACGGCCAAGACCCATTGCGGACCCTCGGCACAGCCGCGTTCGGTAAGCACGCGCCGTGCTCGCTCCGCAAGCTTCAGGCCCATAAGGCTCAAAGGAACGCAAAAGCTAGTAGGCTTGAGCAGAGCAAGGCAAAACCCGCCACGATCAGGGCGAGGTAGCGATCGGAAACGTGGTCTGGATTTCGCATGACCGGCCCTTCGTTCTCCAATGCTAGTTGGAAATGGATTTCGCCCCTATGACAGAGCGTCGGGAAGATCGATGCTTCGCTGATCGCCAGCGCTCAGAATGGCCATCACGGAACGCTCTTCGAATAGACGCTTTTCGAGGTAATGCATCTCAACATCCGTCAGCTCGGTGTTGAGAAGGTGCAAATAGCGCTCAACGTTCTTTTGATGGGCGCGCAAACGAGCAATTCTCTCGTCCATGCCAAGCACTCCCGCCAACAAAATTTTAATATCGAGCTGTTTAATAAATTAATTAAATATTTTTGACAAGCTTAAATTTAATACGAAGGATCGAGAGAGAGAATCTATAGGACAGGGAAAGGATGAAGGTCGGCTGGAACCCGTAGCTGAGGTTGCTGGGCCAGCACGCCGTATTATATCTAAACTCCGCAATTTGCATTTAATTTGTTTAGTCGTATTAAACGTGGTATTTCAATGCAGGAATTTAATTCGATGGCGCTGAGATCTGATCGACTTCCGAGATTTTGACAAGCTCGTTTTGATGCAGGAGGTGCCCGACGACAATCGATTTCCTTCGCTCTGGTGAGTCCTTTACTCGGAGAAAAACTATGGAGCAGAAAAGTTTCCATTCGACACGCATCCCAAAGTCCGGCTCGATCAGCTTCGGTCATACGAAAGCAGATTGCGTGATTCGCACCATCTCTGCATACGGTGCCGCCCTTGACATGGCTGGAGATGAAAAGATTCCCGACGAATTCGCGCTGACCGTCATTCCGGACGGCGACCCACGTCGCTGTTCAGTCGTCTGGCGTAGAGAAAAACGTATCGCCGTCGTATTCTACTGATGCACCACCAACCGCAGCCCTCGCGCCGCCACTGATGCCGCCACCTGTTTGCGCAGGGATTTGCCTCTCTGCGTCACGGCTATCGAGGCTGGTCGAGAACGCTGGCGGCAAGCTTATACCGGGCTATATGCTATATGACGACTGGACCTCATGACGTCGTGATCGCTACTGAGCAGGCTGACGGATCGGATGAGGTTGCCATTGATATAGCTGCAGTTGGAAGCGCCGCTGGCCAAAATAGAAACGGTACGTGCTTGGACGCTCGGCGTTAGTGATCTGGAAGGCGAAGAGCTTTGAGGTCCGCATACGGTTGCTCATAGACGTTCACGGATGACCGCTACTGATGCTGTGGACGGCTCCTCCACCGGCACGAGAGTGCCAAGGAGTGGGTGCTGTTTTGAGGCTCCCACGATTCGGAAGAGCAGCCTATGCAGTCAGTTTCGACGATTGGCCTTGATATTGCGAAGTCGGTCTTCCAAGTGCACGGCGTTGATGCTGCCGGCCAGGTGGTCGTACGCCGTCAGTTGAGGCGCCGCCACGTCTTGGCGTTTTTCCAGAAGTTGCCGCCATGCCTGGTGGGGATCGAAGCTTGCGCATCATCGCACCATTGGTCCCGTGAATTGCAGGCGTTGGGACATACGGTGCGATTGATGCCTCCGGCCTATGTGAAGCCCTACGTCAAGCGGCAGAAGAACGACGCGACGGACGCGGAGGCGATCTGTGAAGCGGTGACGAGGCCCAACATGCGGTTCGTGCCGACCAAGACAGCCGAGCAACAGAGCTGCCTGATGCTGCACCGAGCGCGCCACCTCTTCATCCGCCAGCAGACCGCGGTCATCAACTCGATCCGCGCCTATCTTGCCGAGTTCGGGATTGTCGCCCCCGTCGGGCGGCGAGGCGTCGAGCAATTGCTGGAAGTTGTCGCCGATGCAGCTGACCGGCGGCTCCCGGAGGTGGCCCGCGCGTGCCTTGCGGCTCTTGGCGGTCAATTGCGCGCGCTGAAGGCCCAGATCCTGGAGTTCGACCGTCGCATCATCGCCTGGCATCGATCAAACACGACGAGCAAGCGGCTGGACGCGATCCCTGGCGTCGGTCCGGCGCTGGCAACAGCACTGGTCGCCAGCATTGCCGATCCCAAAGCCTTCCGATCGGGGCGAGACTTCTCGGCCTGGGTTGGTCTCGTGCCAAAGCAGAGTTCGAGCGGGGGCAAAGACAAGCTCGGCAGCATCAGCAAGCAGGGCGATCGCTATTTGCGTAGCCTGTTCACGGCTGGCGCGCTCGCCGTAATCCGCTACGCCAAGATCCATGGCACCGATCATCGGCCATGGCTCACGCGATTGTTGGCCCGGCGGCCCACCAAGGTCGCGGCCATCGCGCTTGCCAACAAGCTCGCCAGGATGGCCTGGGCGATGATGGCAAGGAACCAACCCTACCAGGAGCCGGCCGCGCTGGCGGCCTAAACGAGATCGCGCCGACATCGCCGGCGTGACGTAACGGTTGGGAGGGCGAACAGCACGTAATGCAGTGCCGGTCGATCCGGCGATCAGGACAACCCACTCGGGCCACAGCATCTCGAATGCGTGCTTTTGACCGGGACCTGATCCGCGGAGGGCATTATGGCCAGCGGTCATGCGTACCGCACACACAGGCCGAACACATGGCTGCTCCGACCAATCCTGCGACGTGAAGATTCTCCTTGCCAACCCGGAGCCGTCCACACATGGCCCGAAGGCGAAGGTCGGCCCCGCTGTTCCGCACGTCAGCAGTCGGGGCTAGACCGGCCTTCGTAGAGGCACTGCCAAATCGACGCGAATGACCCTGGCTGCGTGAAAACGCAAAAAATCGAAACGCAGCGAGAATTGCATTCTTCCATGCGTCATTAGAGTTGACTGCGCTTTCGCGTTTGTGCGCTGGGACGGTGTTGGACGAATAACTTCTTCTATCGTCACCGAGCGTCTCGGCGTTTTCACGCAACCAAGACCCCGAGCGGAAGTCGGGCTTGCTGTGCCTACGCGCCAAACCTCCCTCTCGCGAGATAGGTCAGCTCCATTGGACAATTATTAGGTGGCTCACTTGCTCCTCAACGCTGATGTGGATCAAGCGAGTTAACTCTTGCACGGGAGGATCTCATGATTTCTCGGCGAAAGGCTCTTTTGTCTCTCGGATGGGCGACCGCGTTTGGACTGATAGCGCTTCCCGCAACGCTGACGGCGACGGGGGCGGAAGCCCAAACAGCGGGCATGGAGCGGCGGCAGGATCGGCGCGAAGGCCGACGTGATCGTCGCGAAGACCGGCGGAATGCGCGGCAGGAACTACGCGAGGAGCGGCGTGGTGGCACCACGACGGGAAGCGCCGGAAGCTCGGCCGGAGCAGCCACGATAGCTTACCCTGCGTCAACCGGGGCCTTAGCTAAGGGCGGGGCAGGATCATCTACACCTCTGCCAATAGGCCCGCAAATGTGCGCAGAGGCGGCTCGTCGAGCCGCCTCTCTTCATGTTGCCGTTACTCGGCGGCATTCGATGAGTGAGGCAAGGGTTCAGGATGATCTTTTGGTCGCAAATCGCGGTGGCTCTCTGGGCCTGAAAGAAAGTTCTCGTTTCATCGGCGATGGAGCGATGCGCCAAACGGCGTCGCTTATCCGTTGGAGGAGTAGCGTGAAATCGGGGATGTCTGTCATGGCGGGAACCGGACATCAATCGCGGGCCGCTCGATGAGTATGGCTTTGGCGACCGTCGGCAAAATTACTGACAGAAGATGTTGCAACTGGTGCGGTGTTGTTATTCGCGACGATCTTACTTAGAAGGCCCCGGTCAATAACGAATCGGGAATTCAAAATGGCAAAAAACGCCAAGAAAAGAACACGCCGCACTTACAGCGCAGATGACGTCAAGCAACTGCGTGCGCACTCAAAGGCACGCACACCGATTGTGAAGATCGCCAAACAAATGAAGCGCACTGAAGGTTCGCTTCGCCAGAAGGCAATCAGGCTCGGAATTGGACTCGGTCACCATCGTTGACGCGATCTCGGTTCGTTCTCTTGACTCGGAAACTTCTTGCCCGCTTTTGGAAAGACCTTTTCCGAGTCAAACCAACCGCGAACGTCGCTAAGACGTCGCAGCTAAGATTGTGCGCTTGTCGCCGTCGCGATTCAGCTTAACGAACGTATCTACGCCGCGAACAAGCTTACTGACTTTGTAGTCGCCCTCCCCGCCACCATATGGCTTCGGCATTCGCAGGTTTTTGATCGCGTTCGCGGGCACAGGGTCCATAGGACGCGTCTGTACGACTCCCTTGCCGTTTACACGTCCCATTGGTTACGAAGTTCGGCGCGTCGAGAGAAGAATTCAGTCAACTGTCACTCCTAAAATGGAAAAGGCATCCGACTGGCCGCCCCTGTGTTGCGTGCAATTCTCCGTGCACGTGGTCGGATTCTGGATAGGACTGTTGTCGACCTAATCCTGATTGCGTTCTTTTCTCTTAAATGAAGTCGCCTTAAGAGCATCAAAACCAGCCGCGCTTAAGCGCATTCTGATGGTTGTGACAGCATCCCCGGTGACGCTCGTTTGAGGCTCGTCCTCTATCAGATTGTTTGCGAGCATCCACCATAATGTCCGCGGAGAGCCTTCACAACACGCGCCGGCCTCGCTGGCCGTGTTGCCGGTCATGACACCGGAAGCACAGCGTACGGAGGTTACCCAGCGTATCGGTCTAACCGGGCGTGCCGCGTTCAATGATGTGATGCGCCGTTAGCCTGTCGTTCGGGGTGCTGCAAAAAGCCTCGGTGCACCGGCTAACGTCACGCTGCAGGCACGCGGCCCGTTGCGCTCGCCACCTTGCAGATTTGTAGAACGCGTCTGACTTGAAGACGGGTCTGACGTAGGGTCGCCACTGAGGCAGCCGGAATTGCTTTGCTCGTGTTGGCACTATATCCTTTCGTGGTTGCAATTTTGAAACCCAGCCCTCGCTGGCGCGTTAGGGCTCGGTTACCGACATTTATTTCAAGCCTTGGCGTTTCGCCCTTCGCGGAGGGTTTTTGATGGATCAGCACCGGACAGCATTGGTCTTGTTTGCACTTGCCGTGGTCGCCGTTGTCGTGATCGCGTCTGCAGTCACCGTGGAAAAGGTCAACCTCCGGACAGCGAGCAACGACGCGCCGCCATATACGACGGGCCTTGCTAGACCACATCAACCGCTTGATCGGGCTCCCGGTGAGCCGCTACCGACCGTAGGCGGGCCGGCTGGAGCGACTAGACAGCGTCCCTGACCGAACACAGCGGCGGTGCTTCCACCGCCCCCCGGGGTATAAGGGGGTGGTAGCACATGAGGTGGAAGCCGATGGAAGGTGGAATAGGAGGTGGAAGCTTAGGACGCCCCCACCGCACGGAAAGAACTGGAAGCCAATCGCACGATTGCGGCAAGTCGCCGATGGCATGGAAGATCGCGAAGCCGCAACCCAAGTTCTAATGCAGATACTGGCTTTGGAGG